>SDXZ01000088.1 GCA_004210805.1 Acidovorax sp.
ATGCGGGTGCCGCCCAGCAGTTGCTGCCGGGCGATGACCACATCGTCTTGCGGGTGAATGCGGATCACCGGATTCACTTGACCAACCCCATTTGCTGCGGCAACCACAGGGTGAGCGCCGGAATGTAGGTGATGGCGATCAGCGCCAGCATCAGCGGTACCAGCCAGGGCAGGATGGCGACGGTGGTGCGCTCGACCGAGAGCTTGGAGATGCGTGCCAGCACAAACAGCACCATGCCCAAGGGAGGATGCAGCAGGCCAATCATCAGGTTCAGCGTCATGATCAGGCCGAACTGGATGGGGTCGATGCCGAGCTTGAGCACGATGGGCAGGAGGATGGGCACCAGGATGGTGATGGCCGCAATCGTGTCGATGAAGCAGCCCACAAACAGGATCAGCAGGTTGGCCAGCAGCAGGAACACCCACTTGTTGCTGGTGATGGACAAAATCCAGTCCGCCAGGGCTTGGGCGGCCTGGGTGGTTGTGAGCAGCCAGGCAAAGATGGACGCCGCGGTCACGATGAACAGCACCGAAGCGGTGGTTTCAATCGTCTCGAACGTGGCCTGCGCCAGCGTGCGAAGGGTCATGGAGCGGTAGCGCACCAGGCCCAGAAACAGCGCCCAGATGACCGCCGCCATGGCAGCCTCGGTGGGGGTGAACCAGCCCATGGTCATGCCGCCAATCAGGATGACGGGCGCCATGAGAGCCAGCACGGCCGAAAAGTTGAAGCGCCAGTCCAGCACCAGCAGGGCCACAAAGGCCAGGCCCGCGGCCACGTTGACCGACATGCCGGCTTTGACCGCCAGCCACACCGCCATGGGGAAGGCCAGCACCACCAGAATCTCCAGCGTGGCACTGCCCAGGCGGGCCCATTGGAAAGCGACGTCCCCACCCCAGCCATTGCGGTGGGCAAAGTAGGCCACCGTGGCCATCATCAGCACGGTCATGAAAAGGCCGGGGATGATGCCCGCCACGAACAGCGCGCCGATGGACACGTTGGCCATCATCCCGTAGATCACAAAGGGCAGCGAGGGCGGAATGATGGGGCCCAGCGTGGCCGAGGCAGCAGTGACGCCCACGGCAAATTCGGTGCTGTAGCCGTGCTCTTTCATGGCCTTGATCTCGATCGCACCCAAGCCGGCAGCATCCGCAATGGCCGTGCCGGACATGCCCGAGAAGATGACCGAGCCGATGATGTTGACCTGCCCCAGGCCGCCCTTCATCCAGCCCACCAGCGCCACGGCAAAGTTGTAGATGCGGCTGGTGATGCCGGCAATGTTCATCAGGTTGCCCGCCAGGATGAAGAAGGGCACAGCCAGCAGCGGGAAGGACTCGATGCCCGCAATCATGCGCTGGGCCAGCACGATGTCGGGCACGCTGCCGGACACCAGGATGTAGACCAGCGAGCCGCCGGCCATGGCCACCGCCACCGGCAGGCCACACAGCATCAGCCCCAAAAAGGAAACAATCAGGATCAGCATGGTGCAGGTTCCGTTCAGTCGGTGGAGCCGTCAAAGAAGCCAGGGTTTTGCAGTGCCGAGAAGCCGCGCCGCCAGTTTTCGATGGCCACCTGCACGGCCCGCAGGGCCATGAGGGCAAAACCGGCAAACGCGAGCCAGTACACATGGCTCTTGTTCCAGTCGATGGTGGTCATGGGTTCGTTGTTCACTGCCAATGCATAGCGCGCAACGAGCCAGGCCCCATAGCTGTAGAAGGCAATGGCGGCGATGTCTACCGCCGTCGACAGGGCCCGGCCTGCAGGCACGGGCAGGTAGCGGTAGACCAGGTTGACCTGGATGTGCCGCACCCGCCGCACACACATGGACGCCCCGATGAACACCACCGGCATCAGGCAGTACACGGCCAACTCTTCAGTCCAGGCAAACGAATCGTTCAGCACATAGCGGCTGAAGAACTGCAGAAAAACCAGGCCGGCCATGGTCCAGAAAAAGCCCAGGCAAATCCAGTCTTCGACGCCGTAGACGGAGAGGTCGACCGTGTGCTGATCGGCCTCTGCGAAGCTGGCCACCAGCGCTTCCGCGCTGGTTTCGACGGGATGCGACTCCGCCGCGCCGCCCGACAGGGGCAGGGAGCTGTGAAGCGTCATGGTGTCGCCTTACTTGATCGCCTGGATGCGGTCCCAATCGGCTTTCTGGTAGCCGTACTGCTCAAACGGCACGTTCTTGAGCACGGTGTCGCGGAACTCACCGGTGTTCACCTCGGTCACGCTGATGCCCTTGCTGCGGAACACGGCGGCCAGTTCGCTCTCGCGGGCTGCCACTTCCCTGGAGGCCTTGGCAGCGGCTTCGAGCGCCACTTCCGAGAACATCTTCTTGTCGGCGTCCGACAGCTTTTTCCACAGCCCGCCCGCCACCACGGTGTTCAGGTGGTCCACGATGTGGCCGGTCAACACGATGTGTTTTTGCACCTCGTAGAACTTCTTGGCCTCAATCGTGGGCAAGGGGTTTTCCTGCGCTTCCACGGTGCCGTTTTGCAGCGCCAGGTAGACCTCGGCAAACGCGATGGGCGAGGTGTTGGCACCGCAGGCGCGTGGCATGGCAAGGTAGGCCGGCACGTCGGGCACGCGCATCTTCAGGCCCTTGAGGTCGGCGCACTTGGCAATGGGTTTGTTGCTGGTGGTATGGCGGGTGCCGTAGTAGGTGGTCGCAATGATCTGGTTGCCGCTTTTCTGTTCGTAGCCGGCGGTCAGCTCTTTGTAGATGTCACTCTTGGTGTAGGCCAGCAGGTGGTCCACATTGCGGAAGGTGTAGGGGTAGTAGGTCACGCCGATGCGCGGAAAGGCCTTGGCCGCAAAGCTCGAGCCCGAGATGATGATGTCCACCGTGCCCAGGCTCAGGCCCTGATTGATGTCGTTTTCCTTGCCCAGTTGCGACGCGGGGTACACATCGATCTGGTAGCGGCCGGCACTGCGCTTCTTGATTTCTTCAGCCGCCCACACCGATGCGGTGTGGAAGGGCTCGCCCGGCTCGTACACGTGGGCCCACTTGAGCTTGGTCTGCGCAAAGGCGGGGGCCGCAACCAAAAGGCTTGCAGCAACAAGCTGCACCTTGGTACTGCGGCCTCTGTCCAAAGCCAGATCGAAGGCCGCTTTCGATTGGCTGATCGGCAACTGGGCGCTGATGAGCGGGCGCACATCGGCCCGCCGGCTGCGAATGGCCTGCACGGCCCAGTCGAATTCGATGTCGGCGCGGAAGGCGCCCACGTAGTCCAGCTCGCGCGACATGATGTCGTTGGCCGGGAAAGGAATTTCGGGCGGCAGCGTGCCCACCTGCACCACGCGCCCGCCGCGGCGCACTGCCGCCAGGCAGCTCGCCAGCGCGGCGGGGTGACCTGCGGCTTCCAGCGCCACATCCACGCGGCCCTTCCAGGCCGTGGCATCGGGCAGGGCCTCGTCGGCGCCCACGGTCAGCGCCATTGCGCGGGCGCGCTCGCTGGGGTCGCAGGCAATCACGCGGCCGGCACCGGCCAGGCGCGCGGCAATGACCGACATGCAGCCGATGGTGCCCGCGCCGGTGACCAGCACGGTGGCGCCCAACACTTCGCCCGCGCGGCGCACCGCATGCAGGCCCACCGACAGGGGTTCGGCACAGGCAATTTCGCCCAGGCTCACATCCTCGTCAATGGCAGTGAGCTGGGCCTCGTGCATCACAAAGTGCTCACGGAAGAAGCCGGGGATGTGCGGAAAAATGGCCGCGCTGCCCAGGAACACCATCTTCTCGCACAGGTTGCTGCGCCCGGCGCGGCAGGCGGGGCATACGCCACAGGGATGGGCAGGATTGACCGCCACTTTTTGCCCCGTTTGCACCTTGGTCACCCCTTCGCCCACGGCGTCCACCACGCCCGAGGCTTCATGCCCCGGCACAAAGGGCGCGCGGATGGCGAAGATGCCGGCGCGGCCATGCTGGTAGTAGTGCAGGTCCGACCCGCAGATGCCACCCGCACCCAGGCGCAGGCGCACCTGGCCGGGGCCGGGCTCCTGAAGGGCAAGTTGTTCCACGCTGAGGTTCAGCGGGCCATTCAGGGTGCAGGCAAGGCTCATGGTCAGGCGTCCGGTGGGTTCACGCGTCGGCGGGGCTGTTCCAGCCGGCCGAGAAACGTTGGTGCGAGCGATCCAGGTGACCGCTCATGGCGGCGCGGGCCATGTCGGGGTCTCGGGAGGCAATGGCGGCGACTACGGCGCGGTGCTCGTCCACCGCCTCTTTCCAGGTGGCTTCGCGCTCGAAGTGGCCGCCCAGCGTGGTGAACAGTGGCCCATTGCGCTCGTCAAACAGCTGGGTCACCACCGCTTGCAAGGCACTGTTATCGCTGGCCTGGGCAATGCGGATGTGGAAAGCGCGGTCGCCGCGGATGGGCAGGGTGCGCGCGGCAATGTCGGCCTCCATGTCGCGCAGGGTCTCCAGCAGGTCGGGTACTAGCGTGGGGTCCGTGCTCTTTGCAGCCAGCGCGGCCAGTTCACATTCGATGAGCTGGCGTGCGCGGATGATTTCCAGCGGGCCGTGCGCGTTGTCCAGCAGGCGCACGCTCTCGCGACCAATCACCACAATGCCCGAGCCCATGCGCACCTCGATCAGGCCCTCCACCTCCAGCGCAATCAGCGCTTCCCGCACCGACGGGCGGGACACGCCCATTTTTGCGGCCAGGTCGCGCTCGGCGGGCAGTTTGGATCCCACGGCAAATTCGCCGCTTTGGATGAGTTGGCGCAGCTGGTCGGCAATCTGGCGGTACAAGCGGCGGGGCTCTATGGGTTGGAAAGGCATGCGGAAATTGGCTCAAAGGTAAATTGGTCAGACCAGTTGGCCGCATTGTGAACGGATGGAAGTGCGGGAGGTTCAGGGTTTTCCCGGCAGGTGGTGCTGCGATACCAAAACCGCCACAGAGGATTTGCTATTAATTTAGGAGCTATAAAGTCTTATACAGCTTGCGCCAGGGGCCAAAAATAGTGCAAATTCGGCACCGACACCGGCACCGTCAGGGGAGACTGGTGATAGGCGCAATTGGTCGGCGTCCGGCGCGGCAGCACACAAGCCTTGGGCGAACTCCTCCCGGCCAAAGACTCCATCCAAAACAATCGGCGCGGGGGAGCCAAGACCTCGGCAACGAGTCGCTTCGCTCCCATGGAGCGAGACACCGCTGACCTGTTGCCGTCGTTTGAGCAACCCGTTCTGACCAAATTGCCCCGGCAATACTCTTGGCGTGGCCCGCCGGCACATTACCCCGACGGCGTTGCTGGGGTGCTGGTCCTCGGCTGCGCCGGCCGAACCCGCCCGAACACTAGGCCGCACTCGGGCATGCCGCCCTCTTGAATGACAAACATGAACCTGAACTACCTGGACTTTGACTACAGCGAGGACGCGGACGGTGCTGGTACTTTTGATGCTATGGCCAGCGTATCGCCCGCACAGATTCCCGCGTTGCACGCGGAGATCAGTGCCGTGCTGGCCTGGGCACACCAGCATTTCCCCGCTGCCTGCGGCGCCTCCGAAGATGGGGGCGAATGGCAATACGACCTGCAGGGTGCGCAGGAAGTCAGCACACCGCTGGTGCTGACATTTGATGAGACCGCCGGACAACTGCACACGACGCCAGGCAGCCCCGCCCCACCCCGGACGACGATCACCCTGACGGTCAGCGGCACTGCTGCGTTTTGCGGTGTGCTGCGCGAAACTTTTGCGATCGAGTAAGCCTCCGCCAACGGGTTAACCCCAGTTACACGCAAAAGCCCCACGTTGCGTACAGGTTAGCGCATCGGCCAACGGCAAACTCTTGGCACGGATACAGTTGCGACTCATCAGTTCAACTCATTACCGGAGAGTTTCATGCTGTCTCGTCGCCACTTCCTGGGTGCAAGCCTGGCCACCACCGTTTACGCCGCGGGATCCCTTGTGCCCGTCTGGGCCCAGAACGCGCCCAACCTCGGCACGCCCACCCTGCCCAGCCCCGCATTCCGCCGCATGAAGGTAGGCGATGCGGAAGTGATCGCGTTGAACGACGGCATCACGCGCCGTCCGCTGGGCGAGGAGTTTGTGAAGAACGCGCCGCTGGCCGAAGTGCGCGCGCTGCTGGCGTCGCAGGGACTGCCCACCGACTACATCGACGTGCCCTACACGCCGTTCCTGGTGTTGACGGGCGGACGCAAGATCCTCATCGACACCGGCCTGGGTGAGTTTGGCGGCGCCACCACGGGCAAGCTGCTCGACAGCCTGCGCGCCGCCGGCTTGCAGGCGGCCGACATCGACACGGTGCTCATCAGCCACTACCACGGGGACCACATCAATGGCATCCGCAACAAGGCCGGTGAGCTGGTATTCCCCAAGGCCAAGGTGATGGTGCCCGCAGCGGAACACGCGTTCTGGATGGACGATGCCCGCATGGCGGCAGCGCCCGCAGGCATGAAGGGCGCCTTCGAAAACGTTCGGCGCACCTTTGCCACCCTGCCCGCCGACACGCTGGTGCAATTTGCGGCGGGCACCGAAGTTGCCCCGGGCATCCAGTCGGTGGCAGCCTACGGCCACACGCCCGGCCACACGCTGTTCGAGCTGAAGTCCGCCGGGCAAAACTTCTTTTACGTGGCCGACCTCACCAATGTGCCGGCTCTGTTTGCCCGCAACCCCGACTGGGCCGTGACGTTTGACATGGACGCCGAGGCCGCGCGCAAGGTGCGGCGCGAGGTGTTCCAGCGCATCACCGCCAGCAACGCCATGCTGGGCGGCTTCCACTTCCCGTTCCCGGCCTTTGGCCGCATGGCGGCGTCGGGCAACGGCTATGCGTTCCAGCCTGCGGCCTGACCCGGCGGCACCCACCCGCCGCACACTGCTGGGCGCGGGGCTGGGGCTTGCCGCGCTGCCTGGCTGGGCAACGCAGGACGGTGACGCACAGACGCTGCTGCGCAAGGGCGGCGTGGTGGTGGCGTTCCGCCATGCCCTGGCGCCCGGCACCTTCGACCCGCCAGGGTTCCGCCTGGGCGACTGCAGCACCCAGCGCAATCTGAGCGACGAGGGCCGAGCCCAGGCCCGCCGCATGGGGGAGTGGTTCCGCACACACCAGCTGCAGCCGGCCACGGTTTTGTCCAGCCCGTGGTGCCGCTGCATCGACAGCGCGACGCTCGCATTCAGCCCGCCCGAGGTGTGGCCTGCCCTCGGCTCGCCGCACGGCGCGCCGGAGACCACGGGTGCCCGCCATCTGCAAGAGCTGCAGCAGGCCCTGACGGCAGCCGCGCATCGCCCTGGCCGCTTCGAGGCCTGGTTCACGCACATGTTCGTGTTGTCGGACCTTGCGCAAAACTCGGTCTCGTCGGGCGAAGGCCTGATCCTGGCGCCCGGCCGCGGCGGCACGGCGCAGGTGCTGGCGCGTCTGGCGGTACCTGCGTGATCGCGGGCGGTCGGCCTACAGCGTCTCCTCTTTCAGGAATTTATCCTGCAGGTATGCTTCTTGCACGAGATGTGCAGTGTTCGCCGTACCTGAGGATTCGTTCATGCATCCAACTCTGACCGTCACCAAGCAGATGGCGGCACGGCAGCCGATGGCCTGCCCTGCTGCACCGATCTTTGCCACCCTGCGCCCGGCCCGGAGGCGCTGAGAACCGACATGGCACATAACCACAGCTTCGCGCACGCCCAGTCAACCCCTTACCAAGCTGCCCCCTGGCAGGGTGCAGCCAACGCGCCATCGGCGCCTGCCTTGCACTCCACGCAGTCACGCGTGCGCATGGAGGTCCAGATCGACCTGAGCTACGAGATCGATGCCTACGGCGCCGACTTCGTGTTCAACATTCATGCCGCCCACACGGCCAGCCAAGCCGTCAGTGGCGAACGCCTGGTGATCAACCAGGCCATCCCCTACCAGGTGCACACGGACCCGGCCACCAACAACCGCTACCTGCGGCTGCACGGCGAGCCCGGCACGCTGGAGCTGTCGTACACCGCCACGGTAGACATCACCCACCACCGCAGCGACCCGTCGCAGCTGGCCGAGGTGCCGGTGCGCTACCTGCCACAAGAAGTGCTGGGCTACATCTACCCCAGCCGTTACTGCCAATCCGACCGTCTGCTGCGCCTGGCCAACAATGAGTTCGGTGCCCTGTGGCAAGGCCACAGCCGGGTGCAGGCCATCTGCGACTGGGTTCGCAAGCACGTGGCGTTCACGTCCAACACCTCGAACTCCAACACCGCGGCGGTCGACACGCTCATCGAGCAAGTGGGCGTATGCCGTGATTTCGCTCACTTGATGATCGCGCTGTGCCGCGCCGTCAACATTCCCGCCCGCTTCACCACCGGCACGGACTACGGTGCCGACCCGGCACTCGGGCCGCCAGATTTCCATGCCTATGTCGAGGTGTACCTCGGTGGCCGTTGGTACATCTTCGATCCGTCCGGCACGGCGATCCCCATGGGTTTGCTGCGCTTTGGCAGTGGGCGCGATGCAGCCGACGTGGCCTTCGCCACGATTTTTGGCGGGGTGCGCGCGGCTGCGCCCGTCATCCGCACCACCGCCATCGAGGACGCCGCGCAGGGTTTTGTACGCCCCGTGCACTGCCTGGAAGCGCTGTCGACCGACCAGGGAACGGCCGCACCCGGCCTTTTGACGCTGCCCTGAACCGGCATGCGCGGCCGCACTCAGCCATGAAAACCGGGGATACCGCAGGGCTGTGCCAGACCGGGAAAAAAGCCCCCGGTCCGGCTCTGGCCTAAAATCACGTTTTTTTCCAACTCCGACCGAGATCCATCATGGGCAACAAGATCGTTACCGAAGCAGACCGTAAGGCCACTCCCCGTCCCGCGCCCATGCCAGGCATGCCTGCGGCAACTCCTGGCCGTGGCCAGCGCGTGAGCCTGGAGCGTGGCGTGGCAACCCGCAGCAAGAAGAACCCCGGCAAGCGCCCCAGCAAGGGCGGTTGATCCCCCCGAGCGGCTCACCCGATGCCTGCAAGCAATGCCCTCCGCGTGAGGGCATTTCTTTTTTGTGAAGGGCCCACCCACTCAGCGGTAGCCCCCTCCCCAGCAGCAGCCCCAGCACCATGATCACCGTCCACCACCTCGAAACCTCCCGCTCGCAACGCGTTCTTTGGCTCCTGGAGGAACTGGGCGTGCCCTACCAGCTCAAGATCTACCAGCGCGACAAGGCCACCAAGCTGGCCCCGCCCGAGCTGAAAAAAATCCATCCGCTGGGCAAGTCCCCGGTGATCACGGACGGCGATGAGGTGATCGCCGAATCCGGCGCCATCCTGGAATATCTGGTCGAGACCTACGGCGCCAACGCTGGCGGAGACCTGGCCCATCTGCAGCCCGCGCGGGGCACGGCGGCGTACCGCCAGTGCCGGTTCTGGATGCACTACGCAGAAGGCTCGCTCATGAACTGGCTGGTGATGAAACTGGTGTTCATGACCATCCCCACGCAACCGATGCCGTTTTTTGTGAAGCCCATCGCCAAGGCCCTGTGCGGCAAGGTGCAGGCCAAGCTGATCGATCCCAACGTGGACACGGCCCTGGAGTTCATGGAGCAGCACCTGGGCCAGAACACCTGGTTCGCCGGGGAACACCTGAGCATGGCCGACTTTCAGATGAGCTTTGCGGTCGAAGCCGCCCTGGCCCGCGCCAACAAGGCCAGCAGTTGCCCCCACCTTCAGGCCTACCGCAAGCGCATGGAGGCCCGGCCCGCGTACCAGCGCGGTATCGCCAAGGGTGGCCCGGTGGTGATGGGCGCCTGACGGCGATCCCCACGCGCGCGCACGCACGCACGCGACCCCACTATTTGCAACGGTGATCCGGCCAAGCAAGGTCCCCGTTCGCGATGATATGTAAGCAAATAGCTTTTTTGTAACAAAAGAATAAGATGTGAGGCGCCCCCTCCCGCGCGGGGGTTGCATCGGCCAACATGCACAGCATTCCGCCCCAACGGCCGTCTACGGCCTACCTCGCCACCGAACCGGCGGGGTCCAGGGAAACTTTTGCCGCGGGTGCCACCGTTTTCGTTTCGGTCGTGCTGTTTGCCATCGCCGTGCCCTACGCGACCGTGGCGCTGATTCCGTTTCCCGCCTTCATCCCGATCTATGTCACCGCCCTGGTGATCTTCGACCTGATCACGGCCGTGCTGTTGTTCGGGCAGTACCGCGCGCTGGGTTCTGTGGGCCTTCTAGTGCTGGGCGGCGCCTATCTCTTCACGGCCACGGCCACCGGCGCTTACGCGCTGATCTTTCCCGGGCTGTTCACGCCCACGGGCTTGTTCGGATCAGGCCCGCAGACATCGTCGGCGTTGTACATGCTGTGGCACTCGGGCTTTCCCGTGGCCGTGATGGCGTATGCCAAGCTCAAGCACCGGACGCCCCAAGGCGCCCAATGGCTGGAGCGCCGCCAGACCCGCAAAGGCGTCATCGCAGCAGCCCTGGTGGTGCTGGCCGTGGTGACCCTGGTCACCACCATTGCCACCGCCGGACACGAACACCTCCCTGTCTTCCTCAACGGCAACCGCACCACGCCTGTGGGCAAGGCCGTCCTCTCGGGCATCTGGCTGCTGAGCCTGGTGGCGCTTGCCATGCTGTGGCGGCGCAAGCCCCATTCGCTGCTCGACGTGTGGCTGCAGGTGGTGCTGTGCGTGTGGTTGCTCGACATTGCGCTGGCGGCCGTGCTCAACACCGGGCGCTATGACCTGGGCTGGTACGTCGGGCGCGTCTATGGGCTCCTCGCTGCGGGCTTCCTGCTCATCGTGCTGCTCAGCGAAAGTGCCCGCCACCACGCCCGGCTGCGGCAGGTGACCGCCGCGCTGGAGGCTGCCAACGACTCGCTGTGGCGCATCTCGATGCAGGACGGGCTCACAGAGCTGGCCAACCGCCGGGCGTTCGACATCCACCTGGCCGAGCAGGTGGCCCTTGCCGTACGGCACGAGCGCCCGCTGGCCCTGGTGATGATGGACGTGGACCATTTCAAGGCCTACAACGACGAATACGGCCACCAGCAGGGCGATGAATGCCTGAGAACCATCGCCAAGGTGCTGCAGGCCTGCGGCCGCCGCCCGTCGGACCTCGCGGCGCGCTACGGCGGCGAAGAATTTGCACTGGTGCTGCCCGAGACCGACCAGGACGGCGCGCTGCACATCGCCACCGCCTTGCAACTTGCCGTGTCGCGCCTGTCGATCCCGCACAGCCAGTGCTCCACCGGCCCGCACGTGAGCATCAGCGCCGGTGTGGCCGCCCTGCCCCCGGGCCAGGACACGACGCCCGCGCGCATGATCGAAGCGGCCGACCAGGCGCTGTACCAGGCCAAGGACGGCGGCCGCAACCAGGTCGTGATGCAGGCCGCACCGCGCGCCGCCTGACGCAGCCGCTTCAGCCCACGCCGCACACCAGCAGGCCGGGGTCGTTGTGCGCAACCTCCCGCTCGTTCTTCGCCTGCGCCACCTCCATGTCGCGCGGCAGGGCCACGCCATTCTTCACGGCAAGGATCTCCGCCATCACGCTCACGGCGATCTCGGGCGGGGTCTTGCTGCCGATGTAGATGCCGATGGGCCCACGCAGGCGCGCCAGGCTGTCGGCGGTCTGGTCGAAGTGTTCCATCATCCGCGCGCGGCGGGCCTCGTTGTTGCGGCGCGAGCCGATGCCGCCGACATAAAACGCGTCGGTGTTCAGTGCCTCCAGCAATGCCAGGTCATCGAGCTTGGGGTCGTGCGTGAGCGCCACCACGCAGCTGCGCCGGTCGGGCTTGAAGGCCGCCACCACGTCGTCGGGCATATCGCTCACCACCGTGGCGGCCGGCACGTTCCAGCTGCCGCGGTACTCCTCGCGCGGGTCGCACACCGTCACGGCAAAGCCGTTGAACAGCGCCATCGTGGCCAGGTACTCGGCCAGCTGCCCCGCGCCGATCAGCAGCATGCGGTATTCGGGGCCGAAGGTGTTGGTCAGCTGCTGCGCGTCCAGCACCAGGTCCTGCGGAGCTGCCGCAGCGGCCAGCGTGGCCACACCGTCGGCCAGGCGCACGGTGCGCTGCATCAGGCGGCCCGCCTCCAGGGCGCGGATCAGCTCGGCCAAGCCGGCGGGGTCGGGGTCGTATTCCAGCAGCAGCTCCAGCGTGCCGCCACACGGCAGGCCAAACCGGTGCGCCTCGTCCGCCGTGATGCCGTATTTGACGAACGCCGGTGGTCCGCTCGGGATGCTGCGGTCGATGCCAGTGCCGCCCGCGACGGCCGGCGCCGCCACCTGCGCATAGGCGCGCGTGTGGCGGTCGATCAGATCGTCCTCAATGCACCCGCCCGACACCGACCCCACCACGGCCCCGTCTTCGCACAGCGCCATGATCGATCCGACAGGCCGGGGAGACGATCCCCACGTCCGCACCACCGTCGCCAGCAGCGCCCGCCGGCCAAGAGCCCGCCAGCGCTGCAACGTGCGCAGCACCATCACATCCAGGTTTTCCATTGCTTGTTCACCAGTTCATTTCGCGAGGCGACTTGGGGGGCTTCAGTTCATCCACAACGCTAACAGCACCAGCGCCCCCGCGCCGACCACCCACACCCAAACCGGAATCCCGCTGGGGGGATTGTCCTCACCGGCTGTGGCCGCCAGCGCGCCGGCTCCCGCCACCGCAGCACCCGCACCATCCACAGCGGTGGCACCCGCGACACCCGCCGCAGGCTCGGGTTCTTCAGGTGCAGCACGCGGATGGCGGCGCTGCATCTCGTTGTCAAAGCGCTTGAAGAAATCCTCGGCCATGCCCTTGGCGGCACCGTCGATCAGGCGCTGGCCCAGCTGCGCGATCTTGCCGCCCACGGTGGCCTGGACGGTGTAGTGCAGCTCGCAGCTGTCCTGCCCGGCCGCATCGGGGGGCAGCGGCACCAGCCGCACCTGCGCACTGCCCTTGCCAAAGCCGGCCACGCCGCCCGAGCCATCAAAGGCAATGGTGTAGCTCTCGGGCGGAACGATATCCGACAGCGTGATCTTTCCTGCGAACTTGGCGGACACCGGACCAATCTTGAGCGCCATGGCCACGCTGTACTGCTGCTCGCCCGTGGGCTCGACCTTCTCGCAGCCGGGGATGCACAGCTTGAGCACCTCGGGGTCGTTGAGTGCGTCCCAGGCCTGCTGCTGGCTCACGGCAAGGGTACGGCTGGCTTGCATTTCCATGGTGGATTCCTCTCGTTATTCAGATGTCTCTGACACCTGTAGGTGATAGACGCCAAATGGACAGCTGAAACCGTTCATGCTGAACTTGTCGAAGCACTGCGCTGCGCTTCAACAAGCGGTGCGCGAACGGTGGTGCATTCGGAGGAAAGCGCATTCGTGCCCAACCGATTCACTGCCGCATCAACGCCGCCAAGCTGCCGGCAAGGTCCTGCAGCCGCGCCAGGTTGTGCACGGCCAGCATGCCGTGGGCCTGCCGGTGCAGCGCCGCAGCGCCGCGCGCAGTGGGTGCATAGCCGTCAAAGCGCAGCAAGGGGTTGAGCCACAGCAGGCGGCCGCTGTGGCGACGCAGCCAGCCCAGCTCGCGCTCCAGCACTTCGGGCGTGCCGGTGTCCAGGCCGTCGCTGATCAACAGCACCAGCGTGCGCCGCCCCACCAGGCGCCGTGCATGCTGCAAGCGCAGCGCGGCCAAGCTGTCGCCCATGCGCGTGCCGCCCGCAAAGTCGGCAATCGCTTGCCCGGCCACCTCCAGCATGGCGTCGGTGTCGGCCAGACGAAACGCGGGCGTGAGGTCGGTCAGGCCCGTGCCGAACGCGAACACGTCGCGCCGCAGGCCCGCCCCCGCATGGCGCGGTGCGGTGGCGGCGTGCAAAAAGGCCAGCAGCAGCCGCGTGTAGCGCTCCATGGAGCCCGACACGTCCACCAGCACCAGCAAAGGCAGCGGCTGCTGGCGGCGCTGAAGTCGCGGCAGGGCCAGCAGCTCGCCGCCGGTGCGCGCGGCCTGCTGCATGGCGCCGGGCCAGTGCGGGCGGCTGCCGCGCACGCCGGGGCGCGTGCGTCGGGCCGCGTAGAGCGGCAGCGGCAAGGCCATGTCGCGCGCCAGGCGTTCCACCAGCAGGTACTCGCTGGCCGACAGCTGGTTGAAATCCGCATGGTGCAGGCGCTGCCGGTCGCTGGCCGTCATCGCGGCATCGAAGTCGATCTTTTCGTCCTCCCGCGGGGGCGGGGCGTTGCGCGCCGCACGCACCGGGGCCAGGGCCTCGCTCACGCGCGGGCGGCGCTTGGCAGGTTCGGCTTTGGTCTCGGCGCTGGGCAGCATCTGCGCGAGCAGCTTTTGCGCGATGGCGGGGTTCTTGAAGTAGGCATGGAACAGCTCGCGGAACACCTGCCGGTCCTGCTCGCGGCTGATCAGCACCGACTCCAGCGCGGCGCCAAAGTCGTCTCGCCCCACGCCCACCAGCATCAGGGCCTGCTGCGCCAGCGCCATGCGCGCGGCATCCACGGGCACCCCGGCGCGGCGCAGCGTGCGACCGAAACCGGTGAGGTTGTCGGCCAGCTTGCCGGTGCGGGCATCGCCAAATTGGGAGACCGTGGTGACGCGCTGCTCAGCCATGGCGCCGCACCTCAGGGGGCTGCATCCGCAGGCTGCAGCAACTGCACCGCCAGGTCGCTCGTCAGCGCTGCCACGTCCTCGCGCTGCTTGAACAAGATGCCGGCCGTGTCGGACACCACCTCCGGGTCGACCACGATGGTGTCGAGCGCCACCAGCGCCTTCGCCCATTCCACGCTCTCTGCAATGCCCGGTGCGCGCTGAAAGGCGTTGGCAAACGGCTGGCTGCGCAGCCGGTTCACAAAGTCGGCCACCTGCTGCGCCAGCGCCGCGCTGGCGCCGGGCACCTGCGCGCGCACGATGGCCAGCTCGCGGTCGCGGTCGGGGTAGTCGAGCCAGTGGTACAGGCAGCGGCGCTTGACAGCGTCGTGCAGGTCGCGCGTGCGGTTGCTGGTGAGCAAGGTGACGGGCGTGGCACTGGCGCGCACGGTGCCGATCTCCGGGATGCTGACCTGGTACTCGCCCAGATATTCGAGCAAGAACGCCTCGAAGGGCTCGTCGGCACGGTCCACCTCGTCGATGAGCAGCACGGCGCCGGGCGCGGGGGCCTGCAGGGCCTGCAGCAAGGGGCGGCGGATAAGGTAGCGGTCTTGGTACACCTCGCGCTCCACCTGCGCCATGTCGGCCCCGCCTTGGCCCTCGGTTGCACGCATGTGCAGCAACTGGGCCGCGTAGTTCCATTCATACAGCGCCTCGCGCTGCTCCAGCCCGTCGTAGCACTGCAAGCGGATCAAGCTGCGCGCGAGCACCTCGGAGAGCGCACGGGCCAACGCGGTCTTGCCCACGCCGGGTTCGCCCTCCAGCAGCAGCGGGCGCTGCAGCTTGAGCGCCAGGTACACGGCCGTGGCCAAGCGCCGGTCGGCAAAGTAGCCCACGCCCTGCAAGGCCTGCACCAGTGCGTCGATAGAAACCGGAATGGGTGCGGCGCTGGAGGAAGTCATTGCTACGTAATTGATAGCTACAAGCGCTTATGAATCAAGCGCTGGAAGCCAATTTCATTCAAAAACACCCACCCCCAGGTGCCGTGCGGTGGTGGCGTGTGCGCCCACCCATCAACCCAACATCTGCTCCACGGCCCACTGGGTTTGCACGCTGATCAGGTTGGCGCGATAGGCTGCGCTGGCGTGGATGTCGCTGTTCAAGTCACCCGCGTCGATCTGCACCGCCGCGGCCGATGCCGGTGTGAAGCTCTGGTTGAGCGCGGCCTCCAGCCCTGCATGGCGGAACACGCTGCTGGCGGCGCCGGTCACAGCCACCCGCACGCCGCCATCCGTCTGCGCGACGAACACGCCCACCAGCGCGAAGCGCGACGCCGCCTGCTTGAACTTCAGGTACTTCGCGCGCTTCGGAATCGGAAAGCGGATCGCGGTGAGGATCTCGCCCTCTTCCAGCGCGGTGGTGTACATGCCCACAAAGAAATCATCGGCCGCAATCTCGCGCTGGTTCGTGATCACCGTCGCACCCAGGCCCAGCACCGCGCTGGGGTAGCAGGCCGCAGGGTCGTTGTTGGCCACCGACCCGCCCAGCGTGCCGCGTGCACGCACCTGCCGGTCGCCGATGTGCGCGGCCAGGTCGGCCAGCCCGGGGATGGCGGCTTTCACGTCCGCGCTGTTGGCCACGTCCATGTGGCGCGTCATGGCGCCGATGACCAGCGCGTTGCCCTCGCGGCGGACGCCCGCCAGCTCGGCGATGTTGTTCAGATCGACGATCTTCTCGGGGTTGGCCAGCCGCAGGCGCATCGACGGCAGCAGGCTCTGCCCGCCCGCCAGCAGCTTGCCGCCCTGGGCGATGAGCTGCGCGGCGGCAGCGGTGGAGGATGGGTTTTCAAAGGTGAAGGCGTACATATCGAACTCCTATCAGTTTTCAAGCTGCGCCCGCAAAGGCTCACAACCGGAGAAAAGCGCGCAGCGAAGGCGAGCGGCCGCCGCGCAAGGGCCGCCCCGCCGCGCTGGCGGCGTCCCCCTTGAGGGGGAAGGCGCGAAGCGACTCAGGGGGTGTTTCATGAGCGGGCGTTTTGGATGGCTTCCCACACGCGGTGCGGCGATGCGGGCATGTCGAATTCCTTCACACCCAGCGGGTGCAGCGCATCGAGCAGAGCGTTGATCACCGCGGGCGGCGACCCGATGGCACCCGCCTCGCCGCAGCCTTTGGTGCCCAGCGGGTTGTGCGTGCAGGGCGTGCATACGTGGCCCAGCTTGAACTCGGGGAAGTCATCGGCGCGCGGCATGGCGTAGTCCATGAAGCTGCCCGTCAGCAACTGGCCCGTCTCGCGGTCGTACACGCAGTTTTCCATCAGCGCCTGGCCGATGCCCTGCACCAGGCCGCCGTGCACTTGGCCCTCCACGATCATCGGGTTGATGATGGTGCCGAAGTCGTCCACCGCGGTGAACTTGTCCACGCGCGTGCTGCCGGTGGCCGGGTCCACCTCCACCTCGCAGATGTAGGTGCCGGCAGGAAAGGTGAAGTTGGTCGGGTCGTAGAACGCGGTCTCGTTGAGGCCCGGCTCCAGCACGTCCAAGGGGTAGTTGTGCGGCACGTAGGCAGCCAAAGACACCTGGCCGAACGGAATCTTTTTGTCAGTGCCCCGCACGCTGAATTCGCCGTTGGCAAAGTCAATGTCCGCGTCGCTGGCCTCCATCAAATGTGCCGCGATCTTCTTGGCCTTGGCCTCGATCTTGTCCAGCGCCTTCATGATGGCCGCCCCGCCCACACTGATGGAGCGCGAGCCATAGGTGCCCATGCCGAAGGGCACGCGGCCCGTGTCGCCGTGCACGATGTCCACGTTCTCCACCGGGATGCCCAGGCGCGCGGCCACCACCTGCGCAAAGGTGGTCTCGTGCCCCTGGCCGTGGCTGTGCGAGCCGGTGAACACCGTCACGCTGCCCGTGGGGTGCACGCGCACCTCGCCGCATTCGAACAGGCCGGCGCGCGCACCCAGGGCGCCTGCGATGTTCGACGGCGCGATGCCGCAGGCCTCGATGTAGCTGCTGTAGCCGATGCCGCGCTTCAGACCCTTGGCCTCGCTGGCCGCCTTGCGCGCCGCAAAGCCCGCCACGTCGGCCAGCTCCTGCGCCTGCGTCATGCACGCGTGGTAGTCGCCCACGTCGTACTGCAGCGCCACGGGCGTCTGGTAGGGCCAGCTGGTGATGAAGTTGCGCTTGCGGATCTCGTCCTGCGGCAAATTCATCTCCCAGCCGCAGCGCGAGACCAGGCGCTCGAGCAGGTAGGTGGCCTCGGGCCGGCCTGCGCCGCGGTAAGCATCGACCGGCGCGGTGTTGGTGAACCAGGCATCCACCTCGACATAGATCTGCGGCGTGGTGTACTGGCCCGCCAGCAGCGTGGCGTACAGGATGGTGGGCACCGCGCTGGCAAAGGTACTGAGGTAGGCTCCCATGTTGGCGTCGGTGTGCACGCGCATCGCCAAAAACTTGCCGTCCTTGTCCATCGCCATCTCGGCGTGGCTCACATGGTCGCGGCCATGGGCATCGGACACGAAGGACTCGCTGCGGTCGGCCACCCACTTGATGTTGCGGTTGAGCTTCTTGGCGGCCCAGGTCAGGCACACATCCTCGGCATACAAGAAGATCTTGGAGCCGAAGCCGCCGCCCACGTCGGGCGCAATCACGCGCACCTTGTGCTCGGGCAGGCCCATCACGAAGGCGGTCATCAGCAAGCGCTCCACGTGCGGGTTCTGGTTGCTCACGTACAGCGTGTACTCGTCGTTGGCGCGGCTGTAGCTGCCGATGGCCGTGCGCGGCTCCATGGCGTTGGGGATCAGCCGGTTGTTGACCAGGTCGAGTTGCGTGACGTGCGCCGCGTTGGCAAAGGCCGAGTCCACCGCGCCCTTGTCGCCGATGGCCCACTTGTAGCAATGGTTGTCGGGCGCCGCGTCGTGCAAGCCTGCGCCTGCCACCTTGCCTGCTGCTGCATCGGCCACGCTGACAACGGCAGGCAACACGTCGTAGTCCACCTCCACCAGCTCGGCCGCATCGCGCGCCTGCTGCTGCGTGAGGGCCACGATCATCGCCACCTGGTCGCCCACATAGCGCACCTTGCCCTGCGCCAGGATGGGGTGCGGCGGCTCCTTCATCGGCTGCCCGTCGGTGCTGGTGATGAGCCAGCCGCAGGGCAGGCCGTTGATGTTGTCGGCCGCCACATCGGTGCCGACGAAGACACCCAACACGCCCGGCGCGGCCTTGGCAGCGTCGATGTTGATGCTGTTGATGCGCGCATGCGCATGCGGCGAGCGCAGGAACACGGCATGGCTCTGCGCGGCCAACACCACGTCGTCTGTGTACTGGCCGGCGCCGGTGAGGAAGCGATAGTCCTCTTTGCGCTTGAGCGATTCGCCGATGTGTGGCAGCTTGGAAAAGTCGGATGCACCCATGGTCGTTCTCCTTATCACCATGCCCGGCGTGCAGAAGCCGCACTGCAGGCCGTGGCACTCCTTGAACGCTGCCTGCATCGGGTGCATGGTGCCGTCTGCTGCGGCCAGTCCTTCAATGGTTTGCACATCGGCGCCCTGGGCCTGCACGGCCAGCATGGCGCAGGATTTGACCGCGCGGCCGTTGACGTGCACGGTGCACGCGCCGCACTGGCTGGTATCGCAGCCCACGTGGGTGCCGGTGAGCAGCAGGTGCTCTCGCAGCGCATAGACAAGCAGGGTGTTGGGCGGGACGTCAACGCTGGCCGCGCGCCCGTTGACTGTGAACTGGACTTGCATCTGGCTGTCTCCTCGAAGAGTTTTGGCTGTGAACCGTTCTAAGAACGTGTTCACGTTCTAAGCCGCTGCATCTTCTG
>SDXZ01000298.1 GCA_004210805.1 Acidovorax sp.
GGAACCATTCAGAACGACATTCTGAAAGAGTTCATGGTGCGCAACACCTACATCTACCCGCCCAAGCCGAGCATGCGCATCATTGGCGACATCATTGGCTACACGGCACGCAACATGCCGAAGTTCAACTCGATCTCGATCTCGGGCTACCACATGCAAGAGGCCGGGGCCAACCAGGCGCTTGAACTCGCCTTCACGCTGGCCGATGGCAAGGAATACGTGAAGACCGCCATCGCCTCGGGTCTGGATGTGGACGAATTCGCCGGGCGCCTCTCGTTCTTCTGGGCGATTGGCATGAACTTCTATTTGGAAGTCGCCAAGATGCGCGCCGCGCGCCTGCTGTGGTGCCGCATCATGAAAGAGACCGGCGCCAAGAACCCCAAGAGCCTGATGCTGCGCACGCACTGCCAGACCTCGGGCTGGAGTCTGACCGAGCAAGACCCCTACAACAACATCGTGCGCACCACCATCGAGGCCATGGCTGCCGTGTTTGGCGGCACGCAGAGCCTGCACACCAATGCACTGGATGAAGCCATCGCGCTGCCCACCGAGTTCAGCTCGCGCATCGCGCGCAACACACAGCTCATCATCCAGGAAGAGACCCACATCACCAACGTGGTGGACCCCTGGGCCGGCAGCTACATGATGGAAAAGCTCACCCAGGACATGATGGACGCTGCCTGGAAGATCATCGAAGAGGTCGAGGCCATGGGCGGCATGACCCAGGCCGTGGACAGCGGCTGGGCCAAGCTCAAGATTGAGGCTGCTGCGGCAGAGAAGCAGGCGCGCATCGACAGCGGCAAGGACGTGATCGTGGGCGTCAACAAGTACAAGCTGGCCAAGGAAGACCCGGTCGACATCCTGCAGATCGACAACGTCAAGGTGCGCGACGGGCAGATCGAGCGCCTTAAAAATATCAGGGCAAATCGCGACCCAGCGCTTGTCCAGCAAGCACTGGATGCTCTCACTTCTGCAGCAGAAGACGGCAGCGGCAACCTGCTGGACTTGGCCATCAAGGCCGTGCGCCTGCGCGCCACCGTGGGCGAGGTGAGCGATGCATTGGAAAAAGTCTACGGCCGCCACCGCGCGGACACGCAAAAGGTGACCGGTGTATACGCAGCCGCGTATGACTCGGCCGAAGGCTGGGACAAACTCAAGGCTGAAATCACCGAATTTGCCGACACCGAGGGCCGCCGCCCCCGCGTCATGATCGCCAAGCTGGGCCAGGACGGCCACGATCGCGGCGCCAAAGTGGTGGCCACGGCATTTGCCGATCTGGGCTTTGACGTGGACATGGGTCCGCTCTTCCAGACGCCCGAGGAATGCGCGCGCCAAGCCATCGAGAACGACGTGCACGCCGTGGGCGTGAGCACACTCGCCGCGGGCCACAAGACGCTGGTGCCCGCCATCATCCAATCGCTCAAGGACCAGGGCGCCGACGACATCATCGTGTTCGTGGGCGGGGTGATCCCGGCGCAGGACTATGAGAACCTGTACGCAGCGGGCGTGAAGGGGATCTACGGGCCCGGCACGCCCATCCCGGCCAGTGCGAAGGATGTGCTGGAGCAGATTCGCAAGGCAGTGGCGGCGTGAGCCTGCGCACCGTTCGAGTCCAGCTTCACGCCTCGATGTGATGTTCATTTTCGACAACGTGATCGACGCAGATTTCGACGCGATGGCCGACCTGCGTGCCGAGGCGCTGCGCGACAGCCTGGAGCACCTGGGCCGCTACGACCCGGTGCGCGTGCGCGAGCTGCTGCGCAGCGCGTTCGTGCCCGCGTGCATGCGGCACATCGTGGCGGGCGGCCAGCGCATCGGCTACCTCACGCTGATTCCCCACGCCAATGCAGCGCAGATGCGCTTGCACCACCTCTACATCCAGCCCAGCCACCAGGGCAAAGGCGCCGGCGCATGGGCGTTGGACTGGGTCAAGCAACAAGCCAACGAACAGGCGCGGGATGTCACTCTGTGTGCATTGCGCGGCAGCGCGGCCAACCGCTTCTATCTACGCCATGGGTTTTGGCTGGTCGAGGAGCAGGAGTTCGATCTGGAGTACCGCTGGAGCCCGGTGACGGCCCACACAGCCGCGGAGGCATTCGCATGAGCCTATACCAGGGCGTGACCGGCGACCCCAGCCCGGTGCAGCGCCGCGCCATGTCCAAGGCCATCACGCTGCTCGAATCCACCCGCGCAGACCACCGCGCGCAGGCGGACGAGCTGCTTACCGCGCTGCTCCCCCACACCGGCCAAGCCTTCCGCCTCGGCATCAGCGGCGTACCCGGCGTCGGCAAGTCCACCTTCATCGAGGCCCTCGGCCTGTACCTCATCGGCCTGGGCCACCGCGTGGCGGTGCTCACCATCGACCCGTCCAGCACCGTCTCGGGCGGCTCCATCCTGGGCGACAAGACGCGCATGGAGCATTTGTCCGTGCACGACAAGGCCTACATCCGCCCCAGCCCGTCGAGCGGCACCCTGGGCGGCGTGGCAGAGAAGACCCGCGAGGCCATGCTGGTCTGCGAGGCCGCGGGCTACGACATCGTCATCGTCGAGACCGTGGGCGTGGGCCAGAGCGAGATCGCCGTGGCGGGCATGACGGACATGTTCGTGCTGATGCAGCTGCCCAACGCGGGCGACGACCTGCAGGCCATCAAGAAGGGCGTGATGGAGATCGCCGACCTGGTAGTCATCAACAAGGCCGACATCGACAAGAACGCCGCCACGCGGGCCGAGGCGCAGATCACCTCCAGCCTGCGCCTGCTCGGCATGCACGGCAACCCCGACCACGCCACGCACGGCGCGCTGTGGCAACCGCGTGTGCTGCAGATCAGCGCCTTGCTGGGGCAGGGGGTGGATGCTTTCTGGACCACCGTGGCGTTGTTTCGCGACATGCAGTCCGCCAACGGCCGCCTGGCCGCGCGGCGCGAAAAACAATCGCTGGCCTGGATGTGGGAGCGCATCGACGCGGGCCTCAAGCTCGCGTTTCGCCAGCACCCGGCTGTGAAAGAGCTGCTGCCCCAGATGCAGGCCGATGTGATCG
Organism: Acidovorax sp.; assembly: GCA_004210805.1. Taxonomy (GTDB): domain Bacteria; phylum Pseudomonadota; class Gammaproteobacteria; order Burkholderiales; family Burkholderiaceae_C; genus Acidovorax. The sequence continues at coordinate 3,038 of SDXZ01000298.1, forward strand.
CAGGGCGCATCGCTGCATCCACTGCGGCAAGAAATCTACTGCTAGCGCAAGCCCATCAAGCGCCACCAGCTATCAAATAAATAGCAAGCAGCTTCCCTGACCATTTCACCGAAATTTCATCAAAGGACGACCATGCAAGACATCCTGGATCAACTGGAGAAAAAGCGCGCCCAGGCACGCCTGGGTGGCGGGCAAAAGCGCATCGACGCGCAGCACGCCAAGGGCAAGCTCACCGCGCGCGAACGCATCGAACTGCTGATGGACGACGGCACCTTCGAAGAGTGGGACATGTTCGTCGAGCACCGCTGCACCGACTTCGGCATGGAAGACAACAAGATTCCGGGCGATGGCGTGGTCACCGGCTACGGAATGATCAACGGGCGCCTGGCGTTCGTCTTTAGCCAGGACTTCACCGTGTTCGGCGGGGCATTGTCTGAAACCCATGCGGAGAAGATCTGCAAGGTGATGGACCAGGCGATGAAGGTCGGCGCGCCGGTCATCGGGCTGAACGACTCCGGCGGTGCGCGCATCCAGGAAGGCGTGGCCAGCCTGGGCGGCTATGCCGACGTGTTCCAGAAGAACGTGCTGGCCAGCGGCGTGATCCCGCAAATCAGCATGATCATGGGCCCTTGCGCCGGCGG
>SDXZ01000299.1 GCA_004210805.1 Acidovorax sp.
TGGGAGAGGAGGACATGGGGGGCAGGGGTGGAGGAGAACAAACATGCGATTGCCAGCTGCCCTGCCCGGCGGCGTTGTGCGCCGAGGGCCTGGAGCGATCCCGCCCCGAGCGCAAAAAAAGCGCGGTAAGCGCCAGGGAATCTCTGCGCGGCTCACCGCGCCGTGCGCATCTGCGGTCTCGGGCGGTCTGCGTTGTTGCAAATGCTCGCAATAGCTACGGCTATTGCTGCGCCTTGCGCCTAGCAGCCCATTCCGATCCGCAGCGCGCACTTGACGCTCGATCCTTGCAGAGGCTTCCCAGCTTCCATTATGCGGTGCTTGCTATGCATGCACACCATTTGGTTCCCTGAGGGCGCACTGTGAAAACCCTCATATCTTTGCGAAGCGCCGTTCTGGGTGGGCGCGGATAATGCACCCATGGAAACCAAGTGGCTCGAAGATTTCGTCAGTCTTGCGGAAACGCGCAGCTTCAGCCGGTCCGCCCAGCTCCGCCACGTGACCCAGCCCGCGTTTTCGCGGCGCATCCAGGCCCTGGAAGCCTGGGCCGGCACCGATCTGGTGGACCGCAGCTCCTACCCCACCCGCCTCACTCCAGCCGGCAAAACCCTGTACGACCAGGCGCTGGAAATGCTGCAGTCGCTGCAGAACACGCGGGCCATGCTGCGCGCGCACACCAGTGCCGGCAAGGACATGATCGAGTTCGCGGTGCCACACACGTTGGCGTTCACGTTCTTCCCGGCCTGGGTGTCGAGCCTGCATGACAAGTTTGGGCCTTTCAAGAGCCGGCTCATCGCGCTGAACGTGCACGACGCCGTGATGCGGCTGGTGGAAGGCGGGTGCGACCTGCTGATTGCCTACCACCACCCCTCGCAGCCGTTTCAGCTCGATGCCGACCGCTACGAGATGGTGAGCCTGGGGCAAGAGGTGCTCTCGCCCTACAGCAAGGCCGACGCCGAAGGCGCGCCGCTGCACCGCTTGCCGGGCCGCGCCGGGCAGCCGTTGCCGTATCTGGGCTATGCGCCCGGGGCTTACCTCGGGCGGGTGACGGAGCTGATCCTCAAGGAATCCGGCACGCCCATCCATCTGGAGCGGGTGTACGAGACCGATATGGCCGAGGGCCTCAAAGCCATGGCGCTGGAAGGGCACGGGGTGGCCTTCTTGCCGCACAGCGCGGTCAAAAAGGAACTGCGCTCGCGCCGGCTGGTCAGCGCGGCGCCAGCCGATACCGACGGCCTGCAGATGACCATGGACGTGCGGGCCTACCGCGAGAAGCCCGCCGGCAAAGAGGCACCCAAGGGCACGGCCCAGGCGCTGTGGACCTACCTCCAGGCGCAGGCAGGGTCATGCTAAGGGTAACTACTGATATAAACACTTTGCATAGTTGTGCCCGCAAACGGCATTGGAGTTTCATAGTAACGACACGTACAGTTCGCGCCATTGCCGGGTCGGGTACCGCAGGGCAGGCCCCTCGGGCCGCAGCAGATGGCACGAACATTGCGAATCCGATTCCATTCACTCACCGAGACGCCGTATGAAAGTTCAGCATTGGGAATTCGCCACAGGCCTTGCCGCCCTGTGCTGCGCATTGGCGCTGCCGGTTCAGGCCGCCACGGTGCTGGAGCGCATCAGCGCCGGCGGCAAGCTCGTGATTGCCCACCGCGAGTCGTCTGTACCGTTTTCGTACGTGGATTCCCAATCCGGCAAGCCGGTGGGTTATGCCGTTGACCTGTGCCTGCGCTTGGCCGACATGGTGCGCAAGAAGACCGGCAAGAAGGACATGGAAGTGGAGTTCCTGGCCGTCACGCCCGCCAACCGCCTGGCGATGATCGAGCAGGGCAAGGCCGACATGGAATGTGGCTCCACCACCAACAATGCCGAACGGCGCCAGAAAGTGGCGTTCACCATCCCCCATTTCATTACCGGGGCGCGCCTGCTGGTCAAGGCGACCAGCCCCATCGACAAGGTGGAAGACCTGAACGGCAAGAAGCTGGTGTCCACCAAGGGCACCACCCCGCTCAAGGCGGCCGACCAGGCCAACCGTGAGCGCCTGATGGGCATCACCATCGTGGAAGCCCCTGACCATGCCAAGGCGGTCGAGATGGTGGAAAAGGGCGAGGCCGATGCCTTTGTGATGGACGACGTGCTGCTGTATGGCCTGGCCGCGGGCCGGCCCGACCCCAAGGCGCTCAAGGTGGTGGGCCGGTTCATGACCACCGAGCCGCTGGCGATCATGCTGCCCAAGAACGACCCCGAGTTCAAGAAGCTCATCGACGAGGAAATGCGCCGCCTGATCACCAGCCGCGACATCTACCCCATCTATGACAAGTGGTTCAACAAGCCCATTCCACCCGGCAACACGGTGCTGAACCTCCCGGTCAGCTATCTGCTGCGGGACTTCTGGAAATACCCTACTGACCAGGTTCCGTTCTGACTAACAATCCCTGGTTGCGTACCCCTTTTGCAGAGCACTGCCCTCCGGCCATCCCGGCAGGCGCGGCGCCCTAAAATTCCCCTGTCCTTTCGCTATACACACAAGGAGATTCTCATGAAGAAACAATTGCTCGCGGTTGCCGTGACCGCTCTGGCAGCAGGCAGCGCGTTTGCCCAAGCCACTGACACGCTGGCCAAGATCAAGGCGTCGGGCAGTGTGACGCTGGGTGTGCGCGAGTCGTCGGGTCTGTCTTACACGCTGGGGAATGGCAAGTACGTGGGTTTTCACACCGAAATGGGTGAAATCATCCTGGCCGACATCCAGAAGCAACTGGGCCTGGCCAAGCTGGAAACCAAGTACCAGCCCGTGACCTCGCAAAACCGCATCCCCCTGGTGACCAACGGCACCGTGGACCTGGAGTGCGGCTCCACCACCAACAACGCCGCCCGCCAAAAGGACGTAGCTTTCGCCGTGACCACGTATGTGGAAGAAGTGCGCATCGCCACCAAGGCCAACTCGGGCGTCACGTCCGTGAAGGACCTGAACGGCAAGACCGTGGCCACCACCACAGGCACCACCTCGGTGCAAACGCTGCGCAAGCACGAACGCGCTGGCGGCATCGATTTCAAGGAAGTCTTCGGCAAGGACCACGCTGACAGCTTCCTGATGCTGGAAACCGGCCGTGCGGACGCCTTCGTGATGGACGGTTCGATCCTCGCTGCCAACATCTCCAAGTCCAAGAACCCGGCTGACTACAAGATCGTCGGCGAAGTGCTGAACGTGGAGCCTATCGCCTGCATGCTGCGCAAGGACGACCCCGCCTTCAAGAAGGCCGTGGACGACTCCATCAAGCGCCAGATCAAGGACGGCTCGCTGGCCAAGCTGTACGACAAGTGGTTCATGCAACCCGTGCCACCGACCAACACCAGGATTGGTCTGCCCGCATCCGACGCTACTAAGGATGCATGGGCCAACCCCAACGACAAGCCCATGGAAGACTACGCAAAGAAGTAATTTTCTGAACGCTTGTGCCCCTTCGGCCAAACGGTTTGAAGGGGCTTTTTTGTTGGGCTGGCACAGCGTTGCGTCCAACGCCACACCAAGAATTTAAGGGGTGCTCCTATGAGTTGGGATTGGCAGGTGTTCTGCCAGGACACCATGGACAGGGAAGTCGTGCAAAGCTGCTTTGGCAAGGGCGGCGACATCACGTACCTGGACTGGAT
>SDXZ01000089.1 GCA_004210805.1 Acidovorax sp.
CCAGCACCTCAACCCCCAACGCCCCCGGCACCAGTGGTTTTCCACGCCCCGCCTTGCCGCCCTGCTGGCCGTCGCAGCAGGCGCGTTGTTGCTGACCGGCTGCGCGCCGGGGCGCATCTCAAACTTGGCCGAGCTCGCACGCAACGCCGAGCCCTTTACGGCGCACCCCCCGCAGCCAGAAAAACGCTTGCTGATCGTGGGCGACAGCACCGCCGTTGGCACCGGGGCCGACACGCCAGCGCAGAGCCTGGCGGGCCTGATCGGACAGCACCATCCGCGCTGGCACATCGACAATCTGGCCGCCAACGGCGCAAAGTTTGCCGACGTGGTAGAGCAGCTCAAGGGCGCCGTCGACGGATACGACATGGTGCTGGTGCTCGCGGGCGGCAACGATGTGATCCGTTTCACGCCGATGTTTTCGCTGCGCAACCAACTGCAGCAAACCGTAACCCTCGCCGCGCAAAAGGGCCGTCACGTGGTGCTGATGCCGTGTGGCAATGTCGGCCACGCGCCGTTCTTCGCGGCGCCGCTGACGTGGGTGTTTGCGCGGCGCTCAGAGCGCCTGCACGGTGTGGTCCAGGAAGTTGCAGCCACCCAGGGTGCGCAGTACGTACGCCTGCTCCGGCCGCGCGATGAAGACCCGTTTGTGATCCACCGCGGCACGCTGAACGCGGCGGACGGCTTGCACCCCAGCAGTGCGGGCTACGCCGAGTGGTACCGCGAGCTCGTGGTGCAAGGCGGTCTCGCACCGCTTGTGCCTGCTACACCCTGAGGGCGCGCACAGGCTTGCCCGGTATTGAACAACTCAAGACTCTGTAGCGCCTTCGGCCACCCAGCGGCGCACCTGCTCGACCACCCATAGCGGGTCGTCCAGCGGCAGATCGTGCCCGGCAAAGGGGTGGGACACCACGGGCCGCTGCCACGCGCTGGCGATGGCCACAGAGCATTCGCCCCGCACCAGCCCATCGCTGCGGCTGGCCAGCAGCAACATGCGCTCAAGGGGCGCGGCTGCGGGCGCGCGATAACGCGCTGCGGCCCACAGCTGGCGCAGGGCATTGGCCGTGGACACGGGGCGCTGTGCGCGCACCGCGGCCCAGTCCTGCACCACACTGCCATGCTCAGCCACCCGGTTGCTGGTCAGGCGCAGCACCGTCTCCTCGATCGCTTCGGCTGGCTGCGCGCGCAGCGCAAGCTGCAATAGCGCGGCGTAGTGGCGCGGGCGAAGGCGGTGATGCAAGGGACTGAACGGGCGCACGCTGGTGTTGATCAGCACGCAGCCCGCAACCTCCTGCCCGCCGACACGCGCCCATTCGATCGCCACCATGGCGCCCAGGGACATGGCCAGCAAGTGGTAGGGCGGCGCGATCCCGCGAACTGCCAGGGCCTCGCGGCACGCCTGCACCATGCCCGGCACCGACGCGGGCGAACGTTGGCGGTGCAGCTGTCCGTTGCCAGGCAAGTCAAGCGCCAAAACGCGGTCGTGCGGTAGGGCCTGTTCAAAGTCAGCCGCGAACGTGCCCCAATGCGCAGCCTCCCGCGTGAGCCCGCGCAACAGGATCCACTGGCGCATGGGACGGTCCTCCGGGTTCATCCGTACCAGGCCGCCAGGGCGTCTGCGCGGCGCTGTGCGCGCTGCCCTGGCGTGGGTACCCAGCGCGCATGGCTGCAGGCCGCGCGCGCCAGGAAATCCAGCAGCGACAAATGGCGCCGCAGCACACGCTGCTGCCGGTGGTCGATGAGCGGATTGAAGATGCCGTTGCGCGAGAACAGCTGCCGGGGGTTTTTCTTGATCCACGCCCACGACCCCATCTCGAGCGTGAGCGGCAAGAACGTGTGCCCAGGGACATCGCGGCAGGCCTGCAGGTACAGGTGGTCCCACAGATCGCCATGCGCAAGGTACTGGGCGCTTTGCGGCTCGATGATGTACTGGTGGTGGCTGTGCGCCTGCAGAAAGATCTCTTGCAGCGCATGCAGCTCGGGCAGGTGCGCAATCGGCTTGCGCGTGTGGGCAAACGGAAACCACAGCCGGTCTTTCAGGCCAAAGCCTGAATGGCAATCGATGGAGATACTGAATGGCCGCGCCAGCAGTTCCTGCGTGGCCACCTCGCACAGGGCCTGGCTTTCCTCTTCCATCGCATCGCCCACGCGCCCGCGGTACCACGGCAACCCGGCGCTCACACGCTGCCCGCCGACCCCGATCGGCACGCGGTCAGTGGCGTCCACCGGCGCGTTGCGCATCAGGTCCACGCCACGCGGATTGGCGCGGGTCGCCGCCCACATACCGCCCGGGTTGACGGCGGGCATGAAAACGAGCCGCACCTGCTCCAGCTGGCGGTGCAGCGTGGTGTCCCACTGCAGGCGCATGACCACGTTCTGCAGGTAGGCGATGACCACTTCGGCACCGATGCGCTCCAGCCCATGCACGCCGCCAAAGAAACCAACCGCCGGCACATCGAGCGATGGATTACCGACTGCGATGGAATGGATGGGGAAACACTCGCCGGAGGGCAGCGAGACCTGTCGAACCACGCGCACCTCCAGATGGGGTGCGCCGAGTTCGATGATTTTTTCGAGCGCCAGCAGCTCTGGCAGCGTGTGCATGGGATGGGTGGCAAAAAGGCGGCGTGGGCCCGCGCGGCAGGCAATGGAGAGCGAGCATAGCCCCGGCGCCCGCATGCTGGCAGGGCCAATGGCAGCAGTGTGTGAATTCCGCGAACCGACGCGAAACCGTCACACAAGGGCGATAACTTGCCCAACGAAGCTGTTCAGTGCCGGTGCCAAAACGACATTGAACAGCTTCTCCCCGCACCACCTTTGTTTGAAAAGGGCCACGATCATGCTCTGGAAATGGCTTGGATTGCAGCGCTTGCTGGATGAACTCTTCGACGCGCCGGGATGGCCCAGTTTTGACTTGCCCCGTGCAGACGGATGGTCTTATGACGATGCCGCAGCCGCACCGCAGGACTGAGCTCTATCGCCTCGCCATGCTGTGCAGCACCCTCGGCTGCGCACTGGTGTGGGGGGTGGTCGAATTGCTGGCCCTGCAGCGCCAGCGCTACCAACAACGGCGGGTTGGCAGAAGCCTCTAAGAACCTGTTCAAGGTCTTTTCGGGGTCGCACAAGTACCTTGCCGGGATGGGCTGCTAGGCGCGGTGCGCAGCCAATAGCCTGTGCTATTGGCAAGCGCCGCAACGCCGCAGACCGCCCGGCAAGGCACTTGCCCGAAGGGTTGGAGTGAAATCGGGCCGATGAACTTGGTAGTGCGTGGCGCCCCGGCTGCTTGCATGGGCACGAGCCCATGCGGCGCATCCGAAGCATCCACTCCTCCCAATTGCACTCCAATGCGATCCCCGAAAAGATCTTGAACAGGTTCTACCAGCCCAGGAATTCTTCGCTTTTGCAGTGGATGCGCAGACGCACCTAAAATTGCGCACCTTCTCTTTTCGAGAGAAGGCTCATCACAACTCTGAGCAAAGAAGAATCACCATCATGGCAACTGCAAAAAAGACCGTGGCACCCGCCAAGAAAACCACCAAGGCCGCAGCACCTGCTGCCGTAAAAAAGGCCGCTCCCGCCGCCAAGAAGGCAGCAGCTCCTGCTGCCAAGAAGCCTTCGGCTTCCGCTGCAAAGAAGGCCGCTGCACCCGCAGCCAAGCCCGTGGCTGCTGCCGGCCTCAAGCCGATCAAGACGGCATTCAACAAGACCACGCTGGTCGCCCACCTGGCTGAGCAAGCCGGTGTCGAGCCCAAGGCCACCAAGGCCGTGCTGGCTGCACTGGAAGCCGCCATCCTGGGCTCTGTCCACAAGAAGGGCTCCGGCGAGTTCACGCTGCCCGGCCTGATGAAGATCGGCCTGCAGCAGATCCCCGCCAAGAAGAAGCGCTTCGGCAAGGACCCTTTCACGGGTGAAGAGCGTTGGTTCCCCGCCAAGCCAGCCGCGGTCAAGATCAAGACCCGCGCGCTGAAGAAGCTCAAGGACGCGACGGCCTAAGCAGCCCCGCGAGGGGGTGCGAGATGGCCGATGGCCACCCGGCGCCCCGTCCCGTAAAAAGGACCAGCAGCCCCATGGGCTCTGGTCCTTTTTTGTTTTGCGGAGCACGTATGCGGCGGCTGCGCCTTGTTCACGCCAGGGTGACCACCGCATCTCCCACAGGCTGGGCGTACAGCGCCGCGACATCCGCAGCGCGGCGCACGAGCACGGCGCCCTGGTTGATATAGCCCTTGTCTGTCATTTCGCCAGCGTCGGGGTCGGGCGGCGCGACCATCACCAAGGCACGGGTGGGGCACTGCGATGAACCGGCACCGTCATCGCGCCGGGCCCGCATGGCGGCGCGGAGCGCAGCCTCCAGCCGCGGGCGGTCGGCGGCACCGGCGCCCGACGGGAACACCAGCATGCCGACCTCATCCCGATCATGGCCGGTGAGCACAATGTCCTGCACCAGCGGGGCGAGTTCCGACACCAACTCGACACGCAAGGTGCCCACCGACACCCAGCTGCCGCTCGACAGCTTGAAGTCTTCTGCGACCCGGCCGTTGAACACCACGCCGCGTTCCGGCCGCGCAGGGTCAACCAGGTACCCCGCATCGCCGATGCGATAGAAGCCCTCGCTGTCAAAAGCCGCCGCCGTCTCGACCGGCGCGTTGCGGTAGCCAGAAAAGACCGACACGCCCTTGACCCGCATCTCGAGCTTGCTGCCACTGGGCACAAACTTGAGTTCGAGCCCTGGCAACGGGGCCCCGATGCACCCCGCCTTGTCCAGGCGCCAATGCGCGCTGGTGACGGCAGGCGCGGTCTCGGTCGCGCCCCAGGAAGTGGTCAGCCACAGCGGCTGCGACGGTCGCACGTCGGCCGCGATGGCTTCAAGCCGCTGCCAGGTCGACGGGGCCAGTGCTGCAGCAGCGTAGAACGCCAGGCGTATGCGCGACAGAACTTCGGCCGCCAGGGCTGGGTCTGCCTCCAGAAACGGCAGCAGCATGTCGAATCCGCGCGGCACATTGAACAGCATGGTCGGCTTGACGTCGCGCAGATTGCGCACCGTCTTCTCGATCAGCCCGGGCACGGGGCGGCCCTCGTCGATATAGAGCGTGCCGCCATGGCACAGCACCATGTTGAGGTTGTGGTTGCCACCAAAGGTGTGGCTCCACGGCAGCCAGTCCACCAGCACGGGCTTTTCGTGCTCCAGAAAAGGCCAAACCTGGGCAATCATCTGCTGGTTGGCGCAGAGCATGCGGTGTGTGTTGATCACCACCTTGGGCCGGCCCGTCGATCCCGAAGTCAGCAAATATTTGGCATGGCCGTCGGGCGTGATGGCCTCGAACGCGCGACGGACCGCGTGGGTTTCGGTACCCATCAGCAAATGCGCGAAAGGCAGCGCGCCGGCTACCTCTTGCGCATTCCGGCTAAAGACCTTCACTGCGTCAGATTCGTACCCCACAAGGGCCGGTGCGAACACCTTGGCGTCGGAGGCGTACACCAGCGAAGGGCCGAGCGCGGCCAGCATGCTGTGCAAGCGGCTCGGGTCTTTGGACCGTGAATACGCGCTCGACAAGGAGCACGACGCCAGGCCCACATGCATCGCTGCCAGCATGAGCACCGCGTGGTCCACCGCGTTGTCCGAAAGGATGGCAATGGGGCGGTCCGCAGGCAGCTTGAGGTCCAGCAACGACTGCGCAACAGCGCCAACGGCGCGGCGCAGCTCGCCGTAGGTCAGGGTGTTCCAGTGGCCTGCGCTGTCGTCGCGCTCCGCCAAGGCGGGTGCATCGGGTGTCTCTTGTGCCCACCGCTCTACCCATTCGCCGATGCAACGCGCATAGGCGCCCAGCGGCACCGGAGAGCGCAGCGTGAACGAGCCGTTGTCTGACCAGGTCTGCACCGTGAGCGGCAGCGCGATCTGGGTTTCGTCATCAAGGAATCCAGGTTGCATGGTGTTGTCTCTTGGGGTTTGATACGGGCGCACCTGTCCCGCCGGTTGCCCGGCGCGCAGGCAAAGGAATCAGTAATTCGGTCGGTCCGGTCCGTCGAGGATCGGTGTGGCCTGCTTTGCATGCAGAAGGCCGATCAGCAAGGCGTCGCGCGCATCCGCAAGTTCGGCGCTGGCACGCCCGGCCAATGCCTGCTTCATGCCGTCCACCACGCGTTGCTGCAGCACGGGCGTCATCTGCGGCGCGCCCAGGTCGTTCCACCAGTCTTCGATGGGCCCACCCAGATGGGCCAGCAAGTGGCCGATACCGCCATCGCCACCCGACAGGTGCAGGTTCATGAACGGGCCCATCAGCGCCCAGCGCAACCCGGGGCCCTGGGCAATGGCGGTGTCGATGTCGGAGACACTGGCCACGCCCTCGTTGACGAGGTGAAAAGCCTCCCGCCAGAGCGCGGCTTGCAGTCGGTTGGCGATGTGCCCCTTGACTTCGCGCCGGACGTGGATGGGATGCTTGCCGATGGCCTTGTAGAAATCCATGGCCACGGCGATCGACTCGGGCGATGTCTTGTCGCCGCCGCCCACCTCGACCAGCGGGATCAAATGCGGGGGATTGAACGGATGCCCCAGCACGACGCGTTCGGGACGCAGGCACTGCGCCTGCATCGCCGAGACCGAAAGGCCTGACGAGCTCGATGCAAGAATCGCGTGGTGCGGCGCAGCGTCGTCCATGCGGCGCAGCAGGTCCACCTTGAAGTCAAGGCGCTCCGGCCCGCTCTCTTGCACAAAGTCCGCGTGGGCCAGCGCGTCCTCCAGCCGGTCATGAAAGCGCAGCCGTTCCATGCGCGCCCCGGGTGCCAGGCCGCTGCGCTCCAGCACGGGCCAGTGGCGGGCTACCACGGCCTGCAGGCGCTCCCTGGCGCCAGGGGCGGGGTCGGTGGCGTCCACCTCCAGCCCCTGGGCCAAGAAGTACGCGGCCCAGCTGGCGCCAATGACGCCGGTCGCGACCACGGCCACACGCTGTACACGGGAGCCCATGTCCACGCCCTTCAGGACTCGGCGGTGAAGCCGATCTTCTTGACCAGCGGACCCCAGCGCTCAAACTCTGCCTGCTGGGATGCCGCCATCTCGGCCGCGGTGGAGCCCTGGGCAATCAGCCCGACCACCGCCAGGCTGTCGATCACGGCTTTTTCCTTGATCGCCGCGTTGATGGCGGCATTGGCCGCGGCCACCACGGTGGCCGGTGTCTTCGCTGGCGCGTAGAAGCCGAACCATTCTTCCGTGGTCAGCTCAGGGAAGCCCTGTTCGGCAAAGGTGGGCACTTCGGGCGAGAACGGCGAGCGGGTCTTGCCCGACGTGGCGATCAACCGCAGCTTGCCGGCCTTGTGGTTGGGGATGAAGTCGCCGCTCGGGGTCACCATCGAGGCGATCTGCCCCCCCACCACGTCGGTCACGCCGGGAATCGATCCGCGGTAGGGCACGTGCTTCAAGTCCACGCCGTTGTTCATGCCCAGCAGCGCCCCAATGAAGTGCGGCGTGGAGCCTGCGGCCGGCGAGCCATAGTTGGCCTGGCCTGGATTGGCCTTGGCCCAGGCCAGGAACTCTTTGACGTTCTTGACCGACGCAGGAACCAGGGGTCCCACCGCCAGGCCGTGGTGCATGACCGCGCCGATGGACACCGGCACAAAATCCTTGGTCGGGTCGTAGCTAAGCTTGCTGTAGATGTGCGGGTAGATCGACGTGCACGAGAACGGCGACAGCGTGAGGACGCTGCCATCGGTCGGCGCCCCCTTGAGGGCCTCCAGCGCGATCCGCCCACCCGCGCCGGGCTTGTTTTCCACCACCGCGGCGTTGCGGGTGTAGGCCGAGCCAGCCAGCTTCTCGCCCACCCGGCGGGCCACGCTGTCGCCAGCGCTCCCCGCAGGGAAGCCATAGAAGATCTTGATCTGCTCCAGCGTCTGTGCCATGGCGCTCCAGGGAGCAAGCGCTCCGAGCGCGGCGGCGTAGCCGAGGTGGCTCACGAATTGGCGGCGTGTGGGCATCATCATCTGTCTCCTCTTTCTGGGTGGGTAAATCGCTATGCGGCTCACACCGCGGCCGGCGTGCAAGGCAGCCTGGCTGCTCGGTGAAAGCCAACAAAACTTGCACGCCGTTTGGCCGCTGCAGCGGGCCGGGTTAGGGGGACCACGCCGGGCATGGCGCCGACGTACGCATCAGCGGCACCGCGTGCGGAGGTTGCGAGGGGCGCGGTGGCCCTGTCACAAAGCCATGAAAGCAAATTCAGGCGCAGCGCCCCAGGCAACAGCCGGGCCAGAGGTTTGGCGGTGGCGAAATCATTGCGCTGGGTCATGGCCTTGTCCAAGAGAAAATGGTATGGCACGCATTATTTTTTTAGACGCTTGCATACTCAGTCATTGCGATGACATTTGGACTCAGGGTATACGAGGAATCGTGCCCGCTACCCTGTGGGAGAACGCTTCAGAATGCTGGTCAAAAAGGCTCCGCCAACGGTTGCCAACCTCTTGAACGACTCGCCATGGTTTCCGGCGCTGGACGAATCGGCCCGGCAACGCGTGCTCGATGAATTGCGCGAGGTCGACGTGCCGCAGGGCAGCGCGCTGTGCCGGCGCGGCGACGTGCCGCTGCACTGGTACGGTGCCATCGACGGGCTGCTCAAATGGACCCTTACGTCGGACAACGGCCGGTCCGTCACCCTCGGTGGGTTGTCGGCAGGCAGCTGGTTTGGCGAGGGCACGCTGCTGCGCGGAGCGGCCCGCACGGCGGACATCATTGCGCTGCGCCCCAGCCGCGTGGCGCTGATGCCGCTCGAAACATTCGAGTGGCTGCACGCTACCCAGCGCAGTTTTGACCACTTCCTGCTGCGCCAGATCAATGAGCGCATGCACTGGTTCCTGGGCAACTTCACCGCCCACCATCTGCTGGACACAGACAGCCAGGTGGCGCGCGCGCTGGCCGGCCTGTTCCACCCCTGGCTTCACCCCGGCAGCAATCCCCACCTGCAGGTATCGCAAGAGGAAATTGCCAACCTTTCGGGCGTGTCGCGCCAGCGTTGCAACGCAGCCCTCAAGCGCCTGGAGGCCGAAGGCGTGTTGCAGATCGAATATGGCGGCATCACCGTGGTGAACCTGGAGGGGTTGCGGCGGCGGGTGGAATAGCCGAGCGGTGTATCGCAGGTCGTACGGGGCAGCAGTGCGGCAACGCGCAGCGGCTGCGCTAGAACGGTGGGTAGATCGCTGTCAGCCCGGCTTTACTTCGCTGTCGGCAATGAACGCCACGGTGGCGGCAATCACTTCCGACGGCCGGTCTCGGTGGGGCGAGTGGCCGCAGTCGGGCAGCTCCAGGAGCCGCGTCCCTGGCACCGTCCGGGCGATGCCGCGGACCTGCTCCAAGGTGCCGTATTCATCGCCCTGGCCTTGCACGGCCAGCACCGGGGCGCGCACGGCGGCCACCTCCCGCTCGATGTTCCAGCTGCGAAACGCCGGGTTCAGCCAGATGCGGTTCCAGCCCCAAAAGGCAGAGTCTGGCTCGTCGTGGTAACGACCCAGCTTGTGCGGCAGGTCCGTATTCACATAAGCCAGCCGCGCCTGCTCGATGTTCTGGACCGTCACGTCTTCCACGAAGATGTGCGGGGCCAGGACCACCAGGCCGCGCACCGCCTCTGGGGCGAACGAGGCGCACAACAGGGCAATGGACGCGCCATCGCTGTGGCCAAACAGCCAGACCGGCTCGTTGATGCCCAGCGCGGTCATAAATGCCGGCAGCACCTCGTGCGCCTGGCGGTGCATGAAGTCGACGCCCCACCTCTCGCCGGCGTCGCGCGGCGTCGACCGGCCATAGCCGGGCCTTGAAAACACCAGGCCCCGAAAGCCCCCCGCCGCGCACAGCGCGTGCGGAAAATCCTTCCACATGGCCACCGACCCCAGCCCTTCGTGAAGGAACACCAAAAGCGGTGCATCCCGCCGGTCTGGCGCGATCCACTGGTATTCCACCTGAACCGGCCGGCCGCGCCAGTCGATGGTGGCGAATTCGCTGACCGTGCTCATGCGCGGGCCTGCAGTTCACGCAGCCTGAAGCGCTGGATCTTGCCTGTGGCCGTCTTGGGCAGCTCGGGCACGAACTCAATGAAGCGCGGGTATTTGTAGGGCGCGAGTTTTTCTTTCACAAAGGCCTTGAGCTCGTCCTCTGTGGCGGACTTGCCGTCCTTGAGCACCACAAACGCCTTGGTCTTGGTGAGGCCGTCGGCGTCTTCCTTTCCGATCACGGCCGCCTCCAGTACGGCGGCGTGCTGCATCAGCGTGGCCTCGACCTCGAACGGCGAAACATAGATGCCGCTGACCTTGAGCATGTCGTCGCTGCGGCCTGCGTAGGTGTAGTAGCCGTCGGCATCGCGGGTGTACTTGTCGCCGCTTTTGGTCCAGCCGCCCTGGAAGGTATCGCGGGTCTTGTCGCGGTTGTTCCAGTACATCAACGCTGCGCTGGGTCCGCGGATGTAGAGGTCGCCCACTTCGCCGTCCGGCACGCACTGCCCTTCTTCGCCGCGCAGCTCGACGTCATAGCCCGGCACGGGTTTTCCGGTGGTGCCGTAGCGGATGTCTCCCGGGCGGTTGGACAAAAAGATGTGCAGCATCTCCGTGGATCCGATGCCATCGATGATGTCGCAGCCGAAATGCGCTTTGAAGCGCTGCGCGATCTCGGCGGGCAGTGCCTCGCCCGCCGACGAACACATGCGCAGTGCCACAGCCGCGCGCGCTGGCAAGCGGGGCGATGCCAGCATGCCTGCGAACCCCGTGGGTGCGCCGTAGAACACCGTGGGCTGGTGCTCCACCCAGCGCTTGAAGGTCGCGTCGGGCGTGGGCCGCTCGGCCATCAGCACCACCGTGGCACCCACCGACAGCGGGAAGGTGAGCGCGTTGCCCAGGCCGTAGGCAAAGTAGAGCTTGGCCGCCGAGAAGCAGACGTCCTGCTGCGTGAGGCCCAGCACCGGCTTGCCGTACAGCTCGGCCGTCCACCACAGGTTGCCCTGCGTGTGCACCGTGCCCTTGGGCTTGCCGGTAGAGCCCGATGAGTAGAGCCAGAAGCCCGGATCATCGGGCGTGGTGGGTGCTGGAGCGGCCAAGGCCGGTGCCTCGTTCAGCGCGGCCTCCAGGTCCCGCGCGCCGGCGTGCAGCTTGCCCACAGGCAGCGACACCAGCAGTGTCCCGACCCCGTGGGGTCCGCGCGCCATCGCTGCCGACAACACCGGCAGCAGCGCGCCCGACACCAGCGCCGCCTGGGCGCGGCTGTGGGCCAGCATGTAGGCGAAGTCGTCCACCGTCAGCAAGGTGTTCACCGCCACCGGCACCACACCGGCGTACAGGCAGCCCAAAAAGCACACAGGCCAATCGCTGGTGTCGTGCATCAGCAGCAGCACGCGCTCTTCGCGCCGCAGGCCCGAGGCCACCAGCACACCGGCCAGCCGCCGGGCGCGGTCTTCCAGGTAGCCATAGCTCAGCCGGCCGCGGTCATCGATATAGGCGGTGCGCTCCGCATGGGCGCGGTTCAGGCTGAACAAGTGGTCCGCGAAGTTGAAGCGCTCTGGCAGGCGGGTCATGTCGATCTCTCCGTCGTTTTCGGTAGGGCACTGGGCCGGCAGGGCGCTCGCTCACTCGCTCAGGCGTCAGAGGCCGAGCGCGGCCAGCACAGCCGGGCTGGCCTGCACGGCACTGCGCTGGTGATAGAAGTCGAGCGCGCGCAGGCCGCCCAGCTCGGCGCCGCCGCCTGCGCGCCCTGGGCCGCCGTGCAGCGACATCGGCATCACGTTGCCGTGACCTGTGTGGGCCTGTGCCACGTCGGGCGTGACCACGTGCACACGGCCGTGGCTGGCCGCCAGTTGCACAGCTGCCTGGGCCAACGCAGTCTCGTCGGCGCCATACAGCGACGTGACCAGCGACCCCTGCCCCCGCTGCGCCAGCGCCAGGGCGTGGTCCATGTCCCGGTAGGGCACCAGCGTGGCCACGGGGCCGAACACTTCCACGTCGTGCACCACCGCGGTCGCATCGGGGTCGCGCACGCCCAGCAGCACGGGGCCCATGCAGGCGGCCACCGCAGGGTCGGCGTCCACCAGCGGCTGCTGGCGGCCGTCGTGCAGGATCTCCGCGTGGTCGCTCAGCAGTGCCAGTCCCTCGCGCACCGCCTGCAGCTGCGCCGTGCTGACCAGTGAGCCCATGCGCACGCTGTCGTTGCGCGGGTTGCCCACCGTCACGCCTGCAAGCTTGGCGCCAATGGCCTCGGCCGCCGCGCCATACACGCCGGCAGGCACCAGGATGCGGCGGATCGCCGTGCACTTCTGGCCGGACTTGACGGTCATCTCGCGCACCACTTCGCGCACCAGCAGATTGAAGGCCTCGCTCCCCTGCGCCGCATCGGGCAGCAGAACGGCGCTGTTCAGGCTGTCGGCCTCGATGTTGGCGCGCACCGAGCGCTGCGCCACCGCAGGATGCGCACGGATGATGCCGGCCGTCTCGGCCGAGCCTGTGAACGAGACCACATCGAAGGGCTGCAGCTGGTCCATGAGCCCGGCCGAGCTGCCCGCAATGACGGACAAGGCTCCCGCCGGCAACACGCCGGCATCGACCACATCGCGCACCATGCGCTGCGTGAGCCAGGCGGTGGACGTGGCAGGCTTGACAATGACCGGCACGCCCGAGAGCAGCGCGGGCGCGGCTTTCTCCCACAGCCCCCAGGCCGCGAAGTTGAACGCATTGATGAACAGCGCCACGCCGCGCGCCGGCACATGCAGGTGCTGCGACAGAAACACCGGCTCCTTGCCCAGCTTGATGGCATCGCCATCACGCAGCGCACGCACGTCGCCCAGCGCTTCACCCCACTTGGCGTACTGCCCCAGCGTGAAGATGCCCCCGTCGATGTCCACGGCAGAGTCGTTCTTGACCGTACCGGAATTGGCCGTGGCAATCGCGTAGTAGCTGTCGCGGTGGGCCTGCAGCACCTTGACCACCGCGCCCAGCAGCGCTGCCCGCTCACGGTAGGTCAGCGCCCGCAATGCGGCGCCGCCGCGCTCGCGGGCAAACCGGAAGGCCTCGGGCAGGTCGAGCCCTGTTGCATCCACACGCACCAGGTCTTCGCCCAGCACGGGGTCTTTCAGCACGGTGCCCGGGCCGTGGCCGGTTTGCCAGCGGCCGGCAGCGTAGTTGGGCAGGAGTTCGGTCATGGCGTCTTTCTGGGTAAGGCCGGCCCCTCCGCGGGGGCGCTGGCCATGTGTCGAAGAGGCTGCCGCCTCAGCGCGTGAACTGGATCTGCCCCTCGGGCAGCAGATAGAGCACCAGCGACCGGCCTTGGGCCACGGTGGGGCGATGGGCACTGCCCGGTGGGTACACACACCAACCGGCAGGATGGCCGTCAAACGTGGCGTCCCCTTCCAGCGGCATGATCAGGTCGATTTCGCCCAGCGGATGCGCATGGTGCGGGCCCGCGATGTCTTCCATGTCGACCACATCTACCGAGAAGCGGTGCAGCGCATCTTCTGCCTTGAACACGCGGCCGTAGCGGATACCACCCCCTTCTCGCTCGCAGAGCCAGCCCTGCGCGATGCCGGCCAGGCACCCGGCCTTGATGTGCTGGTAGGCGGCACTGGTGGGGCCATGGGTCTGGTTGAGCCAGTCCTGCAAGGCGCCGTCCAGGGCGCGGCCCGCGATGTCCCGGGTCAGTTCGACCAAGGCCTGATGGAATGCAGCTTTTTCGGGCATGGCGACTCGCGGGTGGCAGGGACAATAGGTGCAGCGCGCATGCTGCAGGTCCCGGTTCTTGTGGGATGAAGCGATGTGCAGTATCTTGCCTGCATGTGAACAATAAGTAATGCTTGAAGTGATGTCAAGCACTATAGTGCATGAATAGTATTTTCCCTGAGCGGAGCACCTGCGCGCCGATGCTCCGCGCGGCGGGCTGTGAACGAGGACGAACATGAACGAACGAGAAGACACAGCGACCTCGGCGGGCGAAGGCGCAACCGAGCCTGCCGATGAAGCCCGCAACCCTCTGTTGGCTGCGCTCGGTGAGCGGGTGCGCATTCTGCGGGCGCAGCGCGGGCTCACGCGCAAGGCGGTAGCGAAGGCGGCCGACGTGTCGGAGCGGCATCTGGCCAATCTGGAATACGGCACCGGCAACGCCTCCATCCTGGTGTTGCAGCAGGTGGCGGGAGCACTGCACTGCTCGCTGGCCGAACTGGTGGGCGACTTCACCACCCGCTCGCCTGAAGGGCTGCTGATCCGCGAACTGCTGGAGCACCGCAGCGAGCCTGAACTGCGCCGTGCGCGCCTGGCATTGCACGAGCTGCTGAACAACGGTGCGGTCGACACGGCGCGCCACCGGCGCATTGCACTCGTGGGGTTGCGCGGCGCGGGCAAGTCCACGCTGGGGCCGCTCTTGGCACGCGATTTGGACGTGCCCTTCATCGAACTGAGCCGCGAAATCGAAACCCTGGCCGGCTGCAGCGTGCGCGAGATCCACGACCTGTACGGCACCACCGCCTACCGCCGCTATGAACGGCGGGCGCTCGAAGAGATCGTGCAGATCCACAGCGAAGTCGTGATCGCCACACCCGGCGGCATCGTGTCGGACCCCGCCACCTTCAATGAGCTGCTGGCGCACTGCACCACGGTATGGCTGCGCGCCGCGCCCGAGGAGCACATGGGCCGCGTGCTCGCCCAGGGCGACATGCGCCCCATGGCCGCCAGCAAGGAAGCGATGGACGACCTGCGCCGCATCCTGGAAGGCCGGGCAGCGTTTTATTCAAAGGCTGACCTCACCGTCGACACCTCGGGCCAGAACCTCGACCAAAGCCTGTTGCAGTTGCGCACGGGCGTGCGCCAGCTCATGGCCAACCGCCCCGACTGACGCGCAGGGCGCGCCGGGATGCTCCAGAGCGCGCGGTGCGTCCCGCCGCCCGGGGCGCAGCCTCTCTCAACTTTCTCACCTCCTGCAAAAAACTGCAGGATGCATTGACTTGCACAAAAACATGCAGCATGATGCACATCAATGAGTTGGCAAATGCATTATTTTGCCTGTTAGCAGATTTGATGGAGACGCCCCATGACCGCCGTGCCTACCACCTCTACCCGTGTGGACTACCGCACCGACCCTACGCAATACCGCCACTGGAAGCTCGCGGTGGATGGTACGGTCGCCCGCCTGTCGCTGGACATCGCCGAAGACGGCGGCATCCGCCCCGGCTACAAGCTCAAGCTCAACAGCTACGACCTGGGCGTGGACATCGAGCTGCACGACGCGCTCAACCGCGTGCGCTTCGAGCACCCGGGGGTGCGCACGGTAATCGTCACCAGCGCCAAGGACCGCATCTTCTGCTCGGGCGCCAACATCTTCATGCTGGGTGTCTCCAGCCACGCCTGGAAGGTGAACTTCTGCAAGTTCACCAACGAGACGCGCAACGGCATCGAGGACTCGTCCAAGCACTCGGGCCTGAAGTTCGTCGCCGCCGTGAACGGCGCCTGCGCGGGCGGCGGCTACGAGCTGGC
>SDXZ01000300.1 GCA_004210805.1 Acidovorax sp.
TCGATGGTGTCGATCTGGATCGACATGCCGTTGGCCTCCAGCGCCGCAAACCAGGCGCCGCTGCGGGTGGCCTTGTCCAGGCGCGGCAGCATGACGAGCGTGAGCGTGCTGTCGTTGCCGCGCGCCGATTCGGCCACCTGCTGCAGGGCCACGCTGCCGTCCTTGCCGGGCTTGCCCGAGGGGATGCGGATCTCCACGATCTGCTTGTCGGCAAACAGGCTCAAACTGCCGCCCGCCGCCAGCACCGCGCTCCAGTCGAAGTGCGCGCCCGCCACGGTGTAGCTGCTGCGCTCGGTGTAGCCCTGGGCCCGCGCCGTGGCCCGGATGGTGTCTGCCGCCTCCTGCTGCAACAGGGGTTCGTCCCCGTGCAGCACGTACAGCGGCGACAGGCCCTTTTGGAGATGGGTGGGGAGTTGGGCCAGGGCGAGTTGCATGCGGCAAAGTTTATCGCCTCGCCCGGACGTGCTTTACCCGCGCAGTATTGGGCGGGAGCGGGTGCAGAGGGCTTTTGCGACGACATGCGCCGAGGCCACTGCGCAGATCGCCAGCAGCAGCCCGCACATTGCGCAAACCATGCGCCCGATTGCGCAGGTGTCTTACTTTGCATTGGCACCCGCTGCGCAGACAATGCCGCCACCACGGCAGGCCCGACCCGGGCGTGCCGCCCGTTCAGCTCCCCACAAAGGCCTTCGCCCATGACCCCGACCCTCTCCCCTTCCCCGGCGCGTGCCGTCAGCCTCATTGGCGCCCCCACTGACGTGGGCGCGGGCGCACGCGGTGCTTCCATGGGGCCCGAGGCGCTGCGCGTGGCGGGCCTGCAGCCGGCGCTCGAGAGCCATGGCCTCACGGTGGTCGACCGCGGCAACCTCAACGGCCCCGCCAACCCCTGGCAGCCGCCCGAATCGGGCTACCGCCACCTGGCCGAAGTGGTGGCGTGGAACCAGCACGTGTTCGACGCGGTCTCTGCCGAGCTGAAACTCGGCCACCTGCCCATCCTGATGGGCGGCGACCACTGCCTGGGCCTGGGCAGCATCAGCGCCGTGGCCCGCCATTGCCTGGATGTGGGCAAAACCTTGCGCGTGCTGTGGCTTGATGCGCATGCCGACTTCAACACCAGCACGCTCACCCCCAGCGGCAATGTGCACGGCATGCCCGTGGCCTGCCTGTGCGGCTTTGGCCCGGTCGAGCTCACGCAGCTGGCGGGCATGCCCGGCGGCGCCCCCGCGCTGCGGCCCGACCAGATCCGCCAGATCGGCATCCGCAGCGTGGACGCGGGCGAGAAGCGTTTTGTGCACGAGCAGGGCCTCGAAGTCTTTGACATGCGCTACATCGACGAAGTGGGCATGCGCGCCACCATGCAGCAAGCGCTGGCGGGTGTGGACGAGAACACCCATTTGCATGTGAGCTTCGACGTGGACTTCCTCGACCCGGAGATCGCCCCCGGTGTGGGCACCCTGGTGCCTGGTGGCCCCACTTACCGCGAGGCCCAGCTGTGCATGGAAATGATCGCGGACAGCGGCCGCCTGGCCTCGCTGGACATCGTGGAGGTCAACCCCGCGCTGGATGTACGCAACCGCACGGCGGTGCTGGCGGTGGACTTGGTGGAGTCGCTGTTTGGCAAGAGCACGCTGGTCAGGCGATCGATATGAAGCGATCCCCCTGAGCGGCTGCGCCGCTTCCCCCTTCTCTCGAATCGCTGCGCGATTCGGGAAGGGGGACGCAGCCAGCGCGGCGGGGCGGCCCTTGCGCGGCTGCCCTGGCCTTAGGGCGCGCCAGTTTTTACCTGCAGGGGTGCAACCACCCCAGCATCGCCCAGCGAGCCGCTACCGTACAGAAATCGATCAAAGCCTCACGACCGCCAAACGGCGCAGCAGCTGCTGCACGATGTCCGTGCGCATGTTGCGGTAGAGCAGTGCCTCTTCCGCTTCCTTGGCCAGGGCAATGGTTTCGTTGTAGCTGATGTCGCGCTGCTGCAGGATTTCCGTCTCGGGGATCAGCTCGGTGCCGGCCAGGGTGCGCAGGCGGAACTTCACGCGCAGGCGCAGCTGCAGTTCGCGCACCTGGCCCGACGCGCTTTGGCCTACCACCACGCGCTCTTGCTGCTCTTGCAGCAGGTCCATGATGGCCTGGGCCGTGGTCATGCCGGCAGCATCGCGCAGCACCCGGAGGTTGCCGCCCGAGCCGGCCAGCGTGCGCTCCAGTTCGCGCGCCAGTGGCGAGCTGGGGGGCGCGGCGATGTAGAGCGTCTCGAAGCCAAACTCCGGCACGCCCCGCAGGCGAAAGCCGCAGCCTGCCAGCACGGCAACGGGGGCGAAGGTCAGCAGCGTGCGTCTTTGCATATCAGTTTTCCATTGCGTTCACGCGACCACAGCCCTGAAGCTGGCGCGGCCCAGGCCAAAAGCGCATTGGAGCGCCGTGGCACTGGTTGGGGCGGGCCACCGGCGTCGCGCCCTGTCTCCGCGCTTGGCGCGAGAGACGGGAAACGGTGCAGCGCCCACAGGTTGTCGGCCCACTAGATCACCACGTTCACCAGGCGTCCCGGCACGATGATCACGCGCTTGGGTGCCGCGCCCGCCGCCTGTGCGGTGAAGGCAACGCTTGCCAGCGCCACGCGCTCGATCTCGGCCTTGTCGGCCTGGGCCGGCACGTGGATGGAGCCCCGCAGCTTGCCGTTGACCTGCAACATGAGTTCGATCTCGTCCTGCACCAGCGCGCCGGCGTCGACCTGCGGCCAGGCCGCGTCGAGCAGGTCGCCCAGGTGGTTGGAGTAGCCCAGGCTGCTCCACAGGGTGTGCGCGATGTGCGGCGTGGCCGGGTACAGCACGCGCAGCAGAATGCCGAAGCCTTCGATCAGCGCGACCTGGGCGCCGGCGGAATCAGCGGCCTTGAAGTCCTCCAGCGCATTGATCATCTTCATCGCGCCGGAGACCACGGTGTTGTACTGCATGCGCTGGTAGTCGTAGTCCACCTGCTTGAGCACATTGTGGATTTCCAGGCGCAGCGCCTTGGCCTCTTTGCCAAATTCCACGTCTTTTAGGCTGCTGGCGCTTGCTACGCTTGCACTGGCTGCTTCCATATCCATAGCAGACAGCTTGAAGCCGAAGTTCCACACGCGGCGCAGGAAGCGGTAGCTGCCTTCCACCGCGGCGTCGTTCCACTCCAGCGTGGCCTCGGGCGGGGCGGTGAACATGGTGTACAGGCGCGCCGTGTCGGCGCCGTACTTGGCGATCAGGTCCTGCGGGTCGACGCCGTTGCGCTCGGTCTTGCCCATCTTGCCGACGCCACCGTACTCCAGCACCAGGCCTTGCGGGTACGGGCCCTCGGCCTCGGTAAGCTTGCCCCCCACGATGCGGCCTTGCGCATCGAGCACCTGCGTCACGGCTTCGGGCGGGAAGTAGTTCTTGCCGCCCTTTTCATCGCGCCAGTAATAGATGTGGTTGAGCACCATGCCCTGCGTGAGCAGTTGCGCAAAAGGCTCGTCCACCGTCACCAGGCCCAGGTCGCGCATGACCTTGGTCCAGAAGCGCGCGTACAGCAGGTGCAGGATGGCGTGCTCGATGCCGCCGATGTACTGGTCCATGCCGGCGCCGCC
>SDXZ01000301.1 GCA_004210805.1 Acidovorax sp.
GCGTTGTTGATGATCTGCCCGGCCCGCGTGATCTCGGTGAAACCGATGATGGCGGCCAGCGAGGTGCCCTTGATGATCTGCACCGTGTAGCCCACGGTGGGCGGCAGCGCGATCTTGAATGCCTGCGGCAGCACCACGAAGCGCATGCGGTTGATGTAGCTCAGGTTCAGGGCCTGCGCGGCCTCCCACTGGCCGCGCGGCACCGCCTCGATGCAGCCGCGCCATATCTCGGCCAGAAACGCTGCGCTGTTGAGCACCAGCGCCACGCCCGCCGCGACCCAGGGGTTGATGTCCAGGCCCAGCACCGGCGCGCCGAAGAAGATCAAAAACAGCTGCAGCAGCAGCGGCGTGCCCTGGAACACCTGGATGAACACCCGCGACGCATTGCGCGCCACGGCGCTCTCGGACGTGCGCGACAGCGCCACCACCAGGCCCAGCAGCGCGCCGCCGACGAAGGCAATGGCCGACAGCGCCAGCGTCCACTGCGCGGCCTGCACGATGAAAAGAAACTCGGAGAGCCCGAAGGTACGCATGGTCCGGTCTCCTTATCGGCGGTCGGGGTAGTTGAGCGCGCGCTGGTAGATCAGCTTGAACAGCGCCGAGAACGACAGCGCCAGCGCCAGGTAGATCCCCGCCACCACGATGTAGATCTCGAAACTGCGAAACGTCTGCGACTGCAGATTGGCCGCCACCGACGTCAGGTCGTCTGCCGAGATCACCGACACCACGGCCGAGCTGAGCATCAGCAGGATGAACTGGCTGGTGAGCGCGGGGTAGATGGCCTTGAGCGCGGGCTTCAAGATGACGAAGCGAAAGATCTCCCACGGCTTCAGGTTGAGCGCCTTGCCCGCCTCGATCTGCCCCTTGGGGATCGACTCGATGCCCGCCCGCACGATCTCTGCCGCATACGCCCCCAGGTTGACCACCATCGCGGTCAGCGCCGCCGTGTAGGGCGACCAGCGCAGGCCGATGGACGGCAGCGCGAAGAAGAAGAAAAACAGCTGCACGATGAACGGCGTGTTGCGGATGACCTCGATGTACGCATTGATCAAGAACCGCAGCCACGCCGGCCCGCCCGTCTTGCCCCAGGCGCAGAACACTGCTACCACCAACCCAAGCACCGTGGCCGTGAGCGACAGCTGCACGGTGATCCACGTGCCTTTGAGCAGCAGCGGCCATGCGGCAAAAACGGCGTCGAACTGGAACTGGTAATTCACGGTGTGGGTGATTGGGAGGGGATGCGCAGAGTTTATGAAACCGGTTTCATACACACATTGGGGATAACCCGATGCGCGCGAAATCCCCGCCTTCAAGTCGTGGCTCGTGCAAATCCCTCCCACACAGGAACGTCGCATGCGGTACGTCCACCGCGCTGGCTGGGGCGCGGCTGATCGCAATATGAGAGAGGGGTGTGCGAGCGGAGGCGCGCCCCGACGGCCCACACGGCAGCCAACCGGCGCCGTTACCTAGCGCAGCTTTTTTGGGTATTCAAAGTGCATTTGGGGTACGCGGCTGGCATGGCTGCTCACCCGTCACATCAAGTCATCAACATGTGCGCGCCGGGACAGGCTCTCCGCCAACGCAGCTGGCGTGTAGACACCAACAATCAGAATGCACGCGATACCGCGGCCGGTGCAAGGCTGCCCTTAGCCCGTGGAGCGGCGCCGCTGCCTGCGCATGCCGAGTCCCGCCAGCACCGTCGCCAGCGCAAACAACGCCCACGGGTTATCCACTGGAATGCCGACATGATCACCGCCTCCGCCCAACGCCAAGGCAAACGGATCCCGAACACGCCCCAGGACGTTGTCGGAATCTCCGACCCCGTTGTCAATGACGGTATAGGTCACAGTTCGGCGGTCAGGGCTAAGCGTTGCGCCGCTCCATGGGAACCACGTGGAAGCAGGAGCGCCCGCACTGGAAGGTCCCAACTTCCAGAACTGGATGCCCGACGGCAATGGGTCCGGGTAGGTGATGGCCACGGTGACGCCGCCGACGCAACCGGTCGCAAGGAATTCGAATCCGCCATAGGGCAATGTGCGGTTGGCCGGGGCAGTGGCCGGCATTGCGAACTGCGAACTGAGGTCGAACGTGCAGGTCGGTCCTCCAGCCGTGAGGGTCGCCGTGGCCATGCCTGCCATGCCAGGCACTGCGCCGGTGATGGTCGCGAGGGCGGGAGTCACCATGCCGCTGACCCCGGCCGGCGAGGAGCCCTGGTTGTTGTTGGCCACCACGCTGAAGCTGTAGCCTGTGCCATTGGAAAGCCCCGTCACCGTGCAGCTCAGCCCGCCAGAGGTGGAGCACGACTTGGTGGGATCTTGCACTGCCGTCGCGGTGTAACCCGTGATCGGGGTTCCGCCGTCATTGGCGGGGGCCTGCCAGCTCACGTCGACCTGCATGTTGCCTGGGCTTGCACTCACGTTTTGGGGCGCTCCCGGCACGTCGGCCAGCACCGTGATGGAGTAGCTCTGCGATCCGCTGCAGCCGCTGGCATCCGAGACAGTCGCGGTGAAATTGAAGGTACCCATCGCAGTGGGTGCGCCCGAAATGACGCCCGCCGAAGACAGGGCCAGGCCGGGCGGAAGAGCCCCTGCCGTGATGGCGAAGTTGGGCGCACCCAAGGCGCCCGTCTGGGTCAGTGTTCTGCTGTAGGGCTGGAGCAAAGTGCCTGCCGCCAGACCGCCCCCTGCGCTCATCGTGAGGGCCGGGCACACATACGGCGTGTACACCACGTTGTCGATGCCGATGTAGTCGGAGTTGGTGCCGAGATTCCCGCCGTTCGTCACAAAATACCGGAACGCAAGACGCCCAGAGGTGGGCGCGGAAAGCCCGGCGACCGTGATGGTGTAGAGCGTCCAGGTGGTCGGATACACGCCCAAGACCAGCGTGGGGTTGATGCTGAGCAACTGCGTGTTGAAGTCACCCACCGCCGCGCCCCCGCCCACATTCGTACTCGCTCCATTGGCGCTCAGACGCACCTCCAGGCGATCGGCATAGGTGTCTGGGGCAACCTTGCGGGTATAGAACGTCAGCACATCCCCGTTGCGCAAGGTTCTAGTGGGCGCCATCAACCAGTTGCTGATCGTGCCCGTATTGCCGGTGTTGTTGAAGTTGGCTGCGATATAGGCGCTGGCTGCGCCGTTGAAGGAGTCGAAAGGTCCGGCGGCAGACACGGGGTTCCCCTGAAACCAGTTCCTGGAGCCCACCGCCACACTCACATTGGAGGTTACCCACCCGTTGCCCGCAAGCAGGGTGATGTCGTCGAAGTTTTCAGTAAATGATTGGGCAGATGCCTGGTTGAAAAGCACTGCCGCCAACACAGCCAACGCAGCAATACGAACAAAAAATCTGCGCATGCCAAGAAATCCAGTAAGAGGTTGAAGCGGCCCCATTCAGCGCAGCCAAGACGGTGAACGCGGACAACTCCTCACGAGGCATGCGGCGGACCCGCGCAAATGTGGCTGACCTGGTCGCATTTGTCCATCAACTTCGCGCCATCGCTCCATTTGCCACAATCGCCCCATGCCCTCCCCCT
>SDXZ01000302.1 GCA_004210805.1 Acidovorax sp.
TTTTGGCCCTGAGCACCTTACCCGATTGGGGTCCCGGATGATCGGCGGCTTGCGTTGTGTAACGGAATTTCTGCCTTGAGGGCGGTGGGGTGCTGGCCGGGCGGTGTGCCGCAGGTGGGGCGCTCCCTTCGGCCGACCCTGTCAAATGCAGAACACGCGCCGCCGTCCAACGTCCCCGCTGCGGCTTGAGCCCTCGGCCCCATCGAAGCCCGAAGTCGCACGCGCAACCACCCCCCGCACCCAACTCGCTTAAAGTCCCCCGCGCAGCGTGCCTGCGTGGCACCGACCCGCATCCTTTCCAACACAAACCTACAGGAGCAGCATTCATGGCTATCGACTTCAACGGCCGCGTGGCCATCGTCACCGGCGCAGGCGGGGGCCTGGGCCGCCAACACGCGCTGGCCCTCGCAGCGCGTGGCGCCAAGGTGCTGGTCAATGACCTCGGCGGCGCGGTGGATGGCAGCGGCAGCACGGTGTCGGCCGCGCAGGCCGTGGTCGACGAGATCCGCGCAGCTGGCGGCGAGGCCCTGGCCAACGGCGCATCCGTCACCGACTTCGCAGCGGTCGAGGCCATGGTTCAGCAGGCCATCGACGCCTGGGGCCGGGTGGACATCCTGGTCAACAACGCCGGCATCCTGCGCGACAAGTCGTTCTCGAAGATGAGCATGGACGACTTCCGCCTGGTGGTCGACGTGCACCTGATGGGCGCCGCCCACTGCTGCAAGGCCGTGTGGGCGCACATGGTGGCGCAGCAGTACGGCCGCATCGTCATGACCACGTCGTCCACCGGCCTGTATGGCAACTTCGGCCAAAGCAACTACGGCGCCGCCAAGCTGGCCCAGGTGGGGCTCATGCAGACCCTGGCCATTGAAGGCGCCAAGTACAACATCCACGTCAACGCCCTGGCGCCCACGGCCGCCACGCGCATGACCGAAGGCCTGATGCCCCAGGAGGTGCTGGATGCCTTGAAGCCCGAGGCCGTGGTGCCCGCCATGCTGGTGCTGGCGCACGAGAGCGCGCCCACGCGCACCATCCTGTGCGCCGGTGCAGGCACATTCGAGGCGGCCCACATCACCCTGACCCAGGGCATCCACGTAGGCATCGGTGCTGACGTGCCCGAGCAATTGGCGGCCCGCCTGGCCGAGGTGACCGAGCGTGCGGGCGAGCAAGTACCACAAAGCGGCGCTGCCCAGGGCACCAACGAGGTCGGTAAGGCCATGGCGTCGAGGGTTTAAGCCAGGTCCGTACGTGCAATCGTGCTCCGTGCTAAGTTCCGGGCCGACAGAAGAAGACGGATCGGTATAAAGATATGAGCAAATTGCACGAGAGACTGGCGGCCTACCCCGCGGACGCCCTGGGAGGGATTCGCCGCGGCATTGAAAAGGAAGGCCTTCGGGTGCTGCCCCACGACGGCTTGGCCCTCACGCCGCACCCGGTGGCGCTGGGCTCGGCCCTCACGCACCCGCTGATCACGACCGATTACAGCGAATCGCAACTGGAGCTCATCACCGGCGCCCACAAGGGCGTGGACCAGTGCCTTGATGAGCTGACCGAGGTGCACCAGTTTGTGCACCACACCCTCAAAGACAGCGGCGGCGAGCTGCTCTGGGCGTCCAGCATGCCCTGCGGGCTGCCCACCGACGAGACCATTCCCATCGGCCGCTACGGCAGCTCCAACGTCGGCCGCGCCAAAAGCGTTTACCGCATGGGCCTGGGCCACCGCTACGGCCGGCGCATGCAGACGATCTCGGGCATTCACTACAACTGGTCGCTGCCCGGCGTGAACAGCGAGCAGTATTTCTCGCTCATCCGCAACTTCCGCCGCCACGCGTTTGTGCTGCTGTACCTGTTTGGCGCATCCCCCGCGCTGTGTCCCTGTTTTGTGGCCGGGCGCGAACATGGTTTGCAGCAACTGCCCGGCGGCAAGGCGCTGTACCTGCCGCACGCCACCTCCCTGCGCATGGGGCGCCTGGGCTACCAGAGCGACGCCCAGGCTACGCTGGCCGTGAGCTACAACGGCCTCAAGGGCTATGCCAATTCGCTGCACGAGGCCCTGACCAAGCCCTATCCCGCCTACGAAATGCTGGGCGTGCGCAACCCCGGCGGCGACTACAACCAGCTGGGCACCAGCCTCTTGCAGATCGAAAACGAGTTCTACGGCACCATCCGTCCCAAGCGCACCGTGCGCACCGGCGAGCGCCCGCTGCACGCCCTGCGCGAGCGCGGGGTCGAATATGTGGAAGTGCGCCTGATGGACCTGGACCCGTTTGTGCCCGTGGGCATCACGGCGTCGACCATGCGGCTGCTGGACGTGTTTTTGCTGCACTGCCTGCTGTCCGACAGCCCACCCGACACGCCGGCCGAGATTGCCGAGCTTAAGCACAACCAGCACCTCACGGCCGAACGCGGCCGCGAGCCCGGGCTGCAACTGGCGCGCAACGGCCAGAGCGTGGCGCTGGCCGACTGGGGTGCCGAGGTGCTGGCCGAATGCGCGCCGCTGGCCGCCGCGCTGGATGCCACGCACGGCACCGACGACTACAGCCGCGCCCTGCGCGATGCGCTGGCCTTGATGGCCGCCCCCGCCGATACGCCCTCGGCCCGCGTGTTGAAGGCGATGCACGAGGCGCACGACAACCGCTTCGAAGACTTTGCGCGCCAGTCTTCGGTGGCCGCGCGCGATGCACTGCTGGCCCTCCCCTGGTCTGCAGACCAGCAGGCGCGCTACCTGGCCCTGGCCGACGAATCGGTGGCTGCGCAAAAGGCCATCGAGGCGGCGGACACGCTGCCGTTTGAAGCCTGGCTGGAGCAGTACATGGCGGTCAAGGAACTGGGGTGATGCAGCCTTCAGGAGTGGTTTGCTCCTGATTTAATAGCTGCTAGCGCCTATGCATCAAGCGCTGGCGGCCAATTTGGCTTGATTTTTAAGGTGGTTGTGTCCCTCTGCGCCACGAGCTTGTGGATGGTCGGGTGACACAGGCGCCCTGGCTTCCACAGGCTCCGCCGGCACGGGCGGGGACGCCGGGATTCACGCGTCCAACAGCAGCAACGCCTCCTGCCGCCAGTACTCGGCGGCGTCCAGAAAACCCTCCCACACGCAGCCATTGCAGCCGCGCCCGCAGCAGGTCGTGGGCTCTGGTGGCGGGTTGCGCAGGGCGATGCCGGCCGCCTGCGCCCGGCTCTGCAGGGTCTGGAACATGACCTGGGCCGAGGCGCCGTCCACAGCGCGGGCGGGCAGGGCAGGCGTGTGCAACGGAGCGGCCAGTGTCACGGTTGCCCGCGCCCAGCCTTGGCGCGCTGCAGCGCGAACTGCACCACAAAGGCCACACCCAGCGCCAGCGCAAACCAGCCCACCAGCGCGGCCTGGCCCATCAGTTCGCGCACGCTGGTCGAGCGGGCCACATACGGCGCCAGCAGAATCACCAGGCCGATCAGGGCGCAGGTCACGCCCTTGAACAGCACTTCCTTGTCGGCCTTGGCGATCGCGGCCTTGCGCGGGGCGGGTGTGGGGGTG
>SDXZ01000303.1 GCA_004210805.1 Acidovorax sp.
GCAGGTACCTAGGTACCAACGACCCCCCTCTTCTTTTTATTTGAATTTCACTGGAGTTTCACCATGAACAAGACCGCACGTTTCATCTCTATCGCCGCTGTGGCTGCTTTCTCCGCTTTTGGTGCCCACGCTGACGAAGCCGATGCTTCGCAATTCGCCACCAAGTTTGAAACCAACCGCACCCGTGCTGAAGTGGCTGCAGAAGCTGCCACCGTGGCCCAGACCCGCAGCATCGAGCCAGCAGGTTCGCGTGTGGTGACTTACAAGTCCACGGCCGACCGCGCTGCGGTGCGCGCCCAGGCTGCTGAAGCCCTGCGCACGGGCCAGATCCCTTCGGGCGAATTCAGCGCCATGTAATTGCCCGCGATCTGCAGATCGCACTGCAGACGCTCAGCCAAAAAGGCCGGGGCTCCTTAAGGGGACCCCGGCCTTTTGCATGGATGGGTGGATTCAAGCGTTGGGCAGGGTGTGTTCCAGCTTGCTTGTGTCTCGCCTCCTTGACCACCTTCGGGCGGACAATGGTCGACCGCTGACTCGCTCACCCTTCGGAATGCTGCCCTGCTACCGCTCCATCGACCACATCATGCTGCGCCTGCCCGCAGCCGAGCCCCTGTTTGATCTCTTCAGCAGCGTTTTCGAGCTGCCGGTCGCGTGGCCGCTGCAGCGCGCAGGTTTTGCGACCTATGGCTGGGTGCATGTGGGCAATACCGACCTGGAGTTCTGGGCCGCCACCGATAACTCAGACCTGCCCAGCCATGCGCCGCCACCGCTGGTGCACGGCTTCGCCTTGGAGCCCGCTCTGCCCTTGTCGCTGGCGCTCGATAGCGCCAACGCCTCTGGCATTGCTACCAAGCCTGCGCGTCCCTACCAGTCCCTGAACGCTGCAGGGGAAGTGGCCACAAACTTCACCAATGCTGTACTGCTGGATGTGTCGGCACCAAGTTGCTGCGTGTTCTTTTGCGAATGGGACCCCGGTGCGGCGATTTACCCGTGGGACGAGGCGCTCACGCCCGCACAACGCCGAGCCCGGCACAGGCGGGCACTGCGAGATTGCGGAGGCGGCCCGCTGGGGTTGATCGGGTTGAACGCGATGCGCGTGGAAACGCCTGACCTGGCGGAACACAGGCGCCACTGGGAGGCGCTCGCCGGGCCGGCGCACGGTCAGGCCATCGCCCTCACACCGGAGATCTCACTGGAACTGGTTCCTGGGGACCACCTGCGCATCCAGTCGCTGTCGTTCAGCGTGCGCTCACTCGCACAAGCTCGTGGATTTCTGGCCAGTCGGCAGTTGCTCGCGGGCGACATGGGGAAGGTGCTTTCCGTGGACTGCGCGGGCTTGGACATCCGCTTGGTCGAGACTGGGGAGCGGGGTACCAACAACCAGGCGTAAAAAAACCCGGCAAGCCGGGTTTCTTGAGCAGTGTCGAATCGGGTGATTGATTCGATTATTTCTTCTGGCGAAACTTGCGAAGCGCCGCAATCTGGGCTGCCATGACGGTCAACTCGGACTGTGCGCGCGCCAGGTCGATCTCGCTCTTGGCGTTCTTGAGGGCTTCTTCGGCCGATGCCTTGGCAGCGTTGGCCTTCTCGTCGTCCAGATCCTTGCCGCGGATGGCGGTGTCGGACAACACGGTCACGCGGTTGGGTTGCACTTCCAGAATGCCACCGGCCACGAACACGAATTCTTCGCTGCCGTCGGCCATTTCGATGCGCACCGAGCCCGGCTTGATGCGGGTGATCAGCGGGGTGTGGCGGGGAAAGATGCCCAGTTCGCCAGACTCACCAGGCAGCGCGACAAAACGTGCTTCACCGGAGAAGATGGACTCTTCGGCACTGACCACATCAACGTGGATGGTGTTCATCATTGCTCCTAGGAAAAGGGGATGGGTTGCTTGATTGCTTGTGATGGCTGAGCGCGGTGGACCGCGACTCAGCCGCCGGGCAATCAGGCCACCTTCTTGGCCTTTTCGAAGGCTTCGTCGATGGTACCGACCATGTAGAACGCCTGTTCTGGCAGGTGGTCGCATTCGCCGGCCACGATCATCTTGAAACCACGGATGGTTTCCGACAGAGGAACGTACTTGCCTGGCGAACCCGTGAACACTTCCGCCACGTGGAAAGGCTGCGACAGGAAACGTTGGATCTTGCGCGCGCGGGCCACTGCCAGCTTGTCGTCAGGAGCCAGTTCGTCCATACCCAGAATCGCGATGATGTCGCGCAGTTCCTTGTAGCGCTGCAGCGTGCCTTGCACCGCGCGGGCCGTGGCGTAGTGGTCTTCGCCCACAACGTTCGGGTCCAGCTGGCGGCTAGTGGAATCCAGGGGATCCACGGCAGGGTAGATACCCAGCGAAGCGATGTCACGGGACAGCACCACGGTGGAATCCAAGTGGGCGAACGTTGTGGCGGGCGATGGATCGGTCAAGTCATCGGCTGGCACGTAAACGGCCTGGATGGAGGTGATCGAACCGACCTTGGTGGAGGTGATGCGCTCTTGCAGGCGACCCATTTCCTCGGCCAGCGTAGGCTGGTAGCCCACGGCGGAAGGCATACGGCCCAGCAGAGCAGACACTTCGGTACCGGCCAGCGTGTAGCGGTAGATGTTGTCCACGAAGAACAGCACGTCACGGCCTTCGTCGCGGAACGACTCGGCAATGGTCAGGCCGGTCAGCGCCACGCGCAGACGGTTGCCTGGGGGCTCGTTCATCTGGCCGTACACCATGGCGACCTTGGACTCTTCGAGCTTCTCCAGATTCACCACGCCGGAATCGGCCATTTCGTGATAGAAGTCGTTCCCTTCGCGGGTACGCTCGCCCACACCAGCAAACACCGACAGACCGCTGTGGGCCTTGGCGATGTTGTTGATGAGTTCCATCATGTTCACGGTCTTGCCCACACCGGCACCACCGAACAGGCCCACCTTGCCGCCCTTGGCGAACGGGCAGACCAGGTCGATCACCTTGATGCCGGTTTCCAGCAGCTCTTGCGATGGCGACAGTTCGTCGTACGCAGGAGCCTTGCGGTGGATGGAGGCCGTCAGAGCCTGGTCCACGGGGCCGCGCTCGTCGATGGGCGCACCCAGCACGTCCATGATGCGGCCCAGCGTCGCCTTGCCCACGGGCACGGTGATGGCGTTGCCGGTGTTGGTCACCATGATGCCGCGGCGCAGGCCGTCGGACGAACCCAGCGCAATGGTACGCACCACGCCGTCACCCAGCTGCTGCTGGACTTCCAGCGTCAGGGTCGAACCGTCGAGCTTCAGAGCGTCGTAAATCTTGGGCATCTGGTCGCGTGGAAACTCCACGTCCACCACAGCGCCGATACATTGAACAATCTTGCCCTGAACGCCTGCGTTCACTTGGGAATTCTCTTGAGCCATTTTTCTCGCTCCAATTTAGATGTTGGTTGAGCTGCTTACACAGCAGCGGCGCCAGCCACGATTTCCGAAAGTTCTTTCGTGATCGCTGCCTGGCGCGTCTTGTTGTAGACCAGCTTCAACTCGC
>SDXZ01000304.1 GCA_004210805.1 Acidovorax sp.
CTTCGTGGGGGGTGAGGGGGCGGATGGCGGGATCAAAAGGCATGGCTGGGATAATCCGGGGCAATTTATGAAGAACATCGTCATTCTGATCTCAGGCGGCGGCTCCAACATGGCCGCCATCGTCCGCACCGCCCAGCAGGAGAACTGGGAGCAGCGCTACGGGGCCCGCGTGGCTGCAGTGGTGAGCAACAAGGCGGACGCCGGGGGGTTAGCCTTTGCGCGCGCGCAAGGCATCGCGGCCGAGGTGCTGGATCACAAGGGTTTTGCCAGCCGCGAGGCGTTTGACGCCGAGCTGGCGGCGCTGGTGGACCGCCACGACCCCGCGCTGGTCGTGCTGGCCGGGTTCATGCGCATCCTCACGCCGGGTTTTGTGGCGCGGTATGCGGGGCGACTGATCAACATCCACCCCTCGCTGCTGCCGGCCTTCACCGGATTGCACACGCACCAGCGCGCCATCGACGCGGGTTGCAAGTTTGCCGGGGTCACCGTGCACCAGGTGACGGCCGAATTGGATGTCGGCCCCATCCTTGACCAGGCCGTGGTGCCTGTGCTGCCAGATGACACGGCCGATACATTGGCCGCCCGGGTGCTCACGCAGGAGCATGTGATTTATCCCCGCGCTGTGCGGGCGCTGGCGCAGCGGCTGTAGGGCTTGAGGGCTTGAGGGCCGGCGCCTCGCCTGTGGGAGCGGGGCGACGGGCTGGCAATTTTTCTCTGCCGGGCTATTTGAGTCCCGGAACGCGGACCCTGTAGGGGGCCTGCATAGCGATTCGTGAGCGCCGCGGCAGCGGAAATCGATTGGCTATAAAAATGATAGCTATTGACGCTTATGGATCAAGCGCTGGACCCCAATTCCATCCAAAAATTTCCTTCTGGCGGGTGCAGTGGCGTTGCCTCCGGCACTCGCCGAAGTCGCCCACGCTCTGCAGGTTACGGATGGCGGACGCGGCCCTAAAGCCCCAGGCTCAGTGGCCAGCCTCATCCTCCCGTCGCACCGGGCTCGGCACCTTCCGGGCATTTCTCGAACCGCGGCCGCAGCACGCCGTCGATCTCCACCTTCTCTTCGAACATCGCCGCCGGCCGCACCCACAGGCCGTGCTGGCCGTACAGCGCGCGGTACAGCGTCATGGGCTCCAGCGTTTCGCTGTGGCGCACCGTGTCGATCACCTGGTAAAGCATGCCCTTGTAGTGGCGGTACAGGCCGGGCGGGGTGCGGATCAGGTCGGGAAGGTCGTTGTCGTTCATGGTTCGTTAGGATCGCAGGTTCGGAGAGCGGTCAGAAAAAGCAAACTTACCGGGGGAGAGCCGTGGATCAGGCAGATTTTGTGCACCTTGTGCGCATGAGCGAGCATGCCAGCGCCGACAACAGTCGCGCGTACCGACGCAGCGTGGCCGCGTTTGCAGCGTTGGGCTATGCCTGGGTGCTGGGCTGCATGGCGCTGGCTGCGGGCCTCTTGCTGTGGATCGTGCCCCAGTTGCTGCAGGGGCGCATCCGCTTTGCCATGCTGTGGCCCTTGCTGGCCGCGGCCGGTTTGCTCTGGGTAAGCCTGCGTGCGCTGTGGGTGCGGATGGAGGCGCCGCAGGGCGTGGAGATCACCGCACTGGAGGCGCCGGACTTGTTCGAGGCGCTCGAGCGCATCCGTCGCAAGATCAAGGGGCCACCCATCCACAAGGTGTGGCTGAGCGATGAATTCAACGCCAGCATTCAGCAGGTGCCCCGCTATGGTTTGCTGGGCGGCGCGGTCAACCATCTGACCATCGGCCTGCCGCTGCTCATGGCCCTGGACCGCCCCCGTTTTCTGGCGGTGCTGGCCCATGAATACGGCCACCTGCGCGGCGACCACGGCCGGTTTGCCGCCTGGATCTACCGCACCCGCCTGTCGTGGATGCGCCTGAACCACAGCCTGGCCGACGACGAAGGCCCGGTGGCGGCCGCCACGCAGGCTTTCATGCGCTGGTACTTTCCGCGTTTTTCGGCCAAGACCTTTGCGCTGGCCCGCCAGGACGAGTACGAGGCCGACCGCATTGCAGGCAAGTTGCTGGGCCGGGATGTGACGGCTGCCGCTCTGGCCGAGATCGAAATCCGGGGTGCGTGGCTGCAGGCGGAGTTTTGGGGCAACCACTGGTGCGCAGCCGCGGGCAACCCGCTGCCGGTGGGGCCCTACCGCAGCATGCGCCGGGGTCTGGCCAAGGCGCCCGATGCCGCATTTGCCAACGACGCACTGCGCCAGGCGCTCAAGCGCCTGAGCGGTGTGGACGACACCCACCCCGGCCTGCGGGACCGCATTGAAGCGCTGGATGCCACGCCCACACTGCCCGAGTGGTCGCATGGCAATGCCCTGACCCTGCTGGGCGACGAGGCCAAGCGGTGGGTAAAACACTTTGACAAACAATGGTGCCGCGACAACGCCACCGAGTGGAAGCAGCACCATGCGTGGCTGGAGCGTGTGCGTGCACGGGCTGAAGCGCTCGGCGCGTCGATGGCCCAGAGCAGCGCCGCCGAGCTGGTGGAGCTGGCCCGCCTCAAGCGCCATCTCGACCCCCACGCCGATGTGCGTGCGCTGTATGAGCTGGCGCTCGAGCGCAGCGCGGAATACCCCCCCGCCCTGTGCGGACTGGTGCCCTGCCTGCCGGAGGACGACCGCAAGGGCAGGCTCCTGCTGCTGCACCGGGTGTGGGAGGCGGGCAGCAACGACCGCTACTGGGCCGCGCGCACCGCACTGGCCGAGCTGGAGACTCCGCGCATGGGCATGGACCATGACGCGGCGGCCTTCAAGCAATGGCGCAAGCGGCTGGAGCGCGCGCAGGAGTCCGAAGAGCGCGCCTGGGAGGAGCTGTCGGGTACCTCCTTCTTCAACCAGATCGCGCGCAATGACCTGAGCCCCTTTGAGCTGGCCGAGCTGCAATCGGAGCTGGCCCGCTGCGCAGCCCTCACCCGTTGTTGGCTGGTGCGCAAGAACCTGCGCGAGCATCCGCAGCGCCGGGCGTACCTGGTGTTCCTGGAGCTGCCCGGCATGGACGATGAAAGCCGCTACCACCTGTGCCGCAGCCTGGAGCGCAACCTGAGCCTCCCGGGCCCCGCGCTGGCGCTGTGGGCGGGCGAATCGCCTTCGCTCAAGGAAATCCAGCGCTACGCGTTTGAGCCTGTTTACGTGCGTTGAGAGGCGGCGCCTTCTGCCTTCTGAGGTGACACGTCGTTGGTGACACTGCGCTTTGCGCAACCTGCCGGTCTGCAGCGTGCGAGCCAGGCCAGCGCCTCGGCGCAAGGGCTGCCCCGGCGCGTATGCGGCGCTCGCTTGCGTGCTCTGGGGGCGTCCCCCTGCCGGGAAGCGGCCGAAGGCGACTCAGGGGGGCTTCCATCCACAGTGGGACAATCGGGGGATGCATCCCAAAGTTCTTCTCGACGCCTGTGCCGAACTCGTCAGGCTCACCCTCACCTTTGAACACCCCGCCGATGCGGTGGTGTCGCGTTTTTTCCGAAAAAGCTGCTGTTCGACCACATGGCGCCTTCGGGCTCGGGCCCGAAAGAGCGGCGCTTGGCCATCCTGGGCTTTTACGGCCCGCGCGACTTCCTTCTGGGCGCTCTGACCGATCAGGAAAAGAACTGGCTCGAGCAGTGCGATTCCGTCACGGTGGACGATTTGATGGAGCGCCATCGCCACAACCTGCCTGAATGGCTGGTGCAGCCGCTCAAGGATCAGCTGGGCACTGGCTTTTGGCCGCTGGTAGAGAGCCTGTCGAACGCTGCGCCCCTGGACCTGCGGGTCAACGCGCTCCAAGACAAGCGTGCCGATGTGCAAAAGGAGCTTGCCAAGGCCGGTATCAAGGCCGTGCCCACGCCCTATTCGCCCTGGGGTCTTCGGATCGATGGCAAGCCCGCGCTGACCAAGTTGGACGTGTTCACCCGCGGCGCGATTGAAGTGCAGGATGAGGGCTCGCAACTGCTGGCCCTGCTGCTCGATGCCAAGCGTGGCGAAATGGTCGTGGATTTTTGCGCTGGCGCGGGCGGCAAGACGCTGGCGATTGGCGCGGGCATGCGCAGCACCGGCCGCCTGTATGCATTTGACGTATCGGGCCACCGGCTCGATGCCCTCAAGCCCCGCCTGGCCCGCAGCGGACTGTCGAACGTGCACCCTGCTGCCATCGCCCATGAGCGCGATGACCGCGTCAAACGCCTGGCCGGCAAGATCGACCGTGTGCTGGTTGATGCGCCGTGCTCGGGCCTGGGCACCCTGCGCCGCAACCCCGACCTCAAGTGGCGCCAGTCGCCCAAGGCGGTGGAAGAACTCGTAGCCAAGCAGACCGCGATCCTCGACAGTGCCGCGCGGCTGCTCAAGCCGGGTGGGCGCCTCGTGTACGCCACCTGCAGCATCCTGCCGCAGGAAAACGAAGCCATTGCCGAGGCTTTCAGCGCCGCCCACCCTGACTTCGAACTGGTGGATGCCGGAGAGCTGCTCGCGCAGCTCAAGGTAGAAGGCGCGCAGGGACTGTGCAGCGGGGGCGCGTCAGGCAGTGGTTATTTGCGCCTGTGGCCCCATATCCACCAGACGGATGGCTTTTTTGCGGCCGTATGGACCCGCAAGGGTTGATGCCGACAGGATTTCACGCTGGAGGCCGTGTGCGCTACCTGAACAGTGCTGTTGAGAGCTAGATGGCGTCCAAACGACGTGTAAACCAGCGTCAATCCTACGGATTCCCCTCTACTTAAAGATGGGGTGTCAATTTAAAATCGGGGGTCTGTTTCGCTATGGAGCAGGTTCTCTGTAGAGGTATTTGTGAATATGCTGTTACCCGACTGGGCGGTTCTGAACGCTGCCATTGACTGGCTGGGCCATGGATTGTGGAATCTGTCTTGGTGGCAGGTCGTGCTGTACACCCTGGCCACCACGCACATCACCATTGCGGCGGTCACGATCTTTTTGCACCG
>SDXZ01000090.1 GCA_004210805.1 Acidovorax sp.
TCCACGGCGGCCACGGAGTCTTCCAGGTCCAGGATGGTGGACAGGGCCGCTTCCAGCACCAGGTCGCTCACGCCCGCGGCATCGGTCTGGCCGATGGGCGTTGCGCGGTCGATCTGGATGTCGAGGTGCAGGCCGTTGTGCTGGAGCAACACCGACTTGGGCGCAGCGGCATCGCCCTGGTATCCCTTGAACTGCGATGGGTCCTTGAGGCCCGTGGTGCCGCCATTGGCGAGTGACACCACCAGCTGGCCGCCTTCGACCTTGTAGCCGGTCGAATCCTTGTGCGAGCCCGTGCTCAGCGGTGCCGTGTCGTCCAGCACCTGGCGCGCAAACGCGATCACCTTGGCGCCGCGCACCGGGTTGTAGCCCTTGCCCTTTTCGGCACCGTCGGTCTCGGGGATGGCGTCCGTGCCGTACAGCGCGTCGTACAGGCTGCCCCAGCGCGCGTTGGCGGCGTTCAGTGCATAGCGTGCGTTCAGGATGGGCACCACCAGCTGTGGGCCGGCCTGGGTGGCCAGCTCGTCGTCCACGTTGGCCGTGGTGGCCTTGACGTCGGCGGGCTGGGGCACCAGGTAGCCGATCTTTTCGAGAAAACCGCGGTAGGCCACCATGTCCTTGATGGGGCCGGGGTTGGCCTTGTGCCAGGTGTCGAGCTCGGTCTGCAGGCGGTCGCGCTCGGCCAGCAGGGCGATGTTGCGCGGGGCCAGGTCGGCCACGATGGCGTCGAACCCCTTCCAGAAGGCCGCGGCATCGACACCCGTGCCGGGCAGCACCTTGTCTTCGACAAAGCGGTACAGGGAGGTGGCCACTTGCAGGCCGGACGCGGTGGTGCGGGGAGAGGCGGATGCGTTGGACATGGGGAGTGCCTTTTCAGAAATGGAGAGGGATTGCCGGCGCTGCAGGCTATGGAAGTACTTTATTCCATCCTTTGCGAGCCACTATATGGATGAATATCAATCTATTTGCGACCAAATTGAGGGTATTGCAGCCTGCGCGGTGGCCAGCCGTGCCAACATTTCCTCCGCACGATGGGATGTTTGGCCTCGGACAGCTCGCAGGGTGGCCGCAAAGCCACATCGCCCTGTGACGGGGGCAGCGAACCGTTGAAATGGGCTCCCGGCCCATGCAACGCAATGCACCATGCGGTTTCGAAGGCACGGACGCGCACAGGGTGGCATGGCCTGGTGCTATGAAAAGAATAGCATTGTGTAGTGACTTTGCCCTTCCACATGTATAAAGTGGACGCAACTCTTCCGAGGGATTTTGCATGTCGTACGCCGCGCGGTTGTGGGTAGGTTTGTCCTTCGGGTGGTGTCTGGCGGGGCTGCCTCCTGTGCATGCGCAAGCGCCGATCCCAGCGCCTTCTGTGGAGCTGCGGCTGGATGACATGCGCCAAATGGTGGCCAACGCCAGCAAGCATGGAGTGCCCTGGAGCGGCCCGCAATCGGGCCCCGCAGCGCACCCCGGCGCCACCATCGCGATCATCAGCGAGGATTTGCGAAACGGCGGCATTCTGGGCGTGAGCAAAGGTATCCAAGAAGCCGCCAAGACGATTGGCTGGAAAACCAAAATCTATGACGCCAGCGGGACCCCCGCGGGACGCGCGGGCGCACTCACGGCGGCATTGGCCTTGAACCCCGACGGAGTCATCCTGGTGGGGGTCGACGTCAAGGAAGTCCGAGTCCAACTCAGTCCATTCGAGGGGCGCAAAATCCCGATGGTCGGCTGGCACGTCGGGCCCACCGCAGGCCCTATTGCAGGCAGTCCGATCGCCATGAATGTGTCTACCGACCCCCTGGAGGTTGCGCGCATCACGG
The DNA here is from genome assembly GCA_004210805.1 of Acidovorax sp. Classification (GTDB taxonomy): domain Bacteria; phylum Pseudomonadota; class Gammaproteobacteria; order Burkholderiales; family Burkholderiaceae_C; genus Acidovorax. The sequence continues at coordinate 1,818 of SDXZ01000090.1, forward strand.
CCATGGCCGCCGTGGTGGCGTCAGAGGGGCGCGCGGGCGTGGTCCTGTTCACGGACAGCAATTTCGAGATTGCCATGGCCAAGTCCAACGCCATGGCAGACGTTATCCGGGCCTGCAAAACTTGCAGTTTGCTGGAGATCAAGGACGTGGCGATTTCCAAAAGCGCGGAGTTGATGCCCGCAACGACCCAGGACCTGCTGGCGCGCCACGGCACGCGGTGGACCCATGCGTTGGCCATCAACGATATTTACTTTGACTATGCGGCGCCCGAGCTGACACGTGCGGGTAAATCGAGCAAACGCATCAGCATGCTGTCCGCGGGGTGACGGGAGTGCGGCCGCTTTTTTGCGCATCCGGGCCGGTACCTTCCAGACAGGTACGGTGTCCGAACCGCTCAACCTCCATGGCTGGCAGCTGATCGATGAACTGAACCGGTTGCTCGCCCGCCAGCCGGTCAGCGGCTACGTGGTGCCGGTGCACCTGGTGACGCCTGACAACATCGCTTTTGACGGCGGTGGCCAGCACCAGTACGACCCGGACAATGGTTACCGCACCATCTATCGCCGCATTTGGAAACGTTGACAACAGGCGCGTTGAAATCGGCGATCAATATGGCCCTGCGGCTGCCCCGCTCCTTGCGCAACCAATTCATATTGGCGGTCGCAGCGCTCGCGCTCCTGATCCTCGCGGGTGGCGTGACCGCCGTGTATGCCCTGCATGTCAACACCAGCGCCACCCAGGTCCTGGTCGACAAGCGCCTGGGGCAGATGAAGGACGCGCAGGAACTGGTTCGGCGCACCCTGTTGATTGAGCGCGAAGCCTACCAATTGTCGACGGCCGGGTCGGGCCAGGAGATGCGCGCCAGCTATGCAGACATCCTGGAGCACCTGACATCGTTTGACCAGACCGTAGACCGGCTGGCGGCTGCCGATGACGATCTGGGTGTGCTGGATCTGCACCAGTCCGGCCAGTTGTTCCGCAACACCGTGAATATCGTCGGGCAGCTGCGCGAAAGCGAGTTCAGCGCGGCAGGAACATCGCCCACGCAGAGCGCCCCGTCCCAGCCGCAGTTTCACGCCGAACTGCGCGGTCAGGCGGGCCAGATGGTGCAAGCCACCCAAGCCCAGTCGGAGCGGGTCACCCAGGCGTACCGCGAGGCCATGCTGGCATTGGCGGAAACCTCCCAGAAGAACCAACGCTGGGTCACGGTTCTGCTATCGGCCAGCCTGTTGCTGGCGTGGCTGGTAGCCCGGAGGTTTCTGGGCAAGCATGTGCTGGCGCGCCTGGAGCTGGTGAGCGCAAGCTTGCGCAAGACGGACATTGGGGAAGGCGAATTCGTGGTCCCGGTGCAGGGCCGTGATGAGATTGGCGCCATGGCGCGCGCCGTAGAGCAGTTTCAGGAAGACCGCAGGCAGCTGGCACTGGCCAACGCAGCGCTGCTGGTGGAACGGGCCCGCCAGGAAGAACTCATCGGCAAATTGGCCCAGGCCCACAGCCAATTGCTGCAGTCCGAAAAGCTGGCGTCCATCGGCCAGCTGGCAGCCGGCGTGGCGCACGAAATCAACAACCCCGTCGCCTTTGTCAATTCGAACCTGGGCACCTTGCGGGACTATGTGGAAGACCTTTTCAAGACCCTGGCTGCGTATGAGCAGAGCGAGAAGGAATTGAGCCCGGCCACGCAAAAAGCCATGGACGATTTGAAGCAGCAGATTGACCTCGCCTATCTGCGCGAGGACATGGGCAGTTTGCTCAGCGAATCGATGGACGGCTTGCAGCGGGTCAAGCGCATCGTGCAGGATCTGCGGGATTTCTCTCACGTCGATGACTCCGGCAAACAAATGGCCAGCCTGGAAACCGGCCTGGACAGCACGCTCAACGTCGTGTGGAGCGCGCTCAAGGACCGGGTCGAGGTGCGCAAGGAATACGCAGGCATTCCCGAAATCGAATGCATCCCTTCGCAGATCAACCAGGTGTTCATGAACCTGCTGATCAATGCAGGGCAGGCCATCGACGGGCCGGGCAGCGTCACCCTGCGCACAGGCTCCGACAGCGTCCACGTGTGGGCAGAGGTGTGCGATTCAGGCAGCGGCATTGCGCCTGAGAACCTGGACCGGATCTTTGATCCGTTCTTCACCACGAAACCTGTGGGCACGGGCCCGGGGCTCGGCCTGTCCATTGCGTACGGTATCGTCAGCCGGCATGGCGGGCGCATCGAAGTCCACAGCGAACCGGGCACAGGCGCGACTTTCAGGGTGGTGCTGCCTCGTCAATCGGTCCTCTCGCTCGCTCCGATCCCTTCAGAAACTGCCTGAACCCCGCTGTTTTCTGGCCGTTGTGCGACTGCAAGACGATGCCCATACCATCTCCACCCCATGGACAAGCTCAAGCAACTCGAATCCTTTGTGTCGGTGGCTGCGCGCGGCAGCCTGACGGCCGCGGCCAGGGCCGAAGGCGTGGCTCCCGCGATCATGGGGCGCCGGCTCGACGCGCTGGAAGAACGCCTGGGGGTGAAGCTGCTGATTCGCACCACCCGGCGCATCACGCTCACGCACGAGGGCAGCGCCTTTTTGGAAGATTGCCAGCGCATCATTGCCGATGTGGCCAATGCCGAAGCCAGCGTGAGCGCCGGGGGCGTGAAGGCGACCGGGCACCTGCGCATCACCGCACCTGCGGGGTTTGGACGACGCCACGTGGCGCCGCTGGTGCCGCGCTTTCGCTCGGCGCACCCCGAGGTGACGATCTCGCTGAACCTTAGCGACCGCGTGGTGGACTTGGCCGGCGAAGGCTTTGACTGCGCGGTGCGCGTGGGCGACCTGCCCGACTCGTCGTTGGTGAGTGTGCGCATCGCCGACAACCGCCGCCTGTGTGTGGCCACGCCCGAATACCTGGCCCGGCGCGGCACCCCCCGCGCGCCGGCAGAACTGGTGCTGCACGACTGCCTCACGCTCTCCAGCGACGCATCGCAAACGCGCGGCTGGGCGTTCCGCGTGCCACACGCCGATGGCTCCACCGAGGTGATGCATCTGAAGCCCGGCGGGCCGCTCGATTGCTCCGACGGGCAGGTGCTGCACGACTGGTGCCTGGGCGGCTGGGGCATCGCCTGGCGCAGCACCTGGGAGGTCGAGGCCGAGATCGCTGCGGGCCGCTTGGTCGCCGTGCTGGAGGATTACGCCGCTCCGCCCAACGGCATTTACGTGGTGTTCCCCCAGCGCAAGCACCTGCCGCTGCGGGTACGGCTGTGGATCGAATACCTTAAGCACCAGTATGCGCAACCCGCGTTCTGGCGCGGCGCGGAGAACAACGCCTGATCGAACGGTGGTTGGCCCTCACACGACATCAACAGGCTTTTGGCGCAGCAAAGATGAAAGGCATGGAATGCGGATGACGACGTCGACAGGCTCCCGAGCGCCGCACGGTGCACCCAGCGTGGGCAGCACAACCAGCACGAACCGCGCACACGGCACGCCGCGCACGCACAGCCGGAACCCAGCCCTGCAACGCGCCCAGCACCATGTGCTGCCGCTCTTGGCCGCCTGCCTGATCGCTGGGTGCGCTGCCACGGGGCCCGACGCACCACCCGCAGGCAGCACTGCCCCGCCTGGCGCGGTGCGCATCACCTACGCCGACGCGGCAGGCCTTGCCGAGGCGCGCAACGCCCCGCGCGAGCCCGAAAAAGTCCGCCGCGCCTGGCTGGACGCGCTGGCCCTGCACCTGGCCGAGCGCGCCGCGCCGCGGCTGCGCGAGGGCCAGCGGCTCGAGGTGCAGATCACCGACGTGCAGCGCGCCGGCGGCTTCGAGCCCGGGCGCGGCCCAGAGGCCAGCGCAGTGCGTATCGTGCGCGACATCTACCCGCCACGCATCGACCTGCGCTTCAAGCTGCTCGGCGCGGATGGCGGGGTGCTGCGCGAGGGCACCCGCGCGCTGCGCGACAGCGGCTTTCTGATGCACGGGGGCCTTCGCTCCAGCGACCCGCTGCAGCATGAAAAGGCGCTGCTCGACGGCTGGATCGACAAGGAGTTCGCACGGTAGCTGTGAATCGGGCCACCGCCTCAGGGTCAATGCGGTGGCTCCACCCTTTTGCGCCGTGGCAGACTCGCCCTCCATGTCCGAGCCCACGCTCCTGGTCGCAGACGACCACCCCCTGTTCCGCGCCGCCGTGCTGCATGTGCTGCGCGAGCGCCTGCCGCAGTTCCGCACGCTGGAGGCGGCCAGTGCCGCCACGTTGGGCACGGCGCTGCAGGAGCACCCCGAGGTGGAGCTGGTGTTGCTGGACCTGAGCATGCCCGGGGCACGCGGCTTCTCGGCTCTGCTGCATGTGCGCGGCGAGTACCCCGAGGTCCCGGTGGTGGTCATCTCGTCCAACGACCACCCGCGCGTCATCCGCCGCGCGCAGCAGTTTGGCGCGGCAGGCTTTATCCCCAAGTCCGCGCCGGCCGAAGCGATGGGGGAAGCGATCGAAGCCGTGCTCGACGGCGGCAGCTGGTTCCCGCCCATGGCGGCCGAGCGCTCCGAGGCCGACGCCGAGCTGGCCGCGCGCCTGGCGCAGCTCACGCCCCAGCAGTTTCGCGTATTGCTGTGCCTGGCCGATGGGCTGCTCAACAAGCAGATCGCCGCCGTGCTGGGTGTGGCGGAGAACACGGTGAAGGTGCACGTCACCGCCATCCTCAAGAAGCTGGCCTGCTACAGCCGGACGCAGGCGGCGGTGCTGGTGAAAGGCCTGGAGGCGGAAGACGGCGGAGTGTCGGGCTGATGGGCGGCCGTTGGTGACGAGTTTTGATCGAAAAAGGCCGCTAGCGCTTGCATATAAAGCGTTTGTAGCTATCGAAACTGTAGCAATCGGCCTTTCCTCATCAATGGGCGCGGCGCGACGCACAAGACGCAGTGCAAGGGCCACCCCGCCGCACAGGTGTCGTCCCCAGGCCCGCGGCGTGCAGCGCAGAGACGGAAAGGGTGAAGCCGCGCCAGCGGCTCAGGGGGATGAACCCTGTGTCAAACGCAACAACGTCTGGCTCATCAGCGCGCGCAGCGCCGGCGCCCGCACCGGTTTGGCCAAAAACCCCCAACCCCGCTCTGCGGCCTGCCGGCGCAGCGTGGCGTCGCGCTCGGCGGTGACGAGGATCACGGAGGGCGCCTGGCCCCAGCGCTCGCACAGCGCGGTGTAGACGTCCGGCCCGTGGTGCGTGGGGCCCAGGTGGACGTCGAGCAACACAAGCTGCGGCGCCTGGCCGGGCTGTGCGTGGGCCAGCGCCTCGGGCGCGCCCCCGGCCAGCGGCACCTGGCAGCCCCAGCGCTCCAGCAGGGCCCGGGTGGCGGCGCAGGTGGGGCCGTCGTCTTCGATCACCCACGCGCTGCTGCCGTGCAGTGGAGCGTCGTCCGCCGGTTGCAATGCAATGGCGGGTGCGGCCACTGGCGGCGGCGGATGCTGCAGCTGCACCGCAGCAGGGTCGCCCAGTGGCACACACACCCAGAACACACTGCCGCGCCCCAGTTGCGAGCGCAGCCCGATCTCGTGGCCCAGCACCCGGCCCAGACGCTCGACGATGGCCAGGCCCAGGCCCGCGCCCCGGTCGTCGGCGCGGCCTTCATCCAGGCGGCGGAACTCCTCGAAGATCTCGCGCTGCAGCGCCTCGGGGATGCCGGGGCCCTGGTCGTGCACTTCGATGCGAAGCTGGTCGCCACCGTAGCCAGCCACCCGGCGGCAGCCGACCACGATGCGCCCGCGCCGGCTGTAGCGAATGGCGTTGGAGACGAAGTTCTGCAGGATGCGGCGCAGCAGGTTTTCGTCGGTGCGCACCACGGCGCGCGTGGGCACGCAGCTGAGTTTCAGGCCCTGGCTCTCGGCCAGCACGCCGAAGTTGTGCGCCAGCACCTGCAGCACCGGCCCCAGCGCCACATCGCGGATGTGCACGTCCAGCTGGCCCGATTCCATGCGCGAGATGTCGAGCAGGCTGCTCAGGATCGCATCCTGCGATGCGAGTGCCCCGTCGATGCTGTCCACCGTGCGCCGTTCGGCGTCGCCCTCAAGGTGGCTGCGCAGCAAGGACGTGAACATGCGTGCGGCGTTCAGCGGCTGCAGCAGGTCGTGCACGGCGGCGGCGACAAAGCGGGTTTTGTAGCGGTTGGCCTGCTCGGCCTCGCGCCGGGCGGCGTCCAGGTCGCGCGTGCGGTCGGCCACGCGCTGCTCCAGCGCATCGGCCAGCGAGCGCAGTTCGCGCGCGGCATTCTTGTAGCTGGTGATGTCGGCATAGCTGGTCACGAAGCCGCCCTCGGGCAGCGGGTTGCCGCGGATCTCCAGCACCGTGCCGTCGTCCTTGGCGCTTTCGTGCAGGTGCGGCGTGCCACTGCGCAGGTGGGCCAGGCGCCGCTCGATGGCTTCGTGCACCGGGCCGGGCCCGAGCAGGCCGCGGCGCGCGTTGTGGCGCAGCAAGTCGGCAATCGGCTGGCCCACGAGCATAAGGTCGCTCGGGAACCGAAACAGCTCGACGTAGCGCGAGTTCCAGGCCACCAGCTTCAGGTCGGCATCGATGATGACCACGCCCTGTGGCAGGTGCTCCAGGCTGCGCGACAGTCCCGTGTCGGTCTGCTGCGCGGCCTGTTGCGCCGCCTGCACGATGCCGTCCTGCGCGGTGCGCAGCTCCTGCGCATGCTGGTGCAATACGGTTTCCAGCTCCTGGCGGCTGCGTTGGCGCAGGTTGGCCAAGCGCTGGCGCTGGCGCACAAACAGCACCAGCAGGCCGAGGGCCAGCCAACCGCCACCGCCCGCCGCCGCGGCCCAGCGGCTGTCGGCAATGCTGCTGTGCGTCTCGTGCACCAGGTGCAGCTGCCAGGGCGTGCCGGGCAGCGGCTGGCTTTGCCACAGCACGCGGCCGGGCAGCGCGGGCAGGTCGGACGATTCCATGCGCACCAGGCGTCCACCGTTGTCCATGCGCTCGTCCACGCGCCACGCCAGCGGGCGCAGGGGCTGGTCGACATATTGCCGCGTGGCATTGAGCTCGCGGCGCTCCTCGTCGCCCAGCGGTTCCAGCAATCGATAGCGCCACGCGTCCTGGCTGGCCAGAAACACCACACCGTGCGCGTCCGAGGCCAGCACGATGTCGGGTGTCTGCAGCCATTCGCGCTCGAGCTCCTGCAGCGCGATCTTGATGGCGATCAGCCCCAGCAGCTGGCCGCTGGCGTCGCGGATCGCCTGCGACAGAAAGTAGCCCGGTTCGCCCGTGGTCACGCCAATGCCGTAGAAGCTGCCGCGCCCCTGCGCCAGCGCCTGTTGCACGTAGGGGCGAAAGCTGTAGTCCACGCCCACGTTGCTGGTGGCGGTGCGCCAGTTGCTGGCCGCCACGGCCAGCCCTTCGCGGTTGAGCAGGGTGAGCGTGGACGACTGGCTGGCGCCGTTGGCCTGCTCCAGCTTGAGGTTGAGCTGCTCCACCTCGGCCGGGCTCAGCGCGCGGCTCAGGGCGTCCTGCAGCTGCGCATCCAGCGCCAGGACCTCGGGCAGGGTGCGGTAGCGGTCGATGCGCTGCGCCAGCGTCTGCCCATACAGGGCCAGCTGCCGCTGCACGCTGTCGCTTTCGTCGTGCAGCGAGTGCTGCCACGCCCATTGCCCGGCCAGGAACATGCTGCCCGCCATGCCGCCGAGCAGGATCAGCAGGGTCCAGAATTTGCGAAGGCGCGGCGTGGTCATGGGGCGGGAATACGGGGTGCCTGGAATGAGCCCAGGGCTGTGATGGTGAGGTCCGCAAGCGTGCCGCAGCCCGTTGGGGGACTAGGTGTTTTCCCTAGATTGGGGCGCGGCGCGCCCTCTGGCGGTGCCAGCGGCTAATACCAATAGGCTATCGGCCCAAACAGCGTGCGGCGGTACAAACGGCACCCTCGACGCACCCCGCTGGTGCAGTCACCGCGATCACAGGAGACAACCCCATGCACGCCTCTTACACCCCTTCGGCCCCCACCGCCCACCCCGTGCGGCTTCCGTTCTACCGGCAACTGTATTTCCAGGTGGTGGTCGCCATCGTTCTGGGCGTGCTGCTGGGGCATTTCGAGCCGGCCTACGGCGAGGCGCTCAAGCCGCTGGGCGATGCGTTCATCAAGCTCGTGAAGATGATCATCGCGCCGGTGATCTTTTTGACCATCGTGACTGGCATCGCCGGCATGTCGCAGCTCTCCACCGTGGGCCGCGTGTTCGCCAAGGCCATGGCGTACTTTCTGTTCTTCTCCACGCTGGCGCTGGTCGTGGGCCTGGTGGTGGCCAACGTGGTGCAGCCCGGCGCGGGCATGAACATCAACGTGGCCGACCTGGACCAGACGGCCGTGAAGACCTATGTGGCCAAGTCGCACGAGATGACACTCACCGGTTTTGCGCTGGACATCATCCCCAAGACGCTGGTCAGCCCCTTCGTCGGCGACAACATCCTGCAGGTGCTGCTGGTGGCCGTGCTCTTCGGCATTGCGCTGGCCATGGTGGGCGAAGCCGGCCGCCCCGTGCAGAACTTTCTGGAGGCGCTGACCACACCCGTGTTCAAGGTGGTGGGCATCGTGATGAAGGCCGCGCCCATCGGTGCGTTTGGCGCCATGGCGTTCACCATCGGCAAGTTCGGCCTGGGTTCGCTTGTCAATCTGGCCTGGCTGGTGGGCTCGTTCTACATCACCTCGCTGCTGTTCGTGCTCGTGATCCTGGGCTTCGTGTCGCGGCTGTGCGGCTTCTCGGTGCTCAAGCTGTGCCGCTACCTCAAGGCCGAGCTGATGCTGGTGCTGGGCACGTCGTCGTCCGAATCGGCCCTGCCGTCTCTGATGGAAAAGATGGAAAAAGCCGGCTGCAGCAAGTCGGTGGTGGGCCTTGTCGTGCCCACGGGCTACTCGTTCAACCTGGACGGCACCAACATCTACATGACGCTGGCCGCGCTGTTCATCGCCCAGGCCACCAACACCGAACTGACGCTGGGCCACCAGGTGGCGCTGCTGCTGGTGGCGATGCTCAGCTCCAAGGGCGCGGCCGGCGTGACCGGCGCGGGCTTCATCACCCTGGCCGCCACGCTGGCGGTGGTGCCCGAAGTGCCCGTGGCCGGCATGGCGCTGATCCTCGGCGTGGACCGCTTCATGAGCGAATGCCGCTCGCTCACCAACTTCATCGGCAATGCGGTGGCCACCGTGGTGGTCTCGCGCTGGGAAAACGCGCTGGACCGTGACCGCCTGGACGCCGCGCTGAACGGCCAGCCATTGCCTGCACCCCTCGCTGCAGCCAGCGCCCCCGTGGTGTCGCCGGACGTGCCCGTGGGCTCGGTCACCCCCACGGCGGCCTGATTCTCCGCCTCTGCCTTCTGGCGGGGCCATGGCGCGGTGCGGCCCAAAGGCCTGCACCGCGTTTTTCTTTGAGGGTGGTTACCGGTGGGTGATGCTGCCAGCCGAACGCCCGCGCGGGCGGGGCGGCCGTGTGTGCCTCAAGCACAATGGCACCGCCCCTGGCCGTTGTGACGCACATCTGCACCAAGGCGCGGCGCACTACAAGGATCCCTCCCCATGACTCTCGAAGCCGTTCTGGCCGCCCTGCACCTGGTGGCCATCCTCACCTTTGTGGTCTTTTTGTCGAGCCAGGCGGCCCTGTGCCGCATCGAATGGCTCAATGCCGCCGTGGTCGAGCGGCTTGCGCGGCTGGATGTGATCTACGGCGTGGCCGGCACGCTGATGCTGGGCAGCGGCGTGGCGCGTGTGATTTGGGGCGTCAAGGGTGCGTCGTGGTACCTGTCGCAGCCCATGTTCCACCTCAAGATCGCCCTCGTGCTGGCGATGGTCATCGTCTCGTTCTGGCCTTCGCTCGCGTTTCGCCGCTGGCGCCAGACCCTGCGCAGCACCGGGGCGCTGCCACCCGCGCAAGAGGTCGCCAATGTGCGCCGCCTGGTGATGATCCAGTCGCATGTACTGCCGGTCGTGGCGGTGATTGCGGTGTTCTGGGCGCGGGGCTGGTAGCGGCCTGCAGCGGACGGAAGGGGCGTGCACAGACCGCCCCAAAAAATAAAAACCCGCCGGCGGTACGCTGGGCGGGTTTTTTGTGCCTTGCCGCAGGGGCGTCGGTGCTTAGCCCTTCAGGCATTCCTTCATGAAAGCCTTGCGCTCATCGCCCTTGAGCGTCTTGGCCTTTTCGTCGGCGTTGCAGGTCTTCATCTTGGTCTGCTGCTTCTCTTGCTTGTTGGCAGACAGGCATTCCTTCATGAAAGCCTTGCGTTCGTCGCCTTTGAGCGTCTTGGCCTTTTCGTCGGCATTGCAGGTGGCCATCTTGGATTGCTGCTTGGTCGGCGCCTTGGCGTCTTCGGCGGCGTGAGCGCCTGCGCCCAGTGTCAGGGCCAGGCCGAGTGCAGTCAGGGAAATCAGCTGTTTCATGGAAGCTCCTGGAGTGAATGCGTTATAGGTGGGTCCCGGCGGGATTGCACCATAGAACGCCACGGGCGACAACGCAGCAATGGCGGGTCGCGCGCAGCGGTCTACTGCAGGGCGGACCTCCGTGGTACCGCGGCGGCGTGGTAGGCGCGCAAAGCCATCTGCACCTGTCGCGCGTCGTAGGCCAGGCCCCCCAGGAGGAACACCACGTCGCCGCCCCGCTGCCAGCGCTGCAGGGTTTTGACGATCACGCCGATTGCCGACTCTGTGCTGCTCGTGCGCAGCTTCACGCGGATGATGTTTTCGCTGATGTCCAGCAGCACCCGCTCCATGGTCTCCCATGGCACCGTGTGCGAGTCATCGTCGCGCAGGTCGGTAATGCCGGATTCGTCAATCACCACCGCAGGCTCCCGTTCGCGGTAGGCCTCCCAAGCCGAGCGGCCCAAGGTCCCCGCGATGCAAAACGAGCCGAACGCCCCGGCCGAGCCGATGAGAGTCAGCAACTTGTTGTCGGCGGCATAGATCAGCAGCACCGAGTAGGCCAGGCACGCGAGCATGAGCAGCGCAAAGGGCACCTGAAACAGCAGGGTCCAGCGGCGGCGGTACAGAAAAATGGGGCGGGGCTGCATGCGCAAATCTCCTGGGCCATGGCGGGGCGGCAGCATGTGCCGCGGGGGCATTGTCGCTGTGCCAGTCCGATCTGGGCAGTGCGTCCGGCGCCTTCGCCAAGCCGACCCGTAAAATCCACCGATGCTCACCGCCAAAAATGAATTGCTCGCTGCGCTTGCAGCCGAGCTGGAAATCCTGTCCGAAGGCGCCGGCGCCAAGGCCGCGTTTGAATCCCCCAAGGTTGCGGCCCACGGCGATTTCGCCTGCACCGCGGCCATGCAACTGGCCAAGCCGCTCAAGCTCAACCCGCGTGCGCTGGGCGAGCAGCTCAAGGCTGCGTTGGAGGCCACGCCGGCCTTCCAGCGCTGGGTCGATGCGATCGAGATCGCAGGCCCCGGTTTTCTCAACATCCGCCTCAAGCCGGCCGCCAAGCAGGAAATCGTGCGTGAGGTGCTGGCCGCTGGCGAGCGCTTTGGCTACCAGCAGGACAATGGCCGGCGCGTGCTGGTCGAGTTCGTCTCGGCCAATCCCACCGGGCCTTTGCACGTGGGCCACGGCCGCCAGGCGGCCCTGGGCGACGCGATCTGTAACCTGTTCAGCACCCAGGGCTGGAACGTGCATCGCGAGTTCTACTACAACGACGCGGGCGTGCAGATCCACACGCTGACCACCAGCACCCAGCTGCGCGCCAAGGGCTTCAAGCCGGGCGACGAATGCTGGCCCACCGACCCGGACAACCCGGCCAGCAAGGCGTTCTACAACGGCGAGTACATCCAGGAGATCGCCAACGACTTCCTTGCGAAGAAGACCGTCAAGGCCGACGACCGCGAGTTCACCGCCAGTGGCGATGTGGAGGACGTGGAATCCATCCGCCAGTTCGCCGTGGCCTACCTGCGCAACGAGCAGGACAAGGACCTGCAGGCCTTCAACCTGAAGTTCGACGAGTACTACCTCGAATCGAGCCTGTACACCAGCGGCCGCGTGGACGCCACAGTCAACAAGCTCATCGCCAACGGCAAGACCTACGAGCAGGACGGCGCCCTGTGGCTTAAAAGCACGGACTACGGTGACGACAAGGACCGGGTCATGCGCAAGAAGGATGGCACGTACACCTACTTTGTGCCCGACGTGGCGTATCACATCGCCAAGTGGGAGCGCGGCTTCACCAAGGTCGTCAACATCCAGGGCACCGACCACCACGGCACCATCGCCCGCGTGCGCGCCGGGCTGCAGGCAGCCGACGTAGGCATCCCGCAGGGCTACCCCGACTACGTGCTGCACACCATGGTGCGCGTGGTCAAGGGCGGCGAAGAGGTCAAGATCAGCAAGCGCGCGGGCAGCTACGTCACGCTGCGCGACCTGATCGAGTGGACCAGCAAGGACGCGGTCCGCTTCTTCCTCTTGAGCCGCAAGCCCGACACCGAGTACACCTTCGACGTGGACCTGGCCGTCGCGCAGAACAACGACAACCCGGTGTACTACGTGCAGTACGCCCACGCGCGCATCCAGTCGGTGCTGCGGGCTGCGCTCGCGCATGCGCGTGGTGACAAACCCGAAGTGTCGAGCGGCGAACTAGTGAAGCTAGCGGAGTCGAAGGATTTGGACAAGGTGGGTGAACTAGTCAGCGATGCCTCTTTGTCGAAGGTAGCTTCTTTGCTAGACCTCGATGCAGCGGATCTTTCTAATCTCATTGGCCCGCAGGCCCAGGCGCTGATGCTGCAGCTGGCCAAGTACCCCGAGATGCTCACGGCCGCCGCCGATGGCGAGGCGCCGCACGACGTCACCTTCTACCTGCGCGACCTGGCCGCCAGCTACCACAGCTACTACGATGCCGAGCGCATCCTGGTGGACGACGAAGCTGTGAAGAAGGCGCGCCTGGCGCTCGTCGCCGCCACCGCACAGGTATTGCACAATGGCCTGGCCGTGCTGGGCGTATCGGCTCCGGCCAGAATGTAAGCAGTAACTTTCACCATGAAGAAGCAACAACGACAGCAGGCAGGCGGAACCATCATCGGCTTTATTGTCGGTGTCATCGTGGGCCTCGGTGCCGCGCTGGCCGTGGCGGTGTATGTCACCAAGGTGCCGGTGCCCTTCCTCAATAAGGGTAATGGCCGTGCCGCCGACATGGACGCCGCCGAGTCCCAGAAGAACAAAAACTGGGACCCCAACTCGCCGCTGTACGGCAAGAACCCGGCCCGCCCTGTGG
>SDXZ01000091.1 GCA_004210805.1 Acidovorax sp.
CTGAGCTTTTGCATCTCGATCATGTGGCCGTTATTCACGGTGGCGATCACGAGCTCGGTCTGCGCGCTGGCGGCGCCGCACAAGGACATGGCCAACGCAGCGGCCACGGCCAGGCGATGGGGCGCTGCGGCGCGGACGGCAGCACGGGTGGAATGGTGCATCGGAATGTCTCCTCAGTAGTTGGTATGAATCCGCCTTTCAACACCGTCGCACGATCTGCGGGCATTGACGAACTGAACGATACCGATGCTGCGATGCTCGATTGGTACTCCTGAGGTCTCTACAAATACTAATTTGCACCAGATACTCAGGATTTATACCTAGTCAGGTCAACAGGGTATCTAACCACCAGAGAAAGGCGAACCGTGGTCCTTCAGAGGCTGGAGCAAGGAGCGTTCCGAAATACTATCAAATTAATAGCTATAAGCGCTTATTTATCAAGCGCTAGAGGCTAATTTCATTAGAATTTCAAGCGCAACAGCTCCATGGGGCGGCGCCAACACCCCCAACCGTCCGCAGCAGCAGTACATGCCCGATCAGAAATCCACCGTGGCAGAGAGAGTCACTGTGCGAGGACTTCCCACATACAGCCAGTTGCCGGAGCCGCTGGACCAGTAGTTGCGGTTGAACAGGTTGTCCACGCCCGCGCGCAGCACCAGCGGCCGGCCCCAGGCCTGGGTCTTGTAGCGGGCGCCGATGTCCCAGCGCGTCCAGCCCGGGATGCGCCGAAGGTTGGCGGCGTCCACATGCTGCCCGCTGCTGGCGATCATGCGGGCCGACAGCGTCAGCCCCGGAACGGCAGCCACGTCGTGGTCGCTGCCCAGGTTGAGCTGCCAGCGCGACACATTGGGCGCGGCGTTGCCGTTGTAGGTGCCGCCTTCGGTTCGGGTCAGCCGGGCATCGTTGAAGGTCACGCCGCCCAGCAGGCGCGTGCTCCGGGCCACCTCGCCAAAAACATTGAGCTCGACCCCGCGGTTGCGCTGCTCTGCACCGACCTGGTAGGTGAACGTGCCATCGCCGTTGGACGCCACCAGCCCGCTCGGCTTCTGGATGTGAAACAGGCTCGCTGTGGTGCTGAAGCGGCCCCAATCGGCCTTCACGCCCACCTCCCGCTGTTTCGTCCGGACCGGCGGAAACACCTGCCCGGCATTGGTGGTGCCCAGCGGTGCTGAATCGCCCTGGACCAGCCCTTCGATGTAATTGCCGTATAGCGACACGTGCGGCTGTAGCTTGAACACCGCCGCCAGCGCCGGCGTCACCGCGTGCTCGTCGTATGCGGTGCTGCCGGCCCCGGTGGTGGTGTCGTACTTGACGACCTTCACGCGCTGATAGCGGGCACCCAGGGTGACGGACAGGCGGTCTTGCCACAGCGAGACGGTGTCGGACAGCGCCACGGACGGCAACTGCAAGGAATCGGTCTGGGGTGGCTGCGATGAAAACCCGTCGATGGACGGACGCGCGGTGGCCGCGGGTGCGTACATGTTCGTGGCGAAGCTGTCGAAGCCGTAGTACTGCGCCGTGAAGCCGCTGTCCTTCTTCAGGTACGACGCATGCAGGTGGATACGGTGCGTAAGCTCGCCGGCACGCACCGTGCCCTGCAGGCCGCCTTGCAGGGTGCGGTAGTTCGTCCAGTTGGGCCAGAAGTACGTGGTGGCCTGCGCATCGCCCTGCACGCTGGTTACGAACACGTCGGTGGCGAGGTAGCGGGACCGCGTGTGGCTGCCACCCGCGGCTGCGGAGAGCGTCCAGTCCGGGGTGAGGTCGTACTCTGCCTTGGCCAGGAGGTAGTTGCTGCGCGACCTGGCGAACTCCCAGTCCTGCGCGATGCGATGGCTGGCCCGGGGCGGCCTGGGGATGGCAATGGCGTCGTCGATGCCAAAGCCCGCGGCGCCTTGTGGCGCTTCGTTGTTCATCATCTGGTGGCCGGCATCCACCGAGGCCCGCAGCTGGCTGCCCCGGTAGTCCACGGCCAGCGCCGCAGCGCCCAGCTCGACGGACTGGCCCCGGGTGGCGGTCTTCCCGTCACGGTAGACGCCGTTGAAGCGCACACCCCACTGGTGGTCGTCGCCGAACCGGCGGCCCACGTCCAGGTGGCCGCCCAGGTTGCCTTTGGACAGGTAAGTGGTGGTCAGGCGGGTCAGCGGCACGTCGCCCGCGCGCTTGGGCACCAGGTTGATGGCGCCGCCCACCGCGCCGCCCGCCCCGGGGGCCATGCCGTTGAGCAACGCGTTGGGGCCCTTGAGCACCTCGACGCGCTCGGCCGCTTCGACCGCCACGGCACGGTTGGTGGCGATGCCGCCGATGCCATCGAACAGCACGGAGTCCTGCACCGAGAAACCGCGGATCAGAAAGATGTCGCCCCCCGCAGCAGCGTTGGTCAGGCTGTAGGACACCGTGCGCACGGACGGGTCGTTGGCCAGCACATCGGCCACGGTGATCGCCTGCTGGTCCTGCATCAGTTCGGCCGTGTAGCTGGTGATGTGAAACGGCGTGTCCATCAGGCTCTGGTGGCCCAGCAGGCCGACCCGGCTGCCCGTGGCAACCTGGCCGCCGGCATAGGCGGCCGGCAAATCGCCGGGCGCTGCCTCGGCGCTGGCCGTCACGGTGACGGCGCCCAGGGTGGCGGCATCGCTGAGCCGGGGTGCCTGCGCTGCAGGGCGCGATGCCTCACGCAGCGTGAAGACGCCGCCCGTGGTCTGCCGCAGCTCCAGCCCCGAACCTGCCAGCGCGCGGCGCAGTGCCTCGGGTGCATCGAAGCGGCCCCGCACGGGCGCCGCGTTGCGGCCTTCCACCAACTGCGCATCGGCGGTGAGCGCCAAGCCTGCATCGCGCGCGATGCGGTTGAGGGTGGCCCCCAGCGGCCCAGCGGGCAGGTCGTAGTCGCGCACCGCAGCAGCGCTTGCCGTGGCCGTGGTGGCCTGCGCCATGGCGGGCTGCGTGGCCACAGCAGATGCCGCCAGCACGAGCAGCAGCGCCGCAGCGCAGGGGTTCAGCGGGAAGGGGAGAACAGCAGAGGGCATGGATCAGGCTCCGTAACGGTCACATCAGAAGAGAGGGAAAACCGCGCCGATGCACGGTCTCTGTCTGGTTGCCGAACGAGCGCCGGAAAGTGAGAGGGGGTGCCTGAAAAAATGGTGTGCGGGCGCATCGGTGCCTGGATGCCTGGATGCCTGGATGCCTGGATGCCTGGATGCCTGGATGCCTGGATGCCTGGATGCCTGGATGCCTGCTGGCACAGCCTGCACGGCCCCACCCTGTAATACTCATTTTTTCATAGCATTTAGCGCTTACTTATCAAGCGCTAGAGCCTGTTTTAATCCAAATTTCTGCGTCATGGCGCGGTGCGCGGCTTCAACGTGACCCACCAGCGCGTGGTCCAGACCACGTCCACCGGCACGGCAGCGGTCAGCGCTAGCAGGGCCTGGTCGGTGTCTGCCAGCGGCAGTGTGCCCGTCACGCGCAACCCAGCCACACGGGGGTCGACACTCAGGCGGCCAACCCGGTAGCGCGCGAGCGTGGCAGCCACCTCATCCAATGGCTGGTTGTCCACGACCAGCATGCCGTCCTTCCAGGCGTCGGCATCGGGTGGGGCCGCCCACAAATTCACCCGCCCGTTCCCCAAGCGTGCGCCCTGCCCGGCCGGCACGATGCGCTCGGCAGCGCAGGGCTCGGACGCTGCCACGGCACAGGTCGCCGGGCGCGCCGCAACGGCCGACTGGGTAACGGCGACCTCGGTGCCGGGCGTGCCACCGTCCTGCCCCATGTCACTTGCCGCCGCGTGCTGCAGCGGCCAGCGGCGCACGACAAAGCGGGTGCCCAGCGCGCGCAGGCTGCCGTCTTCTGTCACGACGACCAACGGGCGCTGCTCGGCCGGGTCAGCATGGCTGGTTTCCACCGCAACCTCGCCTGCGCGCAGATGGATCGCGCGCTGGTCTTTGCTGAACACGACATCCACGGCGCTGCGGGTGTTCAGGTGCAGCACCGTCTGGTCGGGCAGCACGATGGTGCGGCGCTCGCCGGTGGCAGTGCGGTGGTCGGCCAGAAATTGGCCCACAGGCTGATGGCGGTCCAGCACCAGCATCCCGCAGGCCACGGCCAACCCCACTCCGAGGACGGCGCCTGCCACCCGCGCGGGACGCCGCTTATGCGGTTGCAACAAGGCTGCGCGGGCCCTAGGCCCTGCGGCGGCATGTGCCAGGTCCTGGTCGATGTCGCCCAACTGGCGCCACGCGCGGGCATGGTCGGGGTGCTCGGCCAGCCAATCGGCAAGGGCTTGAACGTCCTCCGATCGCGCTGCGCCCTCGCCCTGCCGCAGTTGCCATCCGATAGCGGCCTCCAGCGCCGCAGGGGGAACGGGGCGGTCGTCGTCCGCAGCACCAGGCAGACGGCCCGTGGTCTCGGCCGCGCTCACGCCGCGCCGCCATAACGCAGGTGGTAGGCGTGGCGCATGGCATTGGCGAGGTACTGGCGCACCCGGGGCACCGACACCTGCAGGTGCTCGGCAATCTCTGCATGCGTGAGGCCATCGAGCCGGTTCATCAGCCAGGCTGCGCGCGTCTTGGGCGTCAGGCCCTGCAGCACTGCGTCGACCGCCTGAAGCATCTGCACGGCGGCCAGGCGCTCTTCGGGAGATGGCTGCAACACCTCGGGCTGCAAGGCCAGGTCGGCCAGGTAGGCGCGCTCCAGTTCACCCCGGCGCCAGAAGTCCACCAGCAGCCCGCGTGCCACCGTGGTCAGGTAAGCACGCGGCTCGCGCATCGTTTCGGGCGCGATGGCGGTCGGGCGCGCGAGCAGGCGCACGAAGGTGTCCTGCGCCAGGTCCGCGGCATCGTCGGCACAACCCAGCCGCCGGCGCAGCCAGGATTGCAGCCACCCGTGGTGGTGGCTGTACAGCGCGTGCAGGGGATGAGCGGCAGACATGGCGTGACGGTCTTTTTGAGAATGATTCTCGATTATAGAAACCATTCCAGCCCAGACCCTGGGCACGCCACCACGCGGGCAGGTCGGCTGGGCGCTCAGCGCCGCGCGTTTTCCATCATCGTGGCAACGTCGGCCGGCAAGGTCTTCGGGGTCCCCTGGTCCTGCACGTCCCATTCCTCCCCGCCGGTCAGCAGCCACACGCGCACCGTGTCGGTGGCGGCGTGCACCACGACGGCGGCGGCCTCCGTGCTGCCTTCGTGCGGCCGGTTGCCGGTGATGTAGAGCATGGCGCCGTCCTGCCGCAGTGGGCCACTCACCTGCAGGTTGTCCAGCAGCACGTTGTAGTTGGCGAGCCCGAGCAGCCCACGCAGCCGCTCGGCCAGCGGGCCGGCACGCAGGAAGTCTGAGCCCCCGACCGGATAGTTGCCTACCTGGGTTTGCAGGTTCGCCCAGGGATTGGCGGGCGCGGCAGCTATGTCGTTTGGCACAGGACGGGCGACCTTGCGGGGCGCGGTGGTCGCGGTGGCGGTGGTCACCGTGCCCCCGCAACCTGGCAGCAGCATCACCAACGCAAGAGCGGCCAGCACGGCGCGCGACAAGGGGGCTGGGGAGACAGGGCGCATGATCGGAGGCTTCTTTCTAAAAAGGGCAGCGTGGCAAAAAGGTCTGCGAGCTTAGCCGGTTCCTGCCGGCACCCGCCCCCCCTAAAATCGCATCTTTCGCCTTCCAACCGCCATGACAGAACACGCCCGCCCCGTCCGCTCGCAATACGAAGACTTCATGCGCCACGTGTTCACCCATGGGGTGCACAAGTCCGACCGCACCGGCACGGGCACCACCAGCGTGTTCGGCCACCAGATGCGGTTTGATTTGAAAGAAGGCTTTCCGCTGATCACCACGAAGAAGGTGCACCTCAAATCCATCATCCAGGAGTTGCTGTGGTTCCTCACGGGGTCGAGCAACAACAACTGGCTGAAAGAACGCGGCGTGACCATCTGGGACGAATGGGCGCGCGAGGACGGCGACCTGGGCCCCGTGTACGGCGTGCAGTGGCGCAGCTGGCCCACACCGGACGGCGGACACATCGACCAGATCAGCGATGTGATCAAGACGCTCAAAACGAATCCCGACTCGCGCCGCATCATCGTGAGCGCCTGGAACGTGGCCGAGTTGAACAAGATGGCGCTCATGCCCTGCCATGCGTTCTTCCAGTTCTACGTAGCCCCCGCACAGGAGCCCGGCGGGCGCGGCACGCTCAGCTGCCAGCTGTACCAGCGCAGCGCGGACATCTTTCTCGGCGTGCCGTTCAACATTGCCAGTTATGCCTTGCTGACGCACATGGTGGCGCAGCAGTGCGACCTGGACGTCGGCGACTTCATCTGGACCGGTGGCGATTGCCACATCTACAGCAACCACCACGAGCAGGTGCAGACGCAGCTAGCGCGTACGCCCTACCCCTATCCCGTGCTGAATATCAAGCGCCGCCCGGACAGCATCTTTGGCTACGAGTACGAAGATTTTGAAGTGCTGGACTACCAATGCCATCCGGCGATCAAGGCGCCTGTCGCGGTCTGATCCTTTACGCCACTTTTTCGCCCTCGTCCTGTTGAGCCCACCGGCAGGTGACACCCTGCCCAGGCCCCCCCCTCACAACCTATATCTAAGAGTTTTCATCCATGTCTTCCGGCGGATTTCACGTACACGGCCCCCACGACCACGCGGTAGAGCATGCGGCGCACGGCCACGCTGACCACGCAGCGGAGCACAGTGCCGAAAGCGGCAGCGGCTCGTCGATGAACAAGATCGCGATGTTCACCGCCATCGTGGCCACGGTGGGCGCGATCTTCTCGTACATGGGCGGGGCCACGCAGGCCAATGCTGGCCTGCTCAAGAACGACGCAGCCATCAAGAAGACCGAGGCATCCAACCAGTGGAATTACTTCCAGTCCAAGAGCACCAAGCAGTCGCTGGCGGAGCTGGCCCGCGACCTGGCGCCCGATGACCGCAAAGCCGGCTACCAGACCAAGATCGAGCGTTACGAGACCGAGAAAAACGAGATTAAGGTCGCGGCCGAAAAGCTCGAAGCCGACGCCCACGAATTCGACCGCAAGAGCGAGCTGCAAATGCACCAGCACCACCGCTGGGCCCAGGCCACCACGGCGCTGCAGGTTGCGATCGCGTTGGCCGCCATTGCGCTGCTCACGCGCAAGAAGTGGCTCGAGTACGGCATGTATGGCGTGGCGGCACTGGGCCTGGGCGTAGGCGTGATGGCGGCATTGCATATCTAAGAGCCTGATCAAAGGACCCGAAGACCATGCCCCTGCACCTCATCTACGCCCGCGCCGCCAACGGCGTCATCGGCAAGGACAACACCATTCCCTGGCACATTCCGGAGGACATGGCGCACTTCAAGCAGCTCACGCTGGGCTGCCCCGTCGTCATGGGCCGCAAGACCTGGGATTCGCTGCCGCCGCGTTTTCGGCCGCTGCCGGGCCGCACCAATATCGTGGTCACGCGCCAGGGAGACTGGCAGGCCGACGGCGCCGTGCGGGCTGCCAGCCTGCAGGACGCGCTGCAGCAAGCCCCCGCCGGCCAGACCGTGTGGATCATCGGCGGGGCCCAGATCTACGCCGAGGCTTTGCCCCTGGCCGAGCGGCTGGAGGTGACTGAAATCGACCAGGCTTTTGACGGGGACGCCTACGCGCCTGCATTGGGCGCGGAATGGGCAGAATCAGCGCGCAGCCACCATGTCAGCACCAACGGCTTGGCGTTCAGCTTTGTGACCTATGTGCGCGCCAGCGGATGCGCCGCAGATGGCTTGCTCATAAATTGATAGCTTAAAACGCTTATAAATCAAGCGCTGGAGGCCAAAAAACATGCAAATTGCGACCTGGAACATCAACTCCCTCACCGTCCGCCTGCCGCAAGTGCTGGCCTGGCTCGAGGCCAACCCGGTGGACGCCCTGTGCCTGCAAGAGCTCAAACTCACTGACGACAAGTTTCCGCACGATGCGCTCAAGGAGGCGGGTTATGAGGCGGTGACCTTTGGCCAGAAGACGTACAACGGGGTCGCCATCCTGAGCCGCCACCCGATGCGCGACGTGGTGCGCAACATCCCGGGCCATACGGATGAGCAGGCGCGCGTGATTGCCGCGACGATCGATACGCCTGCCGGTGCCCTGCGGCTGGTGAACTGCTATTTCGTCAACGGCCAGGCCCCTGGGTCGGAAAAGTTTGCCTACAAGATGCTGTGGCTGTCCGCCCTGCACCGCTGGCTGCGCGAGGAGTTGCTGGCCCACCCTCGGCTGGCGTTGCTGGGGGACTTCAACGTTGCGCCGGAAGACCGCGATTCGTTCGACCCCGTGGGCCTCAAGGACACGATCCACCACACGGTGGAAGAGCGCCAGCACTTTCAGGATTTGATTGCGCTGGGCCTCACCGATACCTTTCGCATGTTCGACCAGCCCGAGAAGGCGTATTCATGGTGGGACTACCGCATGCTGGGCTTTCAAAAGAACCGCGGCCTGCGCATCGACCACATCCTGGTCAGCGATGCCCTGCGCCCGAGCGTGACCACCTGCACGGTGGACCGCGCTCCGCGCAAGAACCCGCAGCCGAGTGACCACGCGCCGGTGGTGTTGACGATGGCGTGAGGGCTATGGTGATCCGCCAAGATGCGAGCTCGCGGACATGACTTGCAACGCGCGGAGCGTAAAGCGGAATGCGCGCTGAGTGGAGTGAGTGTGGTGCGTTGAAAGGCGGTGCGACACCTAGGCGTTGTGGCTCGACGGCCAAAGCGATAGGGGACCTTGTCACACAACAAGAAAAGGCTGCAAGGTAAACACCTTGCAGCCTTTCTTTTTACCTGGTGCCGATGCTGAACGGTTGCGGCACTGGCAGCCACCTTTCAGCACCCCGCCAAGAGCTCACGGGATGAGCCCCCAGCGCGGTGCGTCGATCAGGTGTTGGCGAACGAATCGCGCAGTCCGCGCACTTCGTCGTGGTTGCGCTGTGCGCCTTGGGCCTGGCGCTCGACCAGAGCACGCACGTCGGCAGGCAGGGTAGCCTTCAGTGCCTTGCGGTAACGGGCCACAGCCGCGTCTTCACCGCGTTCGCATTCTTCCAGCACAGCCTTGTCATCGTTGATCGACAGGGCCGACTTGACCGACACCCAGCCGCGGTGCAGCGCACCGGCCACGGTGCCACCCGATGCAGGCTCGCCACCCAGGCGACGCACGTGCTGCTCCAGTTCGGTCCCGGCGGCCGCGCACTCTTGTGCATGGCGCTGGAACACGTTCTTGAGCTGGGCCGAAGTGGCACGTTCGGCGCAGGCCTTGAAGCCATATTCACCGTCGCGGGCAGATTCAAGCAGGTCGTTGAGCACATCCACCGTGTCTTCGGTGTCGGCCACATCCAGGGTGTCGTTGTTGTTCAAGCGCGCGGTTGCGGCGCGGTCCCACGCAGCGCGGGCTGCGGGACGGGCGTCCGTCCAGGCCAAACCGTCGGCATGGCGTGCGCGCCAGTCATCAGCCAGACGGGGTTCGACAGCCTCGAAATCACCTTCGTACCGGTCTACCGAGGACCAGCCCAGCTCGTAAGCAGGACGGTATTGGTCATAGGTGCGGCCACCCACGTAGTAGGGCTCGCGATGGTAGGTCTCACGCCAGTAGGCGTCTTCTTCCGTAGGGTTGACTGCTTCGGCAGCGGCCTTGCCAGCCAGGCCGCCGGCCACGGCACCGGCTACGGCACCCACTGCAGCACCGACAGGGCCGCCAAAGGCACCGGCGGCTGCACCAGCAGCTGCACCGCCCATGGCCGCACCCACGCCGGTTCCGACAGGGTGGGCACCTGGTTCGTTGGTCAGGGGGTCACGGTTGGCATCGTTGAAATCCGACATAGAAGCTCTCCGGTTGGTTAACAGTGACTTCATTGTTCAAGTCACACCGGAGGAACGAGGTCGGCCCATGGAGGGCCTGCATGTAGGACGCGAACCAGCCCTGCCGGGCGTGCGACTTACACCCTAGGCAGGCACTGGTGGCATCCCATTGTGCAGAATGAAGCTACACCAATTGCTATGCTTTTAATAGCTTCATGCGCTTATATGTCAAGCGCTAGCAGCCATTTTTATGCTTCATCTGGCGCATCCAGGCCCAGTTCCTGGATCTTGCGCGTGATGGTGTTGCGCCCGATGCCCAGCCGCTGCGCGGCTTCCATCCGGCGGCCGTGGGTTGCGGCGAGCGCCGTGCGGATCAGGCGCGATTCGAAGCGCCGCGTGAGGGCGTCCCACACCTCGGGCTGGCCGCCAGAGAGAAGTTTTTGCGCCTCGGTTTCCAGCGCCTGTTCCCAGGTGTTGCTGACGTTCACTGCAGCGGGCGCGACGGGGGCCCCGGCGCCATCGGGCGCACCCGACCACGCAGCCGCTGCTGGGCCGCCGGACGCCCCGCCCACGGCCGTGGCCGAGGTGGCTGGGGGATGTATGCCGCCGACCCGCTCAGCGGGCCCCGCCAGGGTGCCGGCGTAAGGGGCTGCTGCGCCGGGTCCAGAGTGAGCCTGCTGTTGCGCTGCGGCGGCTTCGCTGGCCGCGCCGGCACGCTGCGCCAATTGGGAGACCGGGGCCTCGAGCACCTCTGGCGGCAAATCCTGCTGCGAGATGACCTGCGCCGGCGCCATGACCGTGAGCCAGTGGCAGATGTTCTCCAACTGGCGCACGTTGCCCGGAAACCCGAACTGCTCCAGCCGTGCAATGGCCGAGTCGGCAATGCGCTTGGGCTCCACACCCAGCTGCCGCGCGCTTTGCTGCAGAAAGTGGCGCGTGAGCACGGGCACGTCTTCGCGCCGCTCGCGCAGCGCAGGCAGGCGCAGGCGGATGACGTTCAGGCGGTGGAACAAGTCCTCGCGGAACCCGCCCTCCTTCACGCGCCGCTCCAGGTCCTGGTGGGTCGCAGCGATCACGCGCACGTGCGACTTGACGGCAGCGTGGCCCCCCACGCGGTAGAACTGGCCGTCCGACAGCACGCGCAGCAGGCGCGTCTGCAAATCAAAGGGCATGTCGCCGATTTCATCGAGGAACAGCGTGCCGCCCTCGGCCTGCTCGAAGCGACCGCGCCGCTGCGTCTGCGCGCCGGTGAAGGCACCACGCTCGTGGCCGAAGAGTTCGGATTCGAGCAGGTCCTTGGGGATGGCCGCGGTGTTGATGGCGACGAATGGGCCGTCGGCCACCGGCGAATGCTTGTGCAGCGCACGCGCCACCAGCTCCTTGCCGGAGCCTGATTCGCCGGTGATGAGCACGGTGACCTGGCTTTGGCTCAGTCGGCCGATGGCGCGGAACACGTCCTGCATGGCGGGCGCCTGGCCCAGCATTTCGGGGGCCTCGGCCTGGCGCTCTTCGGTGACCTCTTCGCGCTGGCTTTCTTCGACGGCGCGGCGGATGAGCTCGACGGCTTTGGGCAGATCAAAGGGCTTGGGCAGGTATTCAAAAGCGCCGCGCTGGAAGGCCGAGACGGCGCTGTCGAGGTCGGAGTACGCGGTCATGATGATGACCGGCAGGCCGGGCTGGAGCTCGCGTACTTTTTCCAGCAGTTGCAGGCCCGAACCGCCGGGCATGCGGATATCGCTCACCAGAACCTGGGGGCCCTGCCGGGCGGGGTCCCCGACCGTGACGTCGGCCAGGGCGTCGAGCACTTCCCGCGGGTGGGTGAAGCTGCGCGTAGGGAGGTTTTCGCGCGCCAGGGCTTTTTCGAGGACGAAGCGGATCGAGGGGTCGTCATCTACTAACCAGATCGGCTTCATATGTTTTTCTTACCTTCCCTGTTGGTGGTGTGTCAGGGGACCTCAGGGCAAGGGAATCAGGATTCGGAAGTCGGTGCGACCCGGTACGCTGTCGCATTCGATCAACCCGTGGTGCCGCTGTACAAAGGTTTGTGCCAGCGTGAGCCCCAGCCCCGATCCGCCGTCCCGACCCGACACCAGAGGATAAAAAATCCGCTCCTTGATCGCGTCGGGCACGCCCGGTCCGTTGTCGATGACATGCAATTCCAGTGCCAGCCGATAGCGCTGGCGACCAAACGTTACTTGTCGCGCGACACGGGTGCGCAGCGTGATGACGGCGTCGCCTGCAGCAATGCGCTCGGTCAGCGCCTGTGCAGCGTTCTGCACGATGTTCAACAGCGCCTGGATGAGCTGCGCGCGGTCGCCGCGGAACTCGGGGATCGAAGTGTCGTAGTCGCGCACGACCTTGAGGCCCTGCGGATACTCCACCAGCACGAGCGAGCGAACGCGTTCGCACACCTCGTGGATGTTCACATCGCCTACCAGGTGCGGATGCCGATGCGGCGCCAGGAGCCGGTCCACCAGGCTTTGCAGCCGGTCGGCTTCGTGGATGATGACCTGCGTGTATTCGGTCAGCTCGCGGCTTTCAAGCTCCATCTCCAAAAGCTGCGCCGCGCCGCGGATGCCACCCAGCGGGTTCTTGATCTCATGGGCCAGATTGCGGATCAGTTCTTTGTTGGCCTGCGCCTGGTCAATCAGGCGCTCTTCGCGGTCCTGCCGGGCCTGCTGCTCCAGCGGCCACAGCTCCACGAGAATCTCGCCCACCTGCTCGGCGTCGGCCACGCTCACATGCACTGGCACTGGGTCCTGGTGAAGGCGTTTGAGGCCGGCCTCGTAGCGCAGCGCGGCAAAGTCCTTGCCGCGGGCACCCGCCAGCGCGGTCTGCAGCAACGCGGGGTCGGTGAAGAAGGTGGAGAAGTCAGCGCCCTCGAGGGTGCGGCGCGACAAGCCCAGCGTGTTCTCCAGCGCGGCGTTGGCAAACTGCACGGCCCCGTCGGCACGCAGCACTGCCACCAAGGTAGACATCAAGTCCAACGAATGAAAACGCCCCGTGTCGGAGGACGGGGCATCAGCGGCAGAAGGAAGGTCGCTCACGCGAGTGCGGTGTGGCAAAAGGTCAGACAGAGTCGCTGGGCGATCCGCTCAATTGGCCGGCAGACGGGAGATCTCGCGCTTGATGCCGGCAATATCGCTCTCGCTGCGGGCCACGTTGGCCTTGAGCTCTGCCGTGCGCTCCATGTAGCGCTGGGGGTTGCGCAGATCGAGGGCGTTGCGCTCGGGGTTGCCGCCGTTGTATTCCTTCACCAGATCGGCATGGCGGGCTTCCGCCTTGCGCAGTTCTGACTCGAGGATCGCGCGCGCATCAGAGTCGCGGGCCTTCTGGTCGTTGTTGTTGACGCGGGGTGCCGAGGGCGGCGATGCCGAGGATGGGGCAGCAGTACCCCCACCACCCGACGCAGGCGCCGCGGCACCCGCGGGGCGGGTGCCCTGCACCACGGTGACATTGCCGCCTTCGACCAGCTTGCAGCCGCGCTCCTTGGCCTGTTGCGCGTTGTTCGTGTATTCGTTGCCGCAGCGGTAAATGCGGTCTTGGGCCCAGACGGCGGGAGCCGTCGCAGCAATCAGTAACAGGGTAATCAGCGTTTTCTTCATTCGGTTTCCTCGCACTGCCATGCAGGGGGTGCGGTGAGTATCCACCAATCACCTTGCATCGCCAATCCAACACCAGCAGGCCTGCACAGGGCATTGCTCAAGGACACAACGGGCGAGCAGTGGGTTCCGTTGCATGGCGCGCCACCGACGCGCCATGAAAAAAGGCGGCTTGCGCCGCCTTTTTCTAGAGGTAACAACCTGCAGGCAGGCGATTACAGCGAGTAGTACATGTCGAATTCGACAGGGTGAGGAGCCATGCGGAAGCGCGTGACTTCGCCCATCTTCAGCTCGATGTAGGCATCCAGCATGGAGTCGGTGAACACACCACCCTTGGTCAGGAACTCCCGGTCCTTGTCCAGGTATTCCAGCGCCTGGTCCAGGCTGTGGCACACGGTAGGCACCAGCTTGTCTTCCTCGGGTGGCAGATGGTAAAGATCCTTCGTGGCGGCTTCGCCGGGATGGATCTTGTTTTCCACACCGTCCAAGCCGGCCATCATCAGGGCCGAGAAGGCCAGGTAGGGGTTGGCCGATGGATCGGGGAAGCGCGCTTCGATGCGGCGGCCCTTGGGGTTGGCGACGTAAGGAATGCGGATCGAAGCCGAGCGGTTGCGGGCCGAGTAGGCCAGCTTCACAGGGGCTTCGAAGCCGGGCACCAGACGCTTGTACGAGTTCGTCCCGGGGTTGGTGATGGCGTTCAGGGCACGTGCGTGCTTGATGATGCCGCCGATGTAGTACAGCGCGAAGTCCGACAGGCCAGCATAGCCGTCGCCTGCGAACAGGTTCTTGCCATCCTTCCAGATGGACTGGTGCACGTGCATGCCGGAGCCATTGTCGCCAGCGTAGGGCTTGGGCATGAAGGTGGCGGTCTTGCCGTAGGCGTTGGCCACGTTCCAGACCACGTACTTCAGGACCTGGGTCCAGTCAGCGCGCTCGACCAGCGTGCTGAAACGCGTGCCGATTTCGTTCTGGCCAGCGCCTGCCACTTCGTGGTGGAACACTTCGACCGGGATGCCCAGGGATTCGAGGATCAGGGACATTTCAGCGCGCATGTCTTGCGTGCTGTCGACGGGAGGCACTGGGAAGTAGCCGCCCTTGACGGTGGGACGGTGGCCGCGGTTACCGCCTTCGAGCTTGGAGCCCGAGTTCCATGGGGCTTCGTATTCTTCGATTTCGCTAAACACGCGGCCGGGTTCGTTGCTCCAGCGCACGCCGTCGAAGATGAAAAATTCTGGCTCTGGGCCAAAGAAGGCGGTGTCGCCCAGGCCGGAGGCCTTGAGGTAGGCTTCAGCGCGCTTGGCGATGGAGCGCGGGTCACGGTCGTAGGCCTTGCCGTCGCCGGGTTCGATCACATCGCACTGCAGGAACAGCGTGGTTTCTTCAAAGAAGGGATCGATGTTGGCGGTGCTGGGGTCGGGCATGAGTTGCATGTCCGAGGCTTCGATGCCTTTCCAGCCGGCTACCGAGGAGCCGTCGAATGCATGGCCGGACGTGAACTTGTCTTCATCAAAGTGGGAAACGGGCACTGTCACGTGCTGTTCCTTGCCACGGGTGTCCGTAAAACGGAA
>SDXZ01000092.1 GCA_004210805.1 Acidovorax sp.
CAAAGCCTGCATGCTTCACGCGCTCTGCGGCGCCCATGTCTTCGAGCAGGTTGGCCAGCGCGTGCACGCTGAAGGTGGCCGAGAAGATCGGCAGGATCAGCTGCAGCACCCAGGTGGGCCAGTTCAGCGTCTGGGTGCGTTCGGTGTAGATGAAATTGAAGCTGTCGGCCGCAAACTCCTTGGCGTCAAAGCCGTAGCGCGCTATGCCGATAGGGTCCATCCACACCCAGCACATCGCCAGCATGGCAAAGCCAAACAGCAGCACGCCTGATGTGGCCAGCATCTTGAACGCTTTGGCAGCGCGCGCGCCAAGGTGGTCGGTCAGCATCGTCACGGCAAAGTCCATGCGCAGCCGCGTCATGACGGAGGCGCCCACAAACGTCAGCCACACCACCGTGTAGACCGCCGCCTCATCCACCCAGTAGATGGGCACGCCGCTGTATCGCGTCACCACGTTGAGCAGGATGAGGAGCACCAGCAAGGTCATCAGGGCGGTCAGCAGATGCCGTTCGATGCGCAGCAACTGCGTGGACAACGCCTGCACCCAGCGCACGGGAGCGCTGGGTGCCGGTGCATCTGGGGTTGGGGAAGAGGGCGTGGGTGTGGTGGACATAAGAGACCTCAACAAGGCAGGGGGCAATAACGGTGCGCTGAATCTACAAATATCTTATTAATATATGTAGAAGCAAGATGAATGCCTATCAGGGCCTCTACCAAGTGCCGTGTGGGTTTCGTCAGTTCGTGGAGGGCGTGTGGTCGGCGGCTGTGGGCGCCAGGGCAGCCAGCGTAGCGATGCGCGTGGGGGCCAGCAGGTGGCGCGGCGGCGCGGGCGTCCAGCCCAGCAGATGCTGCGTGGCTGCGCCGCAGATGCGGCCCTGGCACGCGCCCATTCCGCAGCGGGTGTGCAGCTTGGCGTCGATCCAGCCGGTGCGCCCGGTGAGTGCGGCGTAGGACACGTCTTCGCAGCGGCACACCAACGTGTCGGGTTCGGCCAAGCTGTTCAACGCGGGTTGCAACGCGAAATGCCGGTGCAGTGCATCGGCAAATGCCTGCCAGCGCGCGCGCTCGGGCCAGAGGGCGCGGGCGGCGGCCAACTCACCCACGGCCACATGCCCGGCAATGGCGCCTTCCGCGCGCGAGCGTTCGCTGCCGCCAAAACCTGTGCATTCGCCGGCAGCCAGCACGCCGGGCACGCCCACCAAGCGCTGCTCAGCATCTACTTGCAGGCCACGGCGCGCGTTCAGATCGCCGCCCAGCATCTGGCCCAGTTCGGTGTTGGGGACAAGGCCGAACCCGCAGGCCAGCCGGTCGCAGGCGATCTTGCGGTCGCGTCCGTCCTGGTGCAGCGTCACGGCCTCGATTTGCCCCGCCGTTCCGTGGGCGCGCACCACATGGCTGTTCGCCCGGTACACGGCAGGCAGCAGCGTTGCGGCCTGCACCGCCTTGCCCGGCCAGCGCACCAGGCTGGCGCCAAACTGCACCAGGGCGCGCCACGGCGTCTGCTCGGCCACGGCCACCACCTGCGCGCCCGCTTGCCGTGCGGTGTGTGCGGCCGCCAGCAGCAGTGGGCCGCTGCCCGCTACGACGATGCGCTGACCGGCCACCGGGAGCCCGCCCTTGATGAGGGCCTGCAGGCCGCCGGCACCGGTCACGCCGGGCAGGGTCCAGCCCGGAAACGGCAGCAGCAGTTCGCGCGCGCCGGTGCACAGGATGATCTGGCGGGCTTGTTGTACCCAGCCACCTCGCGCGTCTTCCAGCAACAGGGCATGAAAGCCTGGGCTCGGATTTGTCTGTTGGGCCAGGCCCGCCACGCGCGTGCCGCAACGCACCTGCACGTTGGCGTGCCGGGTCAGGGCCTCACGCTGCTCGCGCGCAGCGATGGGAAGTTTGGCGGCGGGGCCGTCGCGCCAGATCTGGCCGCCTGGGGCGGGGTTGTCGTCCAGCAGCACGATGCGCGCGCCGCTGCGCGCGGCCGCCAGCGCTGCAGCCATGCCGGCCGGGCCTGCGCCCACGATGAGCAGGTCGCAGGTGTGAACCAGGGTGTTGGCGCCGGTCACGGGGCGTTTCCTACGGGGTGTAGGCCGGTGCGTACCTGCATGCCGTCACGGCACAGCGTCTGGCAGGCCAGGCGCCGCAACCCGTCGACTTGCACCCTGCATTCCTGGCAGATGCCCATGCCGCAAAGCGGTGCGCGCACATCGCCACGCACCGAGCGGCGCGTGGCACCGGGTGGCTGAGCTTGCGCCAGGGCCGCAGCCACCGTGGTGCCCGGGGCGACGCGCGCGGCCTGGCCGTCGAGCATGAGGGTGATGGTGGCTTCTGTCATGTCTGCAGCGATGCAAAACGGTGGGCCGCGAACGGTGCGGCATCGAGCGGCAGCGGCGTGCCCGTGATCTGCGCGGCCAGCAGCTGGGCCGTGGCCGGCGCGGTGGTCACGCCCAGCCCCTCGTGCCCCACGGCAAGCCACAGGTGCGAACGCTTTGGGTGGGGGCCGATGATGGGCAGGCCGTCGGGCGTGGCCGCGCGAAAGCCCGTCCAGGTACGGATGGCATTCAGGTCGGCCAGGCCTGGCAAATACTCCAGCGCGCGCTGCAGCATGCGCGCCAGCACGGCGTCATTGACGGCCGGGTCGGTGGTGTCGAACTCGCGCGAAGAGCCGATCAGCAACTGCCCCGTGGGCCGCGGCTGCACGTTGAAGGCCACCGACGTGCCGTCGCTGTGGTGCGCGCTGGTGATGTAGCCCAGCTCCACCAGCTGGTGGTGCACTGTGCCTGGGTAGCGGTCGGTGATGAGCAGGTGGCCCTTCTTGGGGCGCAGGGGCAGGCCGGGGCACAGCGCGGTGGCGTGGATGCCGCTGGCCAGCACGATGGCGCCTGCCTGGCGCGTGCTGCCGTCCCGCAGCGTGGCGCGCTGGCCGTCGATGTGCACGACCTCGGCCTCTTCGATCACCAGGCGACCGGGGCCGCCGTGCGTGGCGGCGTCGTCCAGCAGCCACTGTGCCGCGCGGGGCGCATACAGCACGCTGTCGCCAGATACCCGCAGTGCACCGGCCATGCCGGGGCGCAATGCGGGCTCGGCGTGGGCCAGTGTGGCGGCGTCCAGCAGTTCGCAGTCCACGCCATGGGCCTGCAGCGTGGCGCGCTTGTCCTGTGCGGCCTGCAGCTCGGCGTCATTGGCGGCCAGCCACAGCGTGCCGCAGGCGGTGAAGGCGCAGCCCGCATCCATGCGCGGCGCCCAGGCGTGCCACAGGTTCAGTGAGGCCTGGCTGAGCGCGAGCTCCGCCGGGTTGTCGTCCATGAGCACGAGGTGCCCCATGCCGGCCGCGGTAGCGCCGCCCAGGCGGGCGTCGACGATGCGTACCGACAGCCCGGCCTGCACCAGCGCGTGCGCGCAGGCCGCGCCGATGATGCCGGCGCCGATCACGAGGACATCGGTGTGCTGCATGGCTGGAAGGTCCGGGTGTGCAACGAACTACAGCCGAATGCCCCAGCCGAAGGGGTCGCTGTCTTCGATGAGCAGGGTGGCCTCTGCACTCATGTGGGCACGGCCGCGCAAGGTGGGGATGACCTTGCCGCCGCCGTCACCGGCCAGCGTGTAGCTGGCCTCGAACTCGCTGCCGATGATGCTGGCCTGGCGCCACGCCTGGCCCGACTGCAGCTTGCCGTCGGCCGCGAGACACGCCACCTTGGCGCTGGTGCCGGTGCCGCAGGGCGACCGGTCGTAGGCCTTGCCAGGGCAGAGCACGAAGTTGCGGCTATCCGCAGGGTCATCGGCCCGGTCGTCGTCGGCAAAGAGTTCGATGTGGTCGATCTCGCCACCGTTGTCGCCACGGATGCCCTGGTCCTTCAAGGCCTGCTGGACTGCGAAGGTGTAGGCGGTCAGGGCATCGAGGTTGTCGCTGGCCACGCGCTGGCCGTGGTCTGCGACGAGGAAAAACCAGTTGCCGCCCCAGGCCACGTCGCCCACCACGCGGCCGTAGCCTGGAACATCGACGGCCAGCTGGTGGTGCAGCCGGTACGCCGGCACGTTGCGCACGCTGACCGAGCCGTCGTCGTGCAGTGTGGTGGTGACGGTGCCCACGGGCGTCTCGATGCGGTGCTCACCCGGCTTGATGCGGCCCAGGTAGGCCAGCGACGCGACGAGGCCGATGGTGCCGTGGCCGCACATGCCGAGGTAGCCGGTGTTGTTGAAGAAGATGACACCCGCCGCGTTGGCAGGGTCCTGCGGCGCGCAGAGCAGGGCCCCCACGATCACATCGTTGCCGCGCGGCTCCAGCACCGTGGCCGCACGCCACGCATCGTGCTGGCTGGCCAGCAGCGCACGGCGCTCGGCCATGCTGCCCGCACCCAGGTCGGGAAAGCCGCCAACGACAAGCCGCGTGGGCTCGCCGCCGGTGTGGGAGTCGATGATCTGGATGCGTTTCATGGTGGCGAGTAGGTGAGGGTTTTGAGGTTCTGGACGAATTCGAAATCGTAGCGGGCCAAGATTGCGCGCCGGCCTATACCAGCGCCCCCGCGCAAGGGCCGCCCCGCCGCGCTGGGGGCGTCCCCCCTCAGGGGAAGGCGCCGCAGGCGACTCAGGGGGACTTCAATAACTCGCCAGGGGAAATGGCGCAGCGTTGCGGAACGTCAGCACCGTGATCGGCGCCTGCTTCAGATTGCCCTTGTCATCGTAGGCATAGGTGCCGGCCACGCCCTGGTAGCTGGCGCTATACATCTGTGCGCCCACCTTCGCAGGCTGCGTGGAGTTGGCCTTTTGCATCGACTCGCCCATGAACATCACCTGGTCGTAGTAAGACGCCGCATACGCGTCGGCATCGAGCTTGAAGCGTGCCTTGTACTTGGCCTTGAAGGCCGGGCCGTTGGCCGCCTTGTCGAGCATGGTGCCGCCCTGCGCGCAGAACACGGTGTCGTTGACGGCATCTCCGCCCAGCTTGCCGACCTCGGGGCTGCACAGCGTGTCGCCGCCCAGCAGCTTGGCGGTCAGGCCCAGTTGCTTCATCTGCCGCGCCATGGGGGCTGCCTGCGGTGCATAGCCGCCAAAGAAGATGGCCTGCGGTTGCTTGCCCTTGAGGCTGGTGAGGATGGACAAAAAGTCCGTGGACTTGTCGGTGGTGAACTCCTGGCCCACCACGGTCAGGCCCTGCTTCTTGGCCTCTTTGGTGAACTGGTCGGCCACGCCCTGGCCAAACGCGGTGCGGTCGTCGATCACGGCCACCTGTTTTACCTTGAGCACCTGCGCGGCATAGACGGCCATGTTCGAGCCGATCTGGGTGTCGCTGGCGATGATGCGAAACAGGTTCTTGTAGCCGCCCTCCGTCACCTTGGGGTTGGTGCCCACGGTGGACACCATGGCCCCGCCATCGCTGTAGACCCGCGATGCCGGAATCGCCACGCCCGAGCAGTACGGGCCCATGACGAACTTCACGCCGCTGTCCACCAGCTTTTGCGCCACGCTGACTCCAGTGCGGGCGTCGCACTGGTCGTCTTCGGACACGAGCTCGAACTTCAGTACCTTGCCTTCGACGGTGATCTTCTTGGCGTTGAGCTCTTCGATGGCCAGGCGCACGCCGTTCTCGTTGTCCTTGCCCGCAAAGGCGTTGGGGCCAGAGAGCGGGCCGCTGTGGCCGATCTTGACGACCTGCTCCTGCGCATTCGCGTGGTGGGCGTGGCCCAGCAGCATCAGCGCCGCGATGGCGGCCGGGGTCAATGTCCGAAATCCAGATGCACGTGTCATGGGAAACCTTTTATGTGTGCGTTGATGGAAAAGGCCGCTGTCTCCTGCGGCCCGTGGGTGCAGCTTGGCGGTGGTGCCGGGTCAGGCCACGGATTGGTACTGGGCGGGGCGGGTGTCGAGCGCCTTCTTGACCACACGCTCGACAAATGCACGCTCTTCGCCGATCAGCGGCAAGCGCGGGCGGCGCATGTGCTCGCTGCCCACGCCGACCAGCACGTCGATGAGCTTGAGGTTTTGCACCAGCTTGTTCGATACATCGAGGTGCAGCATGGGCGTCATCCACTGGTACAGCGGCAGCGCTTCGGCAAACTTGCCGGCCTTCATCAGGTCGTACAGCGCCACGGTTTCACGCGGGAAGGCGCAGCCCACGCCGGCCAGCAGGCCGTCGCAACCCAGGGCCAAGCCTTCGTAGGCCAGGTCGTCTACACCCAGGAAGAGCTGGTAGCGGTCGCCCAAGGCGTTGCGCAGGTCGGTGATGCGGCGGATGTCGCCGGTGCTTTCCTTGATGGCGGCGATCCACTGGCAGTCGGCCAGCTCGACCATGTGCTCGGGCTTGAGGTCCACGCGGTAAGCCACGGGGTTGTTGTAGACCATGAGGGGGCGCTGGGCCGCATCGGCCATGGCGCGCACGTTGGCCATCGCCTCGCGGGCGTCGGCCACGTAGATCACCGAGGGCATGACCATGTAGCCCGCCACGCCCAGCTTGTTCGCGCCGTCGATGTAGCGCAGGGCTTCGCGGGTGCTGGTTTCGGACACATTGGCCAGCACGGGCACACGGCCGTCGGCGGCGTCGAGGGCGATCTTGGCGACCTCAAGTTTTTCTTCCAGGCTCAGCGTGCTGGCCTCGCCCAGCGACCCGCAGGTGACGATGCCATGGATGCCGTTGCGGATCTGGAAGTCGATGTGGCGGGCCGTGCCTTCGGCGTCAATGGACTCGTCAGCGTGGAACTTGGTGGTGATGGCGGGGAAGATGCCTTGCCAGCGGGGTTGGGGATTCACAGGTGCTCCTTGAAGGATGGTTGGGCCTTGCGGCTTCGGTGGATTCGTAAATATATTAACAACATATCTAAATTTGGCAAATAGGATTTTCGAGAAGAGCCGGGGTCGGGAACGCGTACGCGGGATATGACAGTGGCTGAGATTCGGGCAGTAAGCCAAGCTGCGCAGCGACCAACTTGACCGCTCGCTATGCATCCATTCGTGTGCTGCGGCACTGTCGCCCGCCAGCCACGGCGCGAGGAGCAGCAAACCTATAATGAAAGGTTGGTCCCGATGGGTAACTCACAGGCATCGGCCTGCCGGGTAGCCCGCTGTGTGAAACCACTCCTACACACCATGAGCACTCCCACTTTTTCCGTCGCCGACATCCGCAAGTCCTTCTTGGACTTCTTTGCCTCCAAGGGCCACACCATCGTGGCGTCGAGCCCGCTGGTGCCCGGCAACGACCCCACGCTGATGTTCACCAACTCGGGCATGGTGCAGTTCAAGGACGTGTTCCTGGGCACCGACAAGCGCCCTTACAACCGGGCCGTGTCCGTGCAAGCCTGCCTGCGCGCCGGCGGCAAGCACAACGATCTGGAAAACGTGGGCTACACGGCGCGCCACCACACCTTCTTCGAGATGCTGGGCAACTGGTCGTTTGGCGACTACTTCAAGCGCGAGTCGCTGAAGTGGGCCTGGGAGCTGCTGACCGAGGTTTACAAGCTGCCGCCCGATCGCCTGCTGGCCACCGTGTACCAAGAGGACGACGAGGCCTACGACATCTGGACCAAGGAGATCGGCCTGCCGCCTGAGCGCGTGATCCGCATCGGTGACAACAAGGGCGGCCGCTACAAGTCCGACAACTTCTGGATGATGGCCGACACCGGCCCTTGCGGCCCGTGCAGCGAAATCTTCTACGACCACGGCCCGCACATTGCCGGCGGCCCACCCGGCAGCCCCGATGAAGACGGCGACCGCTTCATCGAGATCTGGAACAACGTGTTCATGCAGTTCAACATGGACGAGACCGGCGCAGTGACCCCGCTGCCCGCGCCCTGCGTGGACACCGGCATGGGCCTGGAGCGCCTCGCTGCCATCCTGCAGCACGTGCACAGCAACTACGAGATCGACCTGTTCGACGCGCTTATCAAGGCTGCGGGCCGCGAAACCGGCGTGGCCGACCTCAACAACAAGAGCCTGCGCGTGATCGCCGACCACATTCGCGCCACCGCGTTTTTGGTGAGCGACGGCGTGATCCCGAGCAACGAAGGCCGCGGCTACGTGCAGCGCCGCATCGTGCGCCGCGCCATCCGCCACGGCTACAAGCTGGGCAAGAAGACGCCGTTTTTCCACAAACTGGTGGCCGATCTGGTGCGCGTGATGGGCGATGCCTATCCCAAACTGCGCGAGCAGGAGCAGCGCATCACCGAAGTGCTCAAGGCCGAGGAAGAGCGCTTCTTCGAGACCCTGGCCAATGGCATGGAAATCTTGGACGCAGCCCTGGTGGGGGGCTCCAAGGTGCTGCCCGGAGATGTGGCCTTCAAGCTGCACGACACCTACGGCTTCCCGCTCGACCTATCGGCCGACGTGTGCCGCGAGCGCGATGTCGAAGTGGACGAGGCCGGCTTCAAGATCGCCATGGAAAAGCAGAAGGCCCAGGCCCGCGCCGCCGGCAAGTTCAAGATGGACAAGGCGCTGGAGTACACCGGCAGCGCCAACCAGTTCACCGGTTACGACAAGCTGGCAGAAACTGCAAAAATCATAGCAATCTATGTAGATGGGACAAGCGCTGGGGCCTTAAATGAAGGCCAAACCGGCGTGGTCGTGCTCGACACGACGCCGTTCTACGCCGAAAGCGGCGGCCAGGTGGGCGACGAAGGCACCATCACCAGCGGCGCGGCGCGTTTTGCGGTGGGCGACACGCTCAAGGTACGGGCCGACGTGTTCGGCCACCACGGCACGCTCGAAACCGGCACGCTGAAGGTGGGCGACACCGTGCAGGCCGAGGTCAACACGGCCGTGCGCTCCGCCACGGTGCGCAACCACTCGGCCACCCACCTGATGCACAAGGCCCTGCGCGAAGTGCTGGGCAGCCATGTGCAGCAAAAGGGCAGCCTGGTGAACGCCGAGCGCACGCGTTTTGACTTTGCGCACAACGCGCCTGTGACGGATGCGCAGGTGCGCGAGATCGAGCGGCTGGTGAACGAGGAAATCCTGGCCAACCACCCCACGGAAGCCCGTGTGATGGACATCGAGTCCGCCCAGAAGACGGGCGCGATGATGTTGTTTGGCGAGAAGTATGGCGAGACCGTGCGCGTGCTCGACATCGGCTCCAGCCGCGAGCTGTGTGGCGGCACCCACGTGCAGCGCACGGGCGACATCGGTCTGTTCAAGGTGGTGGCCGAAAGCGGTGTGGCGGCGGGCGTGCGCCGGATTGAAGCTGTGACCGGCATCAACGCGCTGGCTTACCTGCAGCAACTTGAAAGCACCGTCAACCAGGCAGCAGGCATCCTCAAGACGTCGGCGACCGAACTCAATGGTCGCATCGGCCAGGCGCTCGACAACGTGCGCGCGCTCGAGAAGGAAGTGGCCGCTTTGAAGGGCAAGCTCGCCTCCAACCAGGGCGACGAACTGGTGAACCAGGCGGTCGACGTAAAGGGCCTCAAGGTACTGGCCGCGGCGCTGCCCGGTGCGGACGCCAAGACCCTGCGCGACACCATGGACAAGCTCAAGGACAAGCTCAAGACCGCAGCCATCGTGCTGGCCGCCGTGGATGGCGACAAGGTGCAGATCGCTGCCGGCGTGACGGCCGACAGCGTGGGCAAGGTCAAGGCCGGCGAGCTGGTGAACTTTGTGGCCCAGCAGGTGGGTGGCAAGGGCGGTGGCAAGCCTGACATGGCGATGGCCGGCGGCACCGATGCCTCCAAGCTGCCTGCAGCCCTTGCGTCGGTGACGGGCTGGGTGACGCAGCAGCTGGGCTAAACCTGCTTGCACCGCTAATGGGCTGAATCTTGGGCTGCACCTCACAGGCATGGTCTGGAGGTGCGGTCCAAAGCCCCAACCGGGGCAAGCTACGGCGGGATGGGGTTGTGACGCCGCAGGAAAGCGGCCGCAGCAGGCGGTGGATACCGCCAAGACAAAAGGGGCGTTGCCCCTTTTTTTTCGCCCCATCGCTCGCGCATCCGAACCGGTGTGCTCCAAGGCGGTCAATCCGGGCCAAAAAGAGGATGACGGCGCACGGCCTTTCACCCTACATTGCGGCGGATGGACACCTTGCGCCCGCCCCAACCAGACCTGTTGGACGCCGACACGCAACGTGCCCGCCCACCCCCCAAGGCAGGGGTGCTGCCCTGGTGGCGGCGCATCACTGTCCCGTTCGAGGTGCTCATTGCCTCGGTCGTTGTCCTGTCCATGCTGCTGCTCACGGCCCTGCTGGTCTACCAGGTGGGTACCAGTGCGCGGCAGGCCATGATCGATGCGTCCGATGAAAACGCGCAGCACATCAGCCAATTGATCAGCGAGCGGGTGCATCGCATCGTGGACCCTGCAGACGCCACGATCCGCCTGCTGGCTTTTGACCCCATAGCTTCTGCCACCCAGCTGACCGCACGGTTGCGGCGCCTGCCAGTGCTGGCCGCCCTGCTGGAACAGAACAAGCTGCTGTCGGCCGTGTTCGTCGGCTACCCCGACGGACAATTCCTGCTGCTGCGCCCCATCCGCAATGCGGCTATACGCGCACGTCTGGAGGCTCCGGCCGAGGCCGCGTACCTGCTGCAGTCGATGGCGCGCGAGCCCGGCGCGGCCCACACGGTGGGCCGCTGGAGCTACTACGACGCAAAGCTGCGCTTGATCGATTCGGCCGTGCGGCCCGAGTATCGGTACGACCCGCGCAGCCGGGCCTGGTATGCCGACGCCGCGCTGCAGAACGCCCAGGTGCTCACGGCGCCCTATGTGTTCTTCACCACCCAGGAGGTGGGCGTGACATTGAGCCAGCCCAGCGAGGATGGGCGTGCAGTGATCGGCCTCGATGTGGCCCTGACCGACCTGGGCGCCGAGATTGGCGGCCTGCGCCTGATGCCACGCACCGAGATCGCCGTGGTGGATCCCGATTTCCGCGTGCTGGCCTATCCCGACATGGCCCGCGTGCTGGCGCGCACCGACGACTCTGGCACACCGAGGCTCGAACTGCGCACGCTGAACGCGATGGGTGTACCCAGCCTGCAAGCCATCCAGGCGCTGGGGCTGAAGCCCGGGCCATCGCAACGCTTCATGGCTGATGGCGAGGAGTGGCTGGCCAAGGTCTTGCCGCTGACGTCGCCCCGCTGGCAGGGCCTGCACATCCTGTTGGCGATACCTACCCGTGAACTGCTCTCCGGCGTGAACGACAACCTGCGGCGCCAGGTCTGGCTGTCGCTGGGGCTCATCGCACTCATGCTGCCGCTGGGATGGCTGGCCGGGCGCCGGGTGGGGCGCAGCCTGTCGGGTCTCGCCATCCAGGCCCAGGCACTGGCGCGGTTTGACTTCCGCCAGCCGGCGGTGCGCAGGTCCCCGGTGCGCGAGGTGCGGGCGCTGGGCCAGGTGATGGACCGGATGTCGGAGACCATCCAGGAGTTTCTGGACATCACCCACCACATCAGTGCCGAGTCACGGCTGGACCTGATGCTGTCCAGCGTGCTCTACGAGCTGGTGCGCGCCACCAGTTGCACCGCAGGTGCTGTGTACCTGGTGGAGCCTCAGGGCGCCGGATTGCTGCGCACAGCCCGCTATTGTGAAGACCCGGACCACCAGTCGCGCTACCCGGACCATCTCCCGATGGGGCACTTCATCAACCATGGCGACGCGCAGCCCAGCGATGAGCACGAGGACGAAGATGACGATGTGGCCATTCGCCACCGCGTGCTGCGTGTGCAACTGCGCACGCGCGACGGGCAGCCGCTGGGCCTTTTGGTGCTGCGCTATCTTGTGACGCAGGGGCGCGAAGAAGATGTGCACTTCCGGGCGTTTGTCGAGAAGCTCTCGGGTACGCTGTCGGTCGCCATCGAGACGCGCAGCCTGATCGAGGGGCAAAAGAAACTGTTCGACGCCGTCATCCGCCTGCTGGCAGATGCCATCGACGCCAAGAGCCCCTACACCGGGGGCCATTGCGAGCGGGTGCCGCAGCTGGCCGAATCTTTAATGCAACGCCTGTGCGATGTCACGGAGGGGCCGTTTGCCCATGTGGCGATGACGATGCCGAGCGGTATGAATTTCGCCTGGGCGCATGGCTGCACGACTGTGGCAAGGTCACGAGCCCCGAGCACATCATCGACAAGGCCACGAAGCTGGAGACACTGCACAACCGCATCCACGAGGTGCGCATGCGCTTTGAGGTGCTGTGGCGCGATGCAGAGCTCGACTACTGGAGGCAGCACGTCTCAGGCGTGGACCCGGAGCACCTGCAGCGCGAGCTGCAGCAGCGGCGCGACCGGCTGCAGGAGGAATTTGCCTTCGTGGCCCGGTGCAACGTGGGCGGCGAGTTCATGGACGACGCCGACGTTCACCGCCTGGCGGCCATCGCGCGGCAGGTGTGGCAGCGCCACTTTGACGACCGGCTGGGCCTGTCGCTGGCCGAGACGGCGCGCCTGGCGCAGGTGCCGGTGAGGCCCCTGCCGACTAACGAGCCCTTGCTGGCGGACCGGCCGGAGCACATCGTCCCCTGGGGTGACAGGCGTCCTCCGGTAGAGGCGAGCAACCCGGCCAACCGATGGGGCTTCGACATGACGCTGCCAGCGCAGCAGGCGCATCTGGGCGAGCTGCACAACCTGTCGATCCAGCGCGGCACGCTCACGGCGGAAGACCGCTTCAGGATCAACGACCACATCGTGCAGACCATCGTGATGCTCAGTGGCCTGCCGTTCCCACCGCACCTTGCGCGCGTGCCCGGCATTGCAGGGTCGCACCATGAAAAGCTCGACGGCACGGGCTACCCGCGCCGGCTGACAGCGGCCGACCTCACGCTGGCCGACCGCGTGATGACGCTGGCCGATATCTTCGAGGCCCTGACCGCGGCCGACAGGCCCTACAAGCCGCCCAAGACGTTGTCCGAGTCGCTGCGCATCATGTCCCACATGGTGCGCGACCGGCATATCGATCCGGAGGTGTTCCGCTTCTTCCTGCAAAGCGGTGTGTGGCGCGACTATGCGTTGCAATTCCTGCCCGAGGCGCAGCGCGATGTGGTGGACGTGGAGGCGATCCTCGCGTCTCTGGCTTGATCTGTGCCACAGCACAAGCACCCCCTTGCTGTGCAAGCTCAATGGCTGGCAGGCAGTGGTGCAGGTGCAGGTCTGCAGTAGCAGGTGCAGGCACTAGCGCTGTCTCGGGCAGCGCCCGCATCAGTTCAGAACAGCTCGACGTCGTCGTTGGCGACCTTGGCCGCCAGTTGTCCGCTGGCGATCAGGTCGTCGTAGAAGCAGACTTGGTTGCGCCCGTGTTCCTTGGCGTAATACAGCGCCTGATCGGCCTGGCCCAGGATTTCCACCGGCGAGCCGCGGGTCGTGCTCACAAAACCCAGGCTCACGGTGACGTTGCCAACCTGCGGGAAGGCGTATTCCTGTACCGCCAGGCGAAAGCGGTTGAACACGCGGTGCGCGGTGGCCAGCGTGGTGGAGCGCAGCAGCACCACAAACTCCTCGCCGCCAAACCGGAAGACGCGGTCGTGGCTGCGGAAAGAGGTGCGCAGGATGTTGGCCAGCAGGATCAGCACTTCGTCGCCGTACAAGTGCCCAAAGCGGTCGTTCACCTGCTTGAAATGGTCAATGTCGACAACGGCCAGCCACTGCTGGACAGGCTCTGCCGGCGATGCGCCGTCTTCCGCGGAAAACGTTTCGGCCAAGGGGCCTGCGCGGCTCACGCCCAGCCCGTTCATGGCCTGGCGCGAGAACTGTTCGTCGAAGGTTTTGCGGTTGAACAGGCCCGTCAGCGCGTCGCGTTCGCTGTAGTCCAGCAGGCGCTGATAGTTCTGGTAGACCTGGAACACGCCTTTGAGCACATCCAGCTTGTGCAGCGAGAAGGGGCGCGAATGCGTGATCTCCAGGCAGGTGTTGACCTTGTCATCCATCCACACCGGCAGCCACAGCACATGGCGGCCCCGGCGGGGTGAGGCCAGGGCGTGTTCGCCGTGGCCGGTCACGCAGTCGCGCAGCGCGGGGTAGTGGTCCAGTACCTCGCGCCGGGGGTCCGTAGCGGCTTCCGAGTCGGTCGAGACGAGTTCCCCGTTTTCCACCCACGTGCGGGGCCGGACGTGTGGCACGCCGCCATGCGTGAACAGCTCCAGGGCCCTGACCTCGACAATGCCACTGAGCTTTTGCAACGCTGAAAGGACCGACACCTCCAGCCGCAGGTGATCGCGGTGGCCGGTCATCTCGACCAAGTTCTGAAGAATGGGCGTCATGGGAGATACACGGTGGGCCAGCGCTGGCATGTTGTCAATGGCGTCGTAGGAACACCACATCCCACACCCCATGTCCGAGCCGCAGACCGCGGTTTTCGAACTTGGTGAGCGGACGGTAGGCGGGCTGCGGCGCAAAGCCTTCAGCGGTGTTGTTCAACAAAGGTTCGGCCCCCAGCACCTGCAGCATCTGCTCGGCGTAGGGCTGCCAGTCGGTGGCGCAATGCAGGTAGCCGCCGGGCTTGAGGCGGGCGGCCAGCTTGGCCGCCAGCGGCGACTGGATCAGGCGCCGCTTGTTGTGCTTGGTCTTGTGCCAAGGGTCCGGGAAGAAGATGTGCACGCCGTCCAGGCTGCCTTCGGGCAGCATGTGGTCGATGACCTCTACCGCGTCGTGCTGCAGGATGCGAATGTTGCTCAGGCTCTGCTCGCCAATGCGCTTGAGCAGTGCGCCCACGCCGGGTTCGTGCACCTCGCAGCACAGAAAGTTGTCGTCCGGGCGCACCCCGGCGATGTGCGCCGTGGCCTCGCCCATGCCAAAACCAATCTCCAGCACCAGCGGCGCGTTACGGCCAAAGGCGGCCGTGGCGTCGAGCGGGGCCGGCGCGTAGGGCAACACGAAGCGCGGCCCGAGGTCCTCGAAGGCCTTGGCCTGGCCTGTGGTGGTGCGGCCAGCGCGGCGCACAAAGCTCTTGATGGTCTTGGGGTGGGTCACACCGGCCGGGACGCCGCCAGGCTGGGCGGGGGCGGCCGGGGCGGCTGCGCCCCCAGTGCTGGG
>SDXZ01000305.1 GCA_004210805.1 Acidovorax sp.
TCCACGTGCTCGCAGCCACCGTAGTAGCGCTTGCCGGGGTAGCCTTCGGCGTACTTGTTGGTCAGCTGGGTGCCCTGCGCCCACATCACGGCGGGGGAGGCGTAGTTCTCGCTGGCGATGAGCTCGATGTGGTGCTCTTGCCGGGCGTTTTCGGCCTGGATGGCGGCAAACACCTCAGGGTCGGCTTGTTCTACAAGAATATTGCGGTCGTACATGATTGGCAGTCCTATGAACTTGTGTCCCTTGAAACAAGGGCTGCCCAGGCGAACGGCGGAACGCAGAAATTTCGTTTCCTGCGGCACGCTCCCCAGTGGTTCACAAGAGGCAAGCCCTTGCTGGTTTCCACGTCAGCGGCAGCACCTTGAGGGCACCGCGCCTATCGCCAGTTGCGTACCCCGCTAGTGTAGCTGACCCCGGCGAGTGCCCCATATCCCTGGTGGGCGGGTTGCACGTCCCGCTAAAGGCCGGCGGGAGAGGGGGAATACGGTTCAGAGGGCGGAGAGCAGCGCCACTTTTTCAGCGTTGGTAGTTGCTGGTGCGGCAGGCGGAGCAGCCACGGGCACCATCTGGGCCGGTGCCTGGGTCGACAGCATGGGCGGAGCCGTGGGCATGGATCGGCCACCGGCCACCTGGCGCAGGCGGAAATGCTCGGCCATCACCTTGGCGGCGTAGCCCCCGTCATCGGCCAGGTTGGCAGCGCCTACGTAAAAGCGCAAACCACCCTCGACCGAGCCGGCGCGCGCAATGCACTCCTGCAGCACCTTCACGCCCACCCGCAGGTTGGTCACGGGATCGAACGCCGCAAAGTGGCCACCGAAGTTCTGGTACTTGTCGGTGTGGATATTGGTCATCACCTGCATCAGGCCCTGCGCACCCACCGCGCTTTGCGCAAACGGGTTGAAGCTCGATTCGATGGCCATGATCGCCAGGATCAGGGTGGGGTCTATCTTGGCGCGGGCGCCAATGTCGTAGGCCTCGGCCACCAGCACGGCCAGTGGCTCGGGCGCCACGCGGTACTTCTTGCTCAGCCAGAAGGCCACCGCGGCTTGCTCTTTGGGCAGGTCCTTGGGGTTTCCGGCGGTGGCACGCTCGCTGGCTTCTGGCTCGATGGGCATGCCGACGACTTCGACCTGCCGCGCCTGCAGCCAATTCATGAGTTCTTCTTCACCCGCCTGGCGCAGATCGGGCCGAGCGGTGAGGGCGATGGCCACAAAGGCCACAGCCAGGCCCAAGAGGGCGAAGCTGTTGTGGGTGATCTCAAGAAAACCTTCGGTCACGTCGGCCGCGAAGGTTCGCACGCCGGAGACTATTTTTCCTGACGCTGTCATAGCTCTTCCTTTCTGAAGCGGGGCAGGGAGGCGAGACAGTCAGCAGGAAACTGAGACTGCGCCTTTCCCGGCAACGCCTGGATTGGTACGCCATCAAGCCGGGCAGCACCGTGGGGAAGTGCTTTGCGCCCTGGTTCGACTTAGCCGGGTTCGGCAGCGGGTTGGGGTTTTTACTAGCCCGTTTTGGGGCTGGCGGATTCTAGAAGTTCACTTAATACATAGTCA
This sequence comes from Acidovorax sp., assembly GCA_004210805.1. Taxonomy (GTDB): domain Bacteria; phylum Pseudomonadota; class Gammaproteobacteria; order Burkholderiales; family Burkholderiaceae_C; genus Acidovorax. The sequence goes on from SDXZ01000305.1 coordinate 1,554, forward strand.
ATACTAACAATTGCGTTTGTTAGATTGATAAGTTGTTAAAAACATGTGAAAAATCACAGCTTTTGGGCTCTTGGTTTGCACAACGGCCTCATACGGAGCCCTGCGTTGTTACAAGCACATGTCAAATTCAATCGGGCGGGATCCTGTCATTGACAATGCCGTTTGAGTTCGCGGTGCGAGTTTGATAAGGTGCAGTTGCCTGTACTTTTCAGGCATCGCCAGACGAAGCCAAGTCTCCCGCCGAGGGCATACAGTGCCACGGTGCAGCAGATGCGGCTTCTACGGCAACCCCCTGGAGGCAATCCCTTGCCTCCCCGCCTTGCGGACCTTTATCTCCGCATTGCGACCGATGGCAAAGACCGTTGTGTCAGCCGTCAAGCCCGGCAGGCAGGCCTCAAGGCACTGTCCGCCGGGCTTTCTTATTGGTGCGGCACAAAGGGCGTTTGCAGAGTACCTGCAGAGTACCGGGCGCACCCAACTGAAGCGGCAAGCGTGTTTGTGTTCACCACAGCGATTGCGATTGCTGGGCCGTGCCCCACGCCTCTCAACACCGTGGTCCGCGGCGTTCGCTTACCCTTTGATTCGTGCAGAGGCTCCTGGTAATTGGGGGGTGGCGTCTATATATAGATAATGGGGTCTGTTCCCAGGTGTGGCGAGCTTCGCGCCCAGGGACGGTGGCGCCTCGAGCGGGGCGCGCAGCGTGTCAGTCCGTCTGGCAAAGCCCTGTGCCAGATCACCCTCTCAGGGCTCAGCATGGTGGACGCAGCGGTCCGCGCGCCAAACCCGGTGAAAATAGCCCCTTTGTTGCCTTGGCTCGCATGCAGTGCGAACGCCATGGCGGGTCCTTCGGCAGTGCGCCGGGGGCGCATTCGTTATCCATTGGATCCATGTTTCCATTTTTTTCCCGCAGCAAAATGTCCGACGCACCTGACGTGAATCCGGCCCCGGCCAAAACCCATGAGCCCCATCCGCTGGATGCGCTGACCGGCGGTGCCTTTTCCGCGCGAGCGCCTGGACGAGATCCGCCGGGCCAAGGGCCAGGAGGCCATTGCGGCCGAGTGGGCAGAAAAAGCCCAGGCTTTGCTGGCCGCTTCCAAACTCAATATCGCCGATGCGCTGGCTTGGCAGCGTGATGCCGCCAAAGCCGGCGCGCCTTTGTCGCGCGAGCCGCTGTCGCTGCTCAAGGTCCAGGTGGCGGACCGCGTCAAGGTCATCGAAGACCTGCAGCACCGTGTGCAGGTGCAGCGCGAGGCGGCTGTGTTGTTGGCTCAGCGCATCGAGGTGCTGTCCACCAAGCCCTGGCGCGATGCACAGGCTGCGCTTGAGCTGCTGCGTGCCGACGTCGCCCGTTGGCAAGAGCAGGCGCAAGAGCTGACGGGTGACCCGAGCTGGGCGAGCGTCGAAGCGCGCTTTCCGCCGCTGCTGGATGCATCGCGCACGCAGTTGCTGGTGGTGTGGGAGGCGTTCCAGCCCGCACTGGCCCAGGCTGTTGCCGCCGCTGAAGACACTAATGCGCCGTTGCCGCCCGTGCCTGTATGGGCAGATGAACTGCGCGCGGCGCGTGGTCTGCCCACGGAAGCGGCTGCTGCAGCTGCGGCGGCCAAACCTGCTCGCGCTGCGAAGCCCAAGGTTGCGCCGGAAGTGATTGAAAAGGCCACGCAGGCCGTGCGCGCGGCACTGGCCACGCTGGAGAAGGAAACCGCAGAAGGCCACGGCAAGGCCAGCGCCGGCGCTGCGGCTGCGCTGCGCGCGGTGCTGAAGGTGTACGGCAAGCACATCGACAATGCCCTGGAGCAGCAAGTGCACACGGCCCTGGTGGCCGCAGGTGAACTGGAAGGCTGGCAGCGCTGGAGCGCCGACCAGGTGCGAGAAGACCTCGTGGCCAGGGCCGAGGCGCTGCTGAGCCGCCCTGAGGGCCAGGCACTGGGTGGCCGCAAGATGCAGGAGACCCTGCGCAGCCTGCGCGAGCAATGGAAGCAGGCAGACCAGGGCGGTGCGCCCAACCACGCGCTGTGGAAGAAGTTTGACGAGGCCTGCAACGCCGCGCACAAGGTCGTGGAAGCCTGGCTGGACAAAATCCGCTCGGAAGCCGCAGAACACAAAGCCCAGCGTTTGGCATTGATCGAAGAGGTGAAGGCCTGGACGCAGGAGCACGCAGCCTCGGGCGATTGGAAGGCGATCAACCGTGCGCTGCATCAGTTTGGCGACCGCTGGCGCGAAGGCGGCCACGTGGGCGAAAAGCTCTTTGCCGAGCTGCAGCCCTTGTGGAAGCAAGCCATCTCCGGTGCCGCTGCTCCGCTGGAAACAGCCCAAAAGGAAAGCCTGGTGCGCCGTCACGCAATGATCGACGAAGCAGTGGCGCTGGGCGCTGCGCCCGCGTTGCGCATTGATGCGATCAAAGCCTTGCAGCAACGCTGGCAGGCCGAAGCGCAGGGCGTGCCGCTGGATCGCAAGCACGAGCAAAAGCTGTGGGATGCCTTCCGCAAGCCCATCGATGAAGCCTTCAACCGCAAGTCCGCAGACCGCGAACGTACGGTGACCGAGCTGAGTGCGCGCGACCGCGTGGTGCTCGAAGCTTCAAAGGCCCTGGAAGCCGCCAACGCTACGGGTGACGCCCAGCAGATCCGCGCGGCAGTGCAAGCGCTGGAAGCTGCGCTGCGTGGCCAGGCCCAGGCGGCTGAAGCGGCGGCATCTGCGAAGACCAACGAACAAAACGCTGCCGCGTCGGTAGCGCAGGCTGACGAAGCTGCGGCCAGTGCCACGGCACCCAGTGAGGGTGATGCACCTGAGGGTGAAGCCGCAGCTGTGGACGGCGACGCCGCTGCCCCTGCCGCCGCAGCGCCGGTCGCGCCGCCCAAGCCTGCCCGCCCTGTGGTGGCCGTGCGTGGTGATGACCGCCCTGGCATGAAAAAGGATGCGCCCGCAGCGCCGGGCCGCGGTGCACGTCCTGGTGACCGCCGCGATGGCGGCCGTGGTGATGCTGGCCGTGGCGGCCCGCGCGATGGCCGTCCTGGTGATCGCGGCGCAGACCGCGGTCCTCGCTTTGGCGACCGCGATCGTCCAGCGTACGAAGACCGCGGCCCGCGCTTGGGTGACACGGCTTTCCGCGCCCAGCGCGATGCCATGGAGCACGCCCAGATGGCCCTGAAGAAGCTGGCTGCGCAAGCCCATGGCGAAGCCTTGACGCAACTTCTCACCGCGTGGGAGCAGCGCGATGCCGCGCAGATTCCGAGCACCCAGGACCTGGGTGGCCGTGTGACGTCGGCCGTGCGCACTGCCTGGACCCAGGCGCTGTCATCCAGCCCAAAGGGGGATGCGGCAGAAGCCCTGCTGCGCCTGGAGATGGCGGCCGAGGTGCCCACGCCTGCCGAGCACATCTCAGCCCGCCGCATGCTGCAGCTTCAGTTGCTCACGCGCCGCAATGACCCAGCGCCCGAGCAGACCTGGGGCCAGGACACCGCGCGCGTGCTGTCCAGCGCCAGCGATGCGGCCACGGCACGCCGGCTGCAGAACGTGTTGAAGAACCTGTTGCGCAAGTAAGAAGTCGTAAACCGTTTGCCGGGCTGGGCCGCCAACCCGTGACGCGCCCCGCGCAGTTGCCATTTGGCATCGGCGCGAGGGCGCGTTTCTATTTCTGCGAATGGATTGGTGGCGGGCGCTAGGGCGTGCCGGCCTTGCCTCGCGCGGAACTCCGGCGTATCAAGACCTATCCCGGCGGCTGAGATGTTGTGAGGGCGAGAGCTCAGTCTGCCTGTGAGGTGCGAAGGCAGCCTTCAGGTGCGCGAAGAAAGGGCGCAGCCAACAAAAAAGCCGTTGCAATTGCAACGGCTTTTTATATGTTTGGTGCCCAGGAGAGGACTCGAACCTCCACGATGTTACTCGCTAGTACCTGAAACTAGTGCGTCTACCAATTCCGCCACCTGGGCTTTCAGATCAGCCTCGAATTATAGAACAACAATTTAACGCGCTCGGAAGAAACGTCGAATAATTTCTGATCTGTTGCGCAAGCCGACATCGGCAGTGATACCGGCGTGGAGTGTTCAGAAAATAAAAAAGCCGCTGTGAAAACAGCGGCTTCGATATTTTGAAAACCTTCACAGGTTCTCGTTAAACTTGGTGCCCAGGAGAGGACTCGAACCTCCACGATGTTACTCGCTAGTACCTGAAACTAGTGCGTCTACCAATT
>SDXZ01000306.1 GCA_004210805.1 Acidovorax sp.
GGGGCAAGCTGCCAGCAGCACATGGTGGATGCGGCAGCCATCGGGGTGGCGGGGTCGCTGTGTGGGTGGGGCTAGGAGCCTGCGCGGCAGAAGGAGCATCGGCTGCAACGCGCGACAAACCGGTCTCGTGTAGCACTACCACCTGCGCCCAGGGGCCTACCCTGGGCTTGTTGGTAGCACCTCACGATCCGCGGTTCGCGCGCGTTTCGCTTCGATGCTTTCTGCCGCGCACGCTCCTAGGCGACGGACAAAATGGTAACTGCTGGAGCGGGCGTGGCCGCGTTCGCGGGTATTGCATGCCTACGTGCACGGGCAGAGGGGCAAGGCCTGCCCGGGTACTGACCCGATGGCGTGTGGGGGCCTGCGGTACGGACGTCCAAAGGCACTGAGCGAGTGAGGATTCAGGATTGAGCGTGAAGGATGCGGTTGCGCGCTGGGCGACCTTGGCGCAGGGCTCGGAGCCTTGCTCAAGTACCCCAGTCCACTTCACCCCAGCCATAAAAAAGGCGGCTCCAGGAGCCGCCTTTTTATTGCCAGGAAGACCGAGTCCGCGATCAGGCCGCAGGTGGCTTCTCGAACGGCAGGGTCATGGCCGACAGGTCGCGGCGGGTTTCCACCAGAACCAGCGGGCCTTCGTCCATTACCACCACGGGAGGGCGCTCGCGTGGCACATGGATCGGGCGCGGCTCGGCGGCAATCGCTGCTTGCGCGGCTGCGATCTTGTCCGCGTCCGAGTTCACCCACTGCAGGCCCGACGAGGCAGCAACCTGCTGCAGCTCATCCATCGGCAAGGCAAACGTTGACACGCGTGGCATGCCATTGCCAGCTGAAGCCGGTGCAGCGGCCGGAGCGACAGGTGCCGCAACGGGGGGCTTTGCGGCTACCGGGGCAGGCGCCGAGACCGGAGCTGCAGGCACTGCGATGGCTGCAGGAGCGGTGGGTGCCACGGCCACAGGCACTGCAATGGGTGCTGCCACTGGAGCTGCTATCGGAGCTGCTACCGGTACAGCGGCCACGGCCGGTGCGGCTGCTGGTGCGGTGTCGGCCGGGGCTGCGGGGGCCGTGCTGAAGTAGCTGCGGCGTGGCTGATCGTCCTGCTCGGCTGCCACGGGGGCGTCCTGGGGTACTGCGACGGTGGGGTCGAAGTCCAGCATCGCGGCCGGTGCGCCAGCGGCGTCCGCGTTGTCGCGCGGGCCACGGTCGCCACGTTCGCGGCGGTCACGGCCGTAGCGGTCGCGCGAGCGGCGCTCGCGGCGCTGCTCTTCGGTCACGGCGCCGCCTGCATTGCCTGCGGCTTCGTTGCCCGTCAGGTCCAGATCAGGCAGCGATGCCAGCGGGGACGTGTCCACAAAGTCGCCGGCGACCGAGGCCGCGGCGGCTTCCTGGCCCTCGGCGGCGCGGGGGGCGCGTTCGCTGCGCTCACCACGGTTGCCACCGCGTTCGCCACGTTCACGGCGTGGGCCGCGATCGCCACGGGGTTGTGCGCCAGGTACTGCATCGGCGTTGCCTTGGCTGTTCGGGCCTTCCACCTGGGCTTGTGCTGCGGTGTTGTCGCCGTTCACACCGGCGGCCTGGTTGCGCGGCTCTGCGTCGCGGCGGCCACGGCCACCACCTTCGCGCCCATTGCGGCCTTCGCGGCCACCTTCACGTGGCTCACGGCCTTCGCCTTCGGGGCGGCGTTCAGCGTCGCGGGGTGGGCGGTTCTCGGCGTCGCGCGGTGCGCGGCCTTCGGCCGAGCGTTCACCACGGCGGCCGCGGCTGTCGCCACTGCCTTCGCGGTTGCCGTCACGGCCGGCGCCATCACGCTGACCTTCGCGTTGTCCATCACGGCCGCCACGTCCACCGCGGCCGCCACGGCTTTCACCGTTGCGTCCATCGCGGCGGGGCTCGCCACGGGGGGACGTGTCAGCCGCGGGTGCGGCGGCGGGGGCAACCACCGGCGCAGGGGCCGCGGCTGGTGTGCTGCCCAAGCCGAACAGGCCCTTGAGCCAGGCAAAGAAGCCTTGCTCTTGCGGCGCGGCAGCGGCTGCAGGCTTTGCTGCGGCCACGGGGGCGGGTACCACCGTGGCAGGCGCTGCTGCACCAGGGCGTGGTGCCTGGCCTGCGCGGGGCGGACGGGCAGCGCCTTCGGGACGGGGTTCGGCCTGCGGCGCGGGCGCGTCCGGCAGCACACCCTTGATCACCGGCGTCTGCTTGTTGGTCGGCTCTTGCGAGCGGCGCGTCACGGCGGTCGGGTCTTCCACTTCTTCGGCGAGCTTGTAGCTGGCTTCGATGTGGTCCAGGCGCGGGTCGTCGTGCTTCAAGCGCTCCAGGCGGTAGTTGGGGGTTTCCAGTGTCTTGTTGGGCACCATCAGCACGGCCACGCGCTGCTTGAGTTCGATCTTGGCAATCTCGGTGCGCTTTTCGTTCAGCAGGAACGAGGCCACTTCCACCGGCACCTGGCAGTGCACGGCGGCCGTGTTGTCCTTCATGGACTCTTCCTGAATGATCCGCAGGATCTGCAGGGCCGACGATTCGGTGTCGCGGATGTGGCCCGAGCCGCCGCAGCGGGGGCAGGGGATCGAGGAGCCTTCGGAGAGGGCGGGCTTCAGGCGCTGGCGGCTCATTTCCATGAGACCGAACTTGCTTATGGTGCCGAATTGCACGCGGGCGCGGTCCTGGCGCAGCGCATCGCGCAGGCGGTTTTCCACTTCGCGGCGATTCTTCGACTCTTCCATGTCGATGAAGTCGATCACGATCAGGCCGCCCAGGTCGCGCAGGCGCATCTGGCGGGCCACTTCGTCGGCGGCTTCCAGGTTGGTGCGGGTGGCGGTTTCCTCAATGTCGCCGCCCTTGATGGCGCGGGCCGAGTTCACGTCGACGCTGACCAGCGCTTCGGTGTGGTCGATTACGATGGCGCCGCCCGAGGGCAGCTGCACGGTGCGGGCGTAGGCCGATTCGATCTGGTGCTCGATCTGGAAGCGGCTGAAAAGCGCTGCGTCGTCGCGGTAGCGCTTCACGCGGGCGGCATGCTCGGGCATGACGTGCGCCATGAACTGGTGCGCCTGTTCGTAGATGTCGTCGGTATCGATGAGGATGTCACCGATGTCGTTGTTGAAGTAGTCGCGGATCGCGCGGATGACGAGGCTCGACTCCTGATAGATCAGGAACGCGCCCTTGCCGCCCTTGCCAGCGCCGTCAATGGCGGTCCAGAGCTTGAGCAGGTAGTTCAGGTCCCACTGCAATTCGGGCGCGGTGCGGCCAATGCCGGCGGTGCGCGCGATGATGGACATGCCGTTCGGATATTCCAGCTGGTCCATCGCCTCCTTGAGCTCGGCGCGGTCCTCGCCCTCGATGCGGCGCGATACGCCACCGCCACGGGGGTTGTTGGGCATCAGCACGACGTAGCGGCCGGCCAG
>SDXZ01000093.1 GCA_004210805.1 Acidovorax sp.
TCATGGACGAGGGCGGTGGGTGAGGGGAGGGGGCAAGCAGGGCAGGCCACAAGGCACGCCGGGCTGCAGCCGCCGGAACTTTGGGGGGGGGCGGGTGCTCCCTCCTGCGTTATACATAATTTGTTACGCTCCCCGATTCATGCAACGCAGAACCTCTTTGGCCGCCTTGGCGGGCCTGGCCACCTTTCCGGGAGCCTTCTCCATGACCTCTCTGAGCAGTGCCGCCACCTTGCCCGCGCTGCAGGCCCTGAAACCGTCGCCGCGCATGCCGGTGCTGTTCGTGGGCCATGGCAGTCCCATGAACGCCATCGAGGACAACGCCTGGCGCCGCAGCTGGGAAACCACGGGCACCGAGCTGCTGGCGCGCGCGGTGCAGCCGCAACTCATCCTGTGCATATCGGCGCACTGGCTTACACGCGGCGGCTGGCAGGTCACGGGCATGGCGCAGCCCAAGACCATTCACGATTTCGGCGGTTTTCCGCAGGCGCTGTTCGATCAGCAATACCCCGCGGCGGGCGCGCCCGCGGTAGCGCGCAGCCTGGCCCGCGAGCTGAAATCTCCGGCCACGGGCGGGGCACTGGGTGTGGACGAGGGCGAGTGGGGGCTGGACCACGGCACCTGGTCGGTGCTCAAGCCGATGTTCCCCAAGGCGCACATTCCGGTGCTGCAGCTCTCGATGGACTACAGCCGTGCCCCGGCCGAACACTATGCGCTGGGGCAGCAGCTCAAGGGCCTGCGCGAGCGCGGCGTGCTGATCGTGGGCAGCGGCAACATCGTGCACAACCTGCGCGCATCGCGCCGGGGCTCTGCCGCCAACGAAGCCTACGACTGGGCCACCGAGTTCGACACTGTGGTGCAGGACCAGATCAAGAAGGGCCAGTTGGGCGCCCTGCAGGACTTTCAGAAACTGGGTGCGGTGGCGCAGCAGGCGCATCCGACCCATGAGCATTACTTGCCACTGCTGTACGCCGCCGGGGCCGTGCACGCAAGCGAGATGCCGCGTTTCTTCAATACGGGCTACCAGTCGGCATCGATATCGATGCGCTCGGTTTTGTGGGGTTAATGGTCGATTGCTATTAATTTGATAGCTATTGGCGCTTACCAATCAAGCGCTAGAGGCCAAAAAGACCATAAATTTCGGGTGCGAAGCGACGCAGAGGCAGCCACATCGTGGCAATCAGCTGGATGCGCCCGCCATCTCCCGAATCTGAAGCCAGCCCCATCGCTCGCGGTAGCTCTGGGCCTTGGCCTGGAAAAGTGGCAGGTGCGGACACTGCGCGTTGGGCCGCAGGATGCCAGCGTACAACTCATCCAGCCCATAAGGTGCATACAGCGTGGGGGCCTGCTCGGCCACACGTGGCTGCAGACCCACGCAGGTGCAGGGCACCAGAAACCGCTCGATCCCCTGGCGCGCCGACTGCAGCGCCTGGTAGGGGTAGCCAAACCACTGTTCGTACCAAAGGTGCACGCGCGCCTGGTTCTTGGCCTCCACGGTGATTGGCAGGTCGGCAAATACGGCGGTGACGCGGGCCTGGATCTGCTCCTCGGACGCCTCGGACAAATCCGACGCATCAAAGTAGAACAGGTCGTAGTCCTTGATGTGCGCCGTGGGCGCGAGCCCGGAGCGCAGGTTCCACACCGTCTGGAACAGACAGCCCGCCACCAACCACGCATCGAGCAAGTCCAGAAACGGCAAACGCTCCAGAATGGCCGCGTTGTGCGGGTTCTGGAGCGCTTCGCTCACAAAGCGGCGCCCGAGCGCCGCTTCCTCATCGTGCTCAGACGACCTTTGCAATGGACTGGCAGACGTAGTCGATGTTCTTGCTGTTGAGCGCAGCCACGCACATGCGGCCGGTGTCGGTGCCGTACACGCCGAACTCATTGCGCAGGCGCACCATCTGGTCCTTGGAGAGGCCCGAGTAGCTGAACATGCCGATCTGCGTGGTGATGAAGGACATGTCCTGCTTCACGCCGGCGGCCTTGAGGCCATCGACCAGCTTCTGGCGCATGGCCTTGATGCGCACGCGCATTTCGGACAGCTCTTTTTCCCACAGGGCGCGCAGCTCGGGGTTGTTCAGCACTGCGGCCACTACCGCACCACCGTGGATGGGTGGGTTGGAGTAGTTGGTGCGGATGACGATCTTGAGCTGGCTCAGCACGCGGGATGCTTCTTCCTTGTCCGTACACAGCACAGACAGGCCGCCCACGCGTTCGCCGTACAGGCTGAAGCTCTTGGAGAACGAGGTGGATACGAAGAACATGAGGCCTGCCGCCACGAATTTCTGGATGACGGCGCCGTCTTCGGCGATACCGTGGCCGAAGCCCTGGTAGGCCATGTCAAGGAAGGGCGTCAGGCCCTTGGCCTTGACGGCTGCCACGACCTGGTCCCACTGCTCGGGCGTGATGTCGTAGCCGGTGGGGTTGTGGCAGCAGGCGTGCAGTACGACGATGGTGCCGGCGGCGGCAGCGTTCAGGCTGGCGAGGAAACCTTCGAAATTGACGCCGCGCTTTTCAGCGTCGTAGTAGGCATACGTGTCGACTTCGAAGCCGGCGTTGGTGAACAGCGCGCGGTGGTTTTCCCAGCTGGGGTCGGAGATAAGGACCTTGGCGCTGGGGCTGACCTTCTTCAGGAAGTCAGCACCAATCTTCAGGCCGCCGGTGCCGCCGATGGCCTGCACGGTGGCCACACGGCCGGAGGTGACGGGTTCGCTGTCGGCACCGAACACCAGGCTTTTGACCGCGTTGTCATACGCCACGATGCCGTCGATGGGCAGGTAGCCGCGGGCGGTGGGGGTGGACATCATGGTCTTTTCCGCGGCCTGCACGCATTGCAACAGGGGCAGCTTGCCGTTGTCGTCGAAATAAACGCCGACGCCCAGGTTGACCTTGTTGGGGTTGGTGTCAGCGTTGAATTGCTCGTTGAGGCCCAGGATGGGGTCGCGGGGGGCCATTTCGACGGCGGTGAACAGAGACATGAGAATCCTTGAAAGGTTGTCAGTAGCGAAGAATCCAGGCGTGGTGTACTGTGCCGGGTTCCGCCGATTTTAACGGCGGCTACCTTCCACTCGTTGACTGCACCCATGCCGGATATCACACAGGTCATAACGGAAAAGCAAGACGGCGAATTCGTTCGTTTCCCCGAATCGCCCTTCGAGCTTTTCCAGCCGTACCCTCCTGCGGGCGACCAGCCCGAGGCCATCAACAAGCTGGTGGACGGGCTGAACGACGGGGAGTCCTTCCAGACCCTGCTGGGGGTGACGGGGTCTGGCAAGACCTTCACCATGGCCAACGTGATCGCCCGCATGGGCCGCCCGGCCATCATCTTTGCGCCCAATAAGACGCTGGCCGCGCAGCTGTACAGCGAGTTCCGCGAGTTCTTCCCCAAGAACGCCGTGGAGTACTTCGTAAGCTATTACGACTATTACCAGCCCGAAGCCTACGTGCCCCAGCGCGATCTGTTCATCGAGAAGGACAGCGCGATCAACGAGCACATCGAGCAGATGCGCCTGTCGTGCACCAAGAGCCTGATGGAGCGGCGCGACGTGGTGATCGTGGCCACGGTGTCGGCCATCTACGGCATTGGCGAGCCCGAAAGCTACCACCGCATGGTGATGACACTGCGGGTGGGCGACAAGCTGGGCCAGCGGGATGTGATTGGCCAGCTCATTCGCATGCAGTACCAGCGCAACGAGGCTGATTTTTCGCGCGGCAAGTTCCGCGTGCGGGGCGACACCATCGACGTGTTCCCGGCCGAACACTCCGAGCTGGCGATCCGCATTGAGCTGTTTGACGACGAGATCGAAAGCCTGCAGCTGTTCGACCCGCTCACAGGCCGGGTCAAGCAGAAGATCCCGCGATTCACCGTCTACCCGAGCAGCCACTATGTGACGCCGCGCGACAAGGTGCTCACTGCCGTGGAGACCATCAAGCTGGAGTTGGCCGAGCGGCTGCAGCAGCTGTTGGCCGAAGGCAAGCTCGTGGAAGCCCAGCGCCTGGAGCAGCGCACGCGGTTTGACCTGGAGATGCTTAGCGAAGTGGGGCATTGCAAGGGCATCGAGAACTACACGCGCCACCTGTCGGGCTCTCCGCCGGGCAGCCCGCCCAGCACGCTAACCGACTACATGCCCAAGGATGCGCTGATGTTCCTGGACGAGAGCCACCAGATGATCGGGCAGCTCAACGCGATGTACAGCGGCGACCGGTCGCGCAAGACCACATTGGTGGAATATGGGTTTCGACTGCCTTCGGCGCTGGACAACCGGCCGCTGAAGTTTGAAGAGTTCGAGAACCGCATGCGGCAGGTGATCTTTGTCACGGCCACGCCTGCCGACTATGAGCGAACGCATTCAGGGCAGATCGTGGACCAGGTGGTGCGCCCGACGGGGCTGGTGGATCCCCAGGTGGAGGTCAGGCCGGCGACCCATCAGGTGGACGATGTGCTGCAAGAAATACGCATTCGTGTAGAAAAGCACGAGCGCGTACTCATTACCACGCTGACTAAGCGCATGGCCGAGCAGTTGACGGACTACCTGACGGACAACGGGGTGAAGGTGCGGTACCTGCACAGTGACGTGGACACGGTAGAGCGGGTGGAGATCATCCGTGACCTGCGCCTGGGTGCGTTTGACGTGCTGGTGGGCATCAACCTGCTGCGCGAGGGCCTTGATATTCCCGAGGTCTCGCTGGTGGCGATCCTCGACGCCGATAAGGAAGGTTTTTTGCGGGCCGAGCGCAGTTTGATCCAGACCATCGGCCGCGCGGCGCGCAATCTGAACGGGAGGGCCATCCTGTACGCCGACCGCATCACCGATTCGATGAAAAAAGCCATCGGCGAGACGGAACGCCGGCGCGTTAAGCAGATCGCACACAACGAAGCACACGGAATCACTCCGCGCAGCATTGTCAAGCGGGTACGAGACCTGATTGACGGCGTGTACAGCGAAAAAGCGGGCAAGGACGCCGAGCGGCTGGAGCAGGAAGCCATGCGGCGCGCCCAGGTGGAAGACATGTCCGAGAAGGACGTAGCGCGCGAAATCAAGCGCCTGGAAAAGCTCATGCTGGAGCACGCTCGCAACCTCGAATTCGAGCAGGCTGCCCGCGTGCGCGACCAGCTCACCCGGCTCAAGGACCAGGCTTTTGGTGCACACGGGAGTGATTCGGTGGCTTTGTGATTGGGCTGCTGAGAATTGGGGAAGACCCCTCGGGTCAATTCATGACCCGTTGGTTTTTTAACCCGACAAATTCGATAGGGATTTGTGCTATACTTGCACAAAATACTCAAGAAAAAGCCCAACGATGAAGGGATCCGTGGCAGGCAACTGTGCGGAGAAGGGGCGGAGACGGTGCCCTCGCTGACCATGAGCCAGCGAAGGCGGTTTCTACAACGAACAAGCCTTAGCACAAGGAGCTTGCGATGCGTCTCACAACCAAAGGCCGTTTTGCGGTCACCGCCATGATTGACCTGGCCCTGCGCCAGAACAATGGTCCCGTCACGCTGGCAGCTATCAGCCAGCGCCAACAGATTTCCCTTTCGTACCTTGAGCAGCTTTTTGGCAAGCTGCGCCGCCACGAACTCGTCGAGTCGACGCGTGGCCCAGGCGGCGGCTACACGCTGGCCCGCAAGGCGGGTGACATCACTGTGGCGGACATCATTGTGTCGGTGGATGAACCCATCGACGCCACGCAATGCGGTGGCAAAGAAAACTGCCTGGGCGAAGCGGGCCGTTGCATGACGCACGAGCTGTGGGCATCGCTCAACCAGCGCATGGTGGAGTTCCTGGATTCCGTCACGCTGCAAAAGCTGGTGGAAGAGCAACTCGCCAAGGGCGTCCAAATTGAAGACAAGCCGGTAGTACGCCGCGCGATCTCCACGACGCCCGTGGTCAAGCCCATCCGCGTGAACGCCCCGAACTCCGTGTTTGCGCTGGGCAACGTCTTCGCCAAATCCTGACCTTTTGGGTTCTGCTGCCGGCCTGAGGGTCGGCAACGCCCTGATCGACTGTTGTACGCCGACCTTCTTTTGCATCTGCCAGCCAGAACCTTTTACTGAGCCAGCCATGGACATGACCCCGCACTTTCCCATCTATCTCGACTACGGCGCCACCACCCCGGTGGATCCGCGCGTGGTCGATGCCATGATCCCGTGGCTGCGTGAGCACTTCGGTAATCCAGCGTCGCGCAGCCATGCCTGGGGTTGGGAAGCGGAAGAAGCAGTGGAACGGTCGCGCGGCCAAGTGGCCGATCTGATTGGTGCGGACCCTCGCGAAATCGTCTGGACCAGTGGCGCCACCGAGTCGATCAATCTGGCGCTCAAGGGTGCTGCGCAGTTCTATAAGGGCAAGGGCAAGCACCTCATCACGCTCAAAACCGAGCACAAGGCGGTGCTGGACACCATGCGCGAGCTGGAGCGCCAGGGCTTCGAGGTCACGTACCTTGATGTGCAAGAGGATGGGTTGGTCAACATGGACGCCCTCAAGGCAGCCATCCGCCCCGACACCATCCTGATCAGCGTACTCTTCGTGAACAACGAAATCGGCGTGATCCAGGACATCCCCGCGATTGGCGCGATGTGCCGTGAAAAGGGCATTTTGTTCCACGTCGATGCCGCCCAGGCCACCGGCCGGGTGGCCATCGACATGGCCACGCTGCCCGTCGACCTGATGAGCATGACGGCCCACAAGACCTATGGCCCCAAGGGCATTGGCGCGCTGTTTGTGCGCCGCAAGCCCCGCGTGCGCCTGGAAGCCCAGATGCACGGTGGCGGCCACGAGCGCGGCATGCGCTCGGGCACCTTGCCCACGCACCAGATCGTGGGTATGGGCGAGGCCTTCCGCATCGCCAAGGAAGAAATGGTCGAGAGCAATGCCAAGGCCCATGCTTTGCAGCAGCGTTTGCTCGACGGCTTGAAGGACATCGAACAGGTGTTCATCAACGGCAGCATGGAACGCCGCGTGCCACAGAACCTGAACATGAGCTTTAACTACGTCGAAGGCGAGTCGCTCATCATGGGTATCAAAGGCCTTGCGGTGTCGTCGGGCTCTGCCTGCACCTCCGCCAGCCTGGAGCCCAGCTATGTTCTGCGCGCCCTGGGCCGCAGCGATGAACTGGCGCACAGCAGCCTGCGCATGACCATTGGCCGCTTCACGACCGAAGATGAGATCGACTACGCGATCTCTACCATCCGCGAGAACGTGGCCCGCCTGCGCGAGTTGAGCCCGCTGTGGGAGATGTACAAGGACGGCATCGACATCAGCACCATCCAATGGGCTGCGCACTGATCCCCAATTTCTGAAGATTCAAGAGGTACACATCATGGCTTACTCAGACAAAGTCGTAGACCACTACGAGAACCCCCGCAACGTTGGTTCGTTCGACAAGGGTGATGATTCGGTGGGCACCGGCATGGTGGGCGCACCGGCCTGCGGCGACGTGATGAAGCTGCAGATCAAGGTGAACCCCGCTACTGGCGTGATCGAAGACGCACGCTTCAAGACCTATGGCTGCGGCTCGGCCATTGCTTCGTCGTCGCTCGTCACCGAGTGGGTCAAGGGCAAGACGCTGGACGAAGCGGCGGCCCTCAAGAACAGCGAAATCGCTGAAGAGCTGGCGCTGCCGCCCGTGAAGGTGCACTGCTCCATCCTCGCGGAAGACGCCATCAAGGCTGCCGTGCTGGACTACAAGACCAAACACGCATCCGCTGCCACTGCTGCCTGATTGCCATGGCCATTACGCTGACTGAAGCCGCTGCCCGGCATGTGAACCGCTACCTTTCTCGTCGGGGCAAGGGGCTGGGCGTGCGCCTGGGTGTCAAGACGACGGGTTGCTCGGGACTTGCCTACAAGCTGGAGTATGTGGATGACAGCCAGCCCGAAGACATCGTGTTCGAGAACCACGGCGTCAAGGTGCTCATCGATCCCAAGAGCCTGGCGTATATCGATGGCACCGAGCTCGACTTCGTGCGTGAAGGCCTCAATGAGGGCTTCAAGTTCAACAACCCCAACGAGCGTGACCGCTGCGGTTGTGGAGAGAGCTTCCGCGTCTAGACGGCTCTGGCCGAGTGCCTGCCAAACCGCCACCGCGCACATTGCGTATTGGCGGTTTTTTGTTGACCCGCCCATCTGCTATCCGATGACGACCCGTGCATGAACCTCCAATCTGACGACTTTGAACTCTTTGGCCTGGCGCGTGGCTTTGCGCAGGATCGAAGCGCCATTGACGCGCGCTGGAAAGAGTTGCAGCGCGAGGCCCATCCGGACAAATTTGCGGCCCAGGGCGCAGCCGCGCAGCGGGTCGCGATGCAGTGGTCGGTGCGCATCAACGAGGCCTACCAGCGCCTCAAGGACCCCATGCGCCGGGCCGCATACCTGTGCGAGCTCCACGGTGCACCCATCCGTGCCGAAGACAACACCGCGATGCCCGCGGCCTTTCTGATGCAGCAGATGGAGTGGCGCGAGGCGCTGGAAGAGGCGCAGGCCGGCGTTGAACTGGAGGCTCTGGACGATGCGGTGGCCCAGGCGCGCCGCGCCGCGCTGGCCGAGTGCGAGGCGCTGATCGACCGCCAACAGGACTATGCCGGTGCCGCGCGCCAAGTCAGAGCCCTCATGTTCATTGCGCGATTTGCCGACGACATTGAGCGTCGGCGAGAGCAACTGGGACAATAGGCGCTGATCCTTGCGTTCCCCATCCAGAAGCGGTTGGCATCCTTCCCCCACTTCTTTCGTTTGAGATACCGATTCCATGGCGCTTTTGCAGATTTCCGAGCCCGGCCAGTCCCCTGACCCCCACCAACGGCGCATTGCTGTCGGCATTGACCTGGGCACTACCCATTCGCTGGTCGCTGCCGTGCGCAACGGCGTGGCCGAATGCCTGCCCGATGCGCAGGGCAGGGTGTTGTTGCCGTCGGTAGTGCGGTACATCGGCAATGGCGGTCGCCAGATCGGCCACGACGCGGTGGCCGCGCAGACGCAGGACCCCCGCAACACCATCGCCTCGGCCAAACGCTTCATGGGGCGCGGCCTGCACGACGTGGTGGACGCAGACAAACTGCCCTACGAGTTCGTGCCCGGTACGGGCGCGCAGGCCGAAGGCATGGTGAGCCTGGCGACGGCCGATGGCATCAAATCGCCCGTGGAAGTCAGCGCCGAGATCCTGGCCACACTGCGCTATCGGGCCGAAGACACTTTCAACGATGACCTGTACGGCGCGGTCATCACCGTGCCGGCCTACTTCGACGACGCCCAACGCCAGGCGACCAAGGATGCAGCCAAGCTCGCCGGTATCCACTTGTTGCGCCTCATCAACGAGCCGACCGCTGCGGCCATTGCCTACGGGCTGGACAACGCGAGCGAGGGCGTCTACGCCGTCTATGACCTGGGTGGCGGCACGTTTGACATATCGATCCTCCGGCTCACGCAGGGCGTGTTTGAGGTGATTTCCACGGGCGGGGATTCGGCCCTGGGTGGCGACGACTATGACGCTGCATTGGCGGACTGGGTGCTGCTCCAGCTGGGCCTGCAAGCGACCACACCCGCTGACAAGACGGCCGTGCGCATGGCCGCGCGCGCGTGCAAAGAGGCGCTGACTGCTTCTGAATTGATAGCGTTCAAGGCAGAACTATCAAGCGGTGGAATCCATTTTGATGTCAAAAGATCGGATTTCGAGGCTGTGACTGCAGAGCTGACCGCCCGTTCGATGGCCGCTGTGCGCCGCGCATTGCGCGATGCCCATCTGGCACGCGACGAAGTGCAGGGCGTGGTGATGGTGGGCGGCTCGACCCGCATGCCCCAGGTGCAGCGCGCCGTCGCCGAGTTCTTCGTCAAGGAGCCTCTGAACAACTTGAACCCCGACGAGGTGGTAGCGCTGGGCGCATCCATCCAGGCTAACCAGCTCGCCGGCAACAAAACAGACGGCGACCTGTTGCTGCTGGACGTGACGCCGCTGTCGCTGGGCATCGAGACCATGGGCGGGCTGGTCGAGCGCATCGTGGCGCGTAACGAAACCATTCCCACCGCCAAGGCCCAGGATTTCACCACCTATAAAGACGGCCAGACCGCCCTGGCGGTGCATGTGGTCCAGGGCGAGCGTGACCTGGTTCAGGATTGCCGCAGCCTCGCACGCTTTGAGTTGCGTGGCATCCCTCCGATGGCCGCAGGCGCGGCGCGGATCCGCGTGACCTTCACGGTGGATGCCGATGGTCTGTTGAACGTGAGCGCCAAGGAACAAGGCAGCGGCGTGGAAGCGCGCATCGATGTGAAGCCTTCGTATGGCCTCTCCGACGACGAAATCGCTCGCATGCTGCAAGACGGATTCGCCACCGCCGCCCAGGACATGAAAGCCCGCGCCGTGGTCGAAGCCCGCGTCGATGCCGACCGCATGCTTCTGGCCACGCAGAGCGCCCTCGATGCTGACGGCGATCTGCTGTTGCTGCCAGAGCGGGAGCGCATCGATGCGCTGATGGTGGCTTTGCGCGCGCAACGCGATGTGGCCGACGCCGCCCTGATCGAAGCCGCCACCGAAGCCTTGGCCAAGGGCACCGAAGCATTCGCGGCCCAGCGCATGAACCGTGGCATCCAGCAGGCCCTGGCTGGCAAGAATGTCGAGGCGCTTTGAGCGTGATCGGAAAATCGCGAACAGCAAAACTAGAACACCACAAGAACCCGCCCCATGCCCGTCATCAAGATACTTCCCCATCCTGAATACTGCCCCGCCGGCACGGAGATCACCGCGCCTGCCGGCACGTCGATCTGCGAAGCGCTGCTCGAGAACCACATCAACATCGAGCACGCCTGCGACATGAGCTGCGCCTGCACGACCTGCCACGTGATCGTGCGCCAGGGATTGAACTCGCTCAACGAGGCGGAGGAAGAAGAAGAGGACCTGCTCGACCGCGCCTGGGGTCTGGAGCCGCAGTCGCGCCTGTCGTGCCAGGCGATCCTGGCGCAGCAGGACCTGGTGGTGGAAATTCCCAAATACACCATCAACCACGCCAAGGAAAATCATTGAGTTGAAGCCCTGTGGGTCGCTGGCGGAATCCCTCGAAGTTTGTACGCTAGTGGGCGGGGCCTTTCACGGCGGCGCTGGCCCATACACCGGGGCGCGCAAGTTTCATCGGGGCCGAAGGTTGGCGGCCGGCTATGGAGAATCGAAATGACACGGCAAATTGTTCTGGACACTGAAACCACCGGCCTGTCGGCAGAGGGTGGCGACCGCATCATCGAACTCGGCTGCGTGGAGCTGCTCAACCGCAAGCTCACGGGCAACAACCTTCACCTGTATTTCAATCCCGGCCGCGACAGCCACGAGGACGCCCTGAAGGTGCACGGCATCAGCAACGAGTTCCTGAAGGACAAGCCCAAGTTTGCCGAGGTGGCCGATGAGATCGTGCAGTACCTGCAGGGTGCCGAGATCATCATCCACAACGCTGCTTTCGACGTGGGCTTTCTCAACAAGGAACTGGAACTGATCGGTCGGCCGGCCTTTCGCACCTACGTGGAAAGCGTCACCGACACGCTGGCCATGGCCAAGGAGATGTACCCCGGCAAGCGCAACTCGCTCGATGCGCTGTGCGACCGCCTGGGCGTGGACAACTCCAGCCGCACCTTGCACGGCGCCCTGCTGGACGCGGAACTACTGGCCGACGTCTACATCAACCTCACCCGCGGCCAGGATGCGCTGCTGATTGCAGACGACTCGCAGGAGGGCAGCGACGGCCTCAGGATTCCGGCTATCGACCTGCGGACGTTGCTCTTGCCGGTGCTCAGCGCAAGCGACCAGGAAGCCCTTGCGCACGAAGAAGTTCTCGCCCAAATCGACAAGGCCAGCGGCGGTAAAACAATTTGGCGGGCTGCGCAGGCGGCCTAAAAACCTGTGCCATAATCGAAGGCTGTCGCAGCGACACGGGTGATTAGCTCAGCGGTAGAGCACTGCCTTCACACGGCAGGGGTCACATGTTCGATCCATGTATCACCCACCACGCATCACCCACCAATTCAAACCCCTGCAGGTTCCGGCCTGCAGGGGTTTTTTCATAGCAGTCGGGCCCGCGGGTTGCTGTGCTTGCTCGCGGGGCCGCAGGCACGCACCACCAGTGATCACTGCCCCTCGGATCGCCTGGATTTCGGCTGTAGACCCCCTTCATGCCGCTACAGTGTCAGGCGTTGCCGCTATCGGCACTGACGCCATCCACGACGCGACGACGCTCCGCCCATGATCACTTTTCACAACCCCTTGCACCAGGGCCATGCGCCCGTCCATGAGTTCTACCGCGGCGAGCGCGTGCCGTGCTTTGAAAAGCCCGCACGTGTGGACTACGTGGAGGAGGCGCTGCGCCTGCGCGGCCACGCGCTTCATGTACCCGATGTGGACAGCTCTGCGGTGCTCTCGCAGGTGCACTCCGAGCGGTATCTCGCCTTCCTGCAAACGGCCTGGCGACAGTGGGTCAGCCTGGATCCCGCTAACGCCGCGCTGCAGCCCTTTCCGTCGGTGTGGCCGGTGCGTACCTTGCGCAGCGATGTGGAACCCGACAATTTCGTCGCCCGCCTGGGGTTGTATTCGATGGACAACGGCACACCCATGGCTGCCGGCACCTGGGCCGCGGCCAAGGCCGGTGCCGACGCTGCAGCCAGTGCCGCCGCCCGTGTTGCGCAAGGGGCACGCACCGCGTTCTGCTGCACGCGACCACCGGGCCACCATGCCGGCCCGGACTTTATGGGCGGCTACTGCTTTCTGAACAATGCCGCGGTGGCCGCGCAGTTGCTGCGCAACCAGGGCGCGGCGCGCGTTGCGCTGCTGGATGTGGACTACCACCACGGCAATGGCACACAAAGCATCTTTTACGAGCGCTCCGACGTGCTGTTCATCAGCATCCATGGCGACCCACGCACCGAGTACCCGTTCTATCTGGGCCATGCCGATGAGACCGGTGCAGGGGCGGGTGCGGGCTTCAACTTCAACCTTCCGCTGCCGGCGGGCACCAGCGCTGCCACCTGGTTCGATGCGCTGGAGAGCGCTTGCCAGCGCATCGCAGCCGATGGCGCTGAAGCCCTGGTGATCTCGCTCGGGCTGGACGCCTTCGAAGGCGATCCGATTTCACGATTTGCCCTGGCCTCCGATGACTTCACGCGCCTGGGCGAGCGGCTTTCGCGTCTGAGCCTGCCCACTGTGTTCGTGCTGGAAGGTGGCTATGCCGCCGCCGAGCTGGGCACGAACGCGGTCAATGTGCTCGATGGGTTTGAGCAGGTGTGATGGGCGCTGAGCCGTTTGTTTCGAGACTGGGCAGGACTATCTGTTGCGCCACCTGCGAGAGCGAAACACCACAACAATCAAGAGGACAAGGATGATCGAAAAGGTGGATTGCGTAGTGGTCGGCGCAGGCGTTGTCGGGCTTGCTGTCGCCAGGGCCCTGGCGCTGCAAGGCCGCGAGGTCATGGTGCTGGAGGCTGCCAATGCGATTGGCACCGGCACCAGCTCGCGCAACAGCGAAGTGATCCACGCCGGGCTGTACTACCCCACTGGGTCGCTCAAAGCGCGTCTGTGTGTCCGGGGCCGAGAGCTGCTTTACTCCTACTGCGCCGAACGCGGTGTGCCCCATCGCCGATGCGGCAAGCTGCTGGTGGCCACATCACAGGCCCAGCTGCCGGGTCTGGAGTCCATTCGGGCGCGGGCCCAGGCCAACGGCGTGCTCGACCTGCAGTGGCTGACACGTGAACAAGCACAAGCCCTGGAGGCGGCACTGGAATGTGTGGCGGCCCTGCATTCGCCCAGCACCGGCATTGTCGACAGCCACGCATTGATGCTGGCGCTGCAGGGAGACCTGGAGCATGCGGGCGCAATTGTGGTGCTTAATTCGGCTCTAGCGCTTGCTGAATGTGCGCAGGATGCTATTGAATTGGTAGCAAACGACGGAACGAGGCTGCAAGCCCGCACCGTGGTCAACGCCGCCGGCCTCCATGCGCCGCGCCTGGCTACACGTTTTGCCGGGCTCGACCCAGTGCACGTGCCCCAAGCACACTACGCCAAGGGCAGCTACTTCACGCTGACGGGCAAGGCGCCGTTCAGCCACCTGATCTACCCCGTGCCCGAGGCCGCTGGGCTGGGCGTCCACCTGACGCTGGACCTGGGAGGCCAAGCGAAGTTTGGGCCCGACGTGCAGTGGGTCGATTCGCCCGACGACTTGCTGGTGGACCCCGCCCGAGGGGATGCGTTCTATGCAGAGGTTCGCAAATACTGGCCGCAATTGCGTGACGGCACTCTGGCGCCCGGTTATGCGGGCATCCGCCCCAAAATCCATGCCCCCGATGCCCCCGCTGCCGACTTCGTGATCCAGGGGCCACAAGTGCACGGCGTCGCCGGGCTGGTCAACCTGTTTGGCATTGAGTCGCCTGGCTTGACAAGTGCCCTGGCGATTGCGGAGCATGTGGCTGCGATGGTTTGAGTTGCGCCAGTCGCATTGCAATCGGTAACCTCTTGGGTCCCCGTCCTACGGAGTGGCCGTGAGTGAATAGCTAAGATGAATTCGAGTCCTCCTAGCGAGGACGCACCAGTTTTTGTTGCTCTTAAGAAAGGCTTGTATGACTGCTTCCGACACGACCACCACGACCCAGGGCGAACTGGAAAAGCTGGTTTCTGACTTGCGGGGGCTGCTGGCCAGCAAGACGCTGGATGCCGTCCCTGAAATCAAGATGTTGCGGCAGCGGCTGGACGACGGCGTGCAGCATGCGCGCGAGTCGGCTGTGCGTGCGGCGCAGGACGCTGCCGACAAGGCCAAGGAGGCCGCCCTGGCCGCCGACCGCTATGCCCACGACGAGCCATGGCGTGTTGCCGGTGCCGCCTTGGCAGTGGGCGCGCTGGTGGGGTTTCTGCTTGCACGCCGTTGATGTGAACCGCAACGCGATGACCACGGTCCTTGGAGGCAGCACATGAACTGGCTTTCCATCCTGGGTCTTGAAGTGCTGGTCGCGCGGTGGCGCGCCAATGTGATCGAAGCCGCCATTGCGGCCGAAGATCGCATGGACTTGGTCCGGCTGGAATGGCAAGAGCAAAAGAAGCGGCTGGAGCAGATTCTGGTGCTCACCATTGCGGTCGCCGGGCTCACCGTCGTGGCGCTGATCATGGCGTCGCTGGCCGTGCTGGTGCAGTTCTGGGATACGCCCCAGCGCACGATGGTGGCGTGGATTGTGGCGGGCGTCTGGGTGGCCGGATGGGCGGCAACTCTGCTGTCCCTGGTGTCGGTCGCGCAGCGCGCCCGCAACGGTTTTGCACTGACTCGCAAAGAGCTGGCGCAGGACTGGAGCGATATCAAGGAGCGTTTGTAATGGCCTCTGTCTCCCCCTCCATCGCAACCCCGGACACCGCTGACGCGCCAGCACCGACCGCTGCACAGCAGAAGGTGCTGGACCGCATCGCAACGCAGCGGGATCGGCTGCGCGCTCGTCGGGCCGCCATGGCCCAGTCGCGGGCAGTGACACAGCAGCGAGACGGCATCGGTGGCATTGATGAGTCGTTTGTCCTGCGCGCTGCGGGTTTTGCCCGCGAACATCCTCTGGCGGTAGCTGCCATGGCAGGCGTAGGCTTGTTGGCGGGCCCGCGCAGGCTCATCCGCTGGGCCGGCGTGGTGCTGCCGCTGCTCATGCGCTTGCGGCGCTGACCCTTCAGCGGCCATACGCTGACAGAAAAGCCGCTGCGCGACAGCGGCTTTTTTTTGGGGGGCCCGAGTAGCGCTGCGCCAGGCTTATTGGCTCATGCCTTTAATGCTTTGAGAGCCTTTGCAGCCTTCAACACCAAAGCCGGGCCTTCGTAGATAAGGCCGGTATAGATCTGCACCACGTCAGCACCTGCGCGGATTTTGCTCACCGCGTCGTCGGCGCTCATGACGCCGCCGACGCCGATGATCGGGTACTGGCTGCCCAGCGCTGCGCGCAACTGCCGAATCACCTGATTGCTGGCTTCCAGCACCGGGGCACCGCTGAGACCACCCGTTTCTTCCGCATGTTGCAGCCCCTTCACAGCGGCGCGGCTGATGGTGGTGTTTGTGGCAATCACACCATCCATGCCATGGCGCTGCAGCGTGGCGGCAATGACGTCGACCTGGGTTTCGTCCAGATCAGGCGCGATCTTCACGAACACGGGCACGCGCTTCGCATGCCGCACAGCCAGCGTTTCGCGGCGCTCGGCGATGGCGGATAGCAGGGCATCCAGCGCCGCATCGCTTTGCAGGGCGCGCAGGTTTTGGGTGTTGGGCGAACTGATGTTGACAGTGACGTAGTCCGCGTGCGGGTACACGCCTTCCAGGCAGGTCAGGTAGTCGCTGGTGGCGTTCTCGATCGGCGTGGCGGCGTTCTTGCCGATGTTCAGCCCCAGCAACAGGGGATGGCGGCGCGCCTGCGTGCGAAAGCGTGCCTGCTGCACGTTGTGCAGGAAAGCCTCGAGCCCTTCGTTGTTGAACCCCAGGCGGTTGATGAGCGCGCGCGCCTGGGGCAGGCGGAACATGCGCGGCTTGGGATTGCCGGGCTGTGCCTTGGGCGTTACCGTGCCGACCTCGACAAAACCGAAGCCCATGGCGCCCAGGGCGTCGATACAACGCGCGTTCTTGTCGAGGCCTGCGGCCATGCCGACGCGGTTGGGAAAGGTCAATCCGGCGAGTTGGATCGGGTCGTCCACCGTTTCATTGCACCACGCCCATTGCAGCGGGGTGCGCTGCCCGCGCGCCAGCATGTCCATGGTGAGTTCGTGGGCAGCTTCGGCATCAAGGCCAAACAGAAACGGGCGGGTGAGGGCGTAGGGGATCAGGGACATGGAGGGATAATTCAAGGATTACCCCCGATTTTCTCCTATGACGACGACCCACACGCCCCTCACCCAAGACGAACTCAAGACCCTGGTCGGCCAAGCCGCGCTGCATTACGTCGTGCCCGGCGAAATTGTGGGGGTCGGCACCGGCTCCACGGTCAATAAATTCATCGATGCCCTGGCTGGTATCAAGGACCAGATCAAGGGGGCGGTTTCCAGCTCCGTAGCAAGCACGGAGCGCCTGAAGGCCCTGGGCATCGCGGTGTTTGACGCCAATGAGGTGGAATCGCTCTCCGTGTACATCGACGGTGCCGACGAGATTGACGGCCGCGGCCACATGGTCAAGGGCGGTGGTGCAGCACTCACACGTGAAAAGATCGTGGCCGCGTTGGTCACCCGATTCGTGTGTATCGCTGATGAGTCCAAGCTGGTCCCGGCGCTCGGGCAGTTTCCTTTGCCTGTGGAGGTGATCCCGATGGCCACCGCGCACGTCATGCGCCGATTCGCTGCAATGGGCGGCCAAGCCACTGTGCGCATGAAAGACGGCCAAGCGCTTGTGACCGACAACGGTCAGCACATCCTGGACGTGACGGGGCTGTCGATCGCCGACCCGCTGGCGTTTGAATCCGAGATCAACCAATGGCCCGGCGTTGTGACGGTGGGCGTATTTGCGCACCAGAAGGCGTCCGTATGTCTTCTGGGTACGGCGCAAGGGGTCAAGACAATCACTTACTGAAGCGGGGAAGACGCCATAGTGACCAAAAAAAGGGGCCGCGAAGGCCCCTTTTTTGTTGTGCGCCTCCAGGAGCGCCCAGGGAGGTATCAGAACGTGATGCCGGCGGGATTGCTTGGCGTAGGACCTTGATTGACAGGCGCTGGCGGGCGCGTCCTGGGAGAAGAGGCGCGTGCAGCCGGAGCCGAGGCGCCCGCTGTCGCTGCTGCGGGAACCGCAGGCTTGGCAGCCACCAGCGGCGCTGGGGCAGGCTGGCGATAGGTGCGCGGCAGTTGCGACTGCTTGGGGTAGCCGGCGGCATCAAGGTATTGGGCCCATTCACCTTCCGAGAATCCGGTGAGCTGCTGCGAGCCGATGGAGCCAAAAGGAAGGCTGGTGCCACCGCTCAAGCGTTGGAACGCAGCAATGTCGTCATTGCTTGACACGGTCCGCTCAGTGAACGGGATGCCACGCGAAGACAGAAAATTGCGGGCGGATGTGCACGGGGCGCAGTCGTTGCCGGTGTACAGCGTGACCGGGAATCGGCCGGCAATCTGGCGCAATTCAAAGGGAAGCGCATCGTTGCTGGCCGCCGGGCCTGTCCCGGTGGTACGGGCTGGTTGCGCGTTGCCCTCCGCCGGAGGCCGGTCGGAGAAGGTCACCTTGCCATCCGGTCCCACAATGCGGTAGACGCCCTGCGCGTGCGCGCCCGCGCAGACCAGCGTCATCAGCAGGGACGCCAACAGGGGCGCGGTGAATGGCTTGTGCATTTTGATTCTCCTCACTACTCAAACGTGGTGGTGATGGTGGGTTACGCCGCCGGCGCCTCAGCCATGCCCTGGTGGCGCAGCAACGCATCCAGATTCGGCTCGCGGCCCCGGAAGGCCTTGAAAGACTCCATGGCAGGGCGGCTGCCGCCAGCTTCCAGAATCGCTTCGCGGTAGCGGCGGCCTGTTTCCGTGCTCGGCAGTCCGTCGGTGCCCGCCGTTTCTTCAAAGGCAGCATACGCATCAGCGCTCAGCACTTCAGCCCACTTGTAGCTGTAGTAGCCGGCAGCGTAGCCGCCTGCAAAGATGTGGCTGAAGGTGTGGGCCGTGCGGCTGAATGCGGGCGGCGTCAGTACTGAGACCTCGTCACGCACCTGGGCGAGCAGGGGCATGAAATCCTTGGCCGGATCGTGCTCGGTGTGCAGCAGCATGTCGAACAGCGAGAACTCAATCTGGCGCAGTGTCTGCATGCCGCTCTGGAAGTTCTTGGCGGCAATCATCTTGTCGAACAGCGCGCGCGGCAGGGGCTCGCCCGTGTCTACATGGGCCGTCATGTGCTTGAGCACATCCCACTCCCAGCAGAAGTTTTCCATGAACTGGCTGGGCAGCTCCACCGCATCCCATTCCACGCCGCCAATGCCCGAGACGTCGCGCTCATTCACCTGGGTCAGCATGTGGTGCAGGCCGTGGCCGAACTCGTGGAAGAGCGTGATCACGTCGTCGTGCGTAAGCAGCGGAGGCTTGCCGTCCACGCCGCTGGCGAAGTTGCAGACCAGGTGGGCCACCGGGGTTTGCAGCACGCCGGTATCGGGGCGCAGCCAGCGGGCGCGCACGTCGTCCATCCAGGCACCGCCGCGCTTGCCGGTGCGGGCGGGCTGGTCCAGGTAGAACTGGCCGACCAGCGTGTTGCCGCGCTCAATGCGATAGAACTCCACCGCAGGATTCCACACCGGCGCGCTGTCGCGGCGGATGGACACCTCGAACAGCGTCTCGATGATCTTGAACAGACCCGCCAGCACCTTGGGTGCCGTGAAGTATTCTTTGACCTCTTGCTCGCTGAAGGAATACCGCGCTTCCTTGAGCTTCTCGGAGATGTAGGGCCAGTCCCAGGCCTCAGGATTTGGGAGTGCGAGCTTTTCTGCGGCGAAGGCGCGCAGGTCGGCAATGTCCTTCTCGGCGTAGGGGCGGGCCCGGCGGGCCAGGTCGCGCAGGAAGCCAATCACCTGTGCGGGTGACTGGGCCATCTTGGGCACGACAGAGACTTCACCAAAGTTGGCGTAGCCGAGCAACTGGGCCTCTTCGCGGCGCAGGGCCAGGATCTCGCCGATCAGCGCCGTGTTGTCGAACTTGCGCGCGTCGCCCTCGGCCTGGTCGGAGGCACGTGTGACGTAGGCACGGTACAGCTTCTCGCGCAGATCGCTGCGCGCTGCAAACTGCATTACGGGCAGGTAGCAGGGCATCTTGAGCGTGAGCTTGTAGCCTTCCTTGCCATCGGCCTGGGCGGCCTCCAATGCGGCCTGCTGCACATCGGGCGGAATACCTTCCAGCTCTTCGGCAGTGGCGTAGTAGGCGTAGGCGTCCGTGGCGTCGAGTGCGTTCTCGCTGAATTTCTGGCTCAACTCGGCCTGGCGCTCCTGGATCTGTGCAAAACGTTCCTTGGCGCTACCCGTCAACTCGGCGCCGCTGAGGACAAAGTTGCGCACTGCGTTCTGGTGCGCCTGGCGCTGCTCAGGGCTGAGGGCCGCGGGGTCGATGGCCTTGTATTTGGCATACAGGCGCTCATCAGCGCCCAGACGGGTCCAGAACTCGGTGACGCGGGGCAGGGCTGCGTTGTAGGCAGCGCGCAGCTCGGGCGTGTCTGCCACGCTGTTGAGGTGGCTGACGGCGCCCCACGCCATGCCAAGCTGCTCCGTCGCCACGTCCAGCACCTTGGCGATGGCTTCCCAGCGGGCGGGAAAGTCGGGGGCAGTGACGGTTTCCAGTGCGACGCTGGCCCGCTCCAGCAGCACGTCCATGGCGGGCGCCACGTCTTCTGGGGTGATGCGGTCGAACGGTGGAAGGCCGGCGAAATCGAGAAGGGCGTTGCTCATGCGAAGGTAGATGGCGCCGGGAGGCGTTGGTTCAAGTTGCAAGGCAGCGGTGCGCACCGCAGATCACTGTTGATTTGCGCGTGCTCGGGGTCAGAGCCCTGCGGTGCGTTCGGCGGCCTCGATGGTGTTCACGAGCAGCATCGTAATGGTCATGGGGCCAACCCCGCCAGGCACGGGGGTGATCCAGCCGGCCACTTCCTTGACGCCGTCAAAGTCTACGTCGCCGCAGAGCTTGCCGTCGTCGTTGCGGTTCATGCCCACGTCGATCACCACCGCGCCGGGCTTGACCATGTCGGCGGTCAGCACATTGCGCTTGCCCACGGCGGCGACGATCACGTCGGCCTGCAGCGTTTGCGCCTTCAGGTTCTGGGTGGCGCTGTGGCAGACGGTGACGGTAGCGTTTTGGCCCAGCAGCATCAGGGCCATGGGCTTGCCCACGATGTTGCTGCGGCCGATGACCACGGCGTGTTTGCCCTTGAGGTCGTAGCCGATGCTTTCCAGCATCTTCATGCAGCCGTAGGGGGTGCAGGGCCAGAAGCCGGGCATGCCCGTCATCAGGGCGCCGGCGCTGGCGATGTGAAAACCATCCACGTCCTTGGCGGGCGAGATGGCCTCGATCACCTTCTGCGCATCGATGTGCTTGGGCAGCGGCAGCTGCACCAGGATGCCGTGGATGGCAGGGTCGTTGTTGAGTGCATCGACACGGGCCAGCAAGGCGGCTTCGGTCATGTCGGCGTCGTATTTCTCCAGCACCGAATGCAAGCCGCTGTCTTCGCAGGCCTTGACCTTGTTGCGCACATAGACCTGGCTGGCGGCGTTGTCGCCCACCAGAACCACGGCCAGCCCGGGTTTGACACCGCGGGCGGTCAAGGCTGCAGCGCGTTGCGCCACGTCGGCGCGCAGTTGGCGGGAGAGGGCGTTGCCGTCGATGAGCTGTGCTGTCATGTCGAAATACTGGTCAAAATGGCCGCCAGCGCTTGATATATAAGCGCTTGTAGCTATCAATAAGTGAGTAACTAACTAAACAAGGCGCTGCCGGCGCTCAGCCCTTGGGTGCGTTTTGTCCCAGGGCGATCTTGAGCAGATCGGCGACGGTGTTGGCGTTCAGCTTTTCCATGATGTTGGCGCGGTGCGCCTCCACCGTCTTGATGCTGATGCCCAGGTCGTCGGCGATCTGCTTGTTCAGGCGGCCGGCGACGATGCGCTCAAGCACCTGCGCCTCGCGGCTCGTGAGCTTGGAGAGCAGGGCGTCGCGGCTGGCGGCCTGCTGAAAGCCGGCAAAGGCTTCGCGGGCATGGTCCAGCATGCGCTCGACCAGGCCAACCAGTTCTTCTTCGTTGAAAGGCTTCTGGATGAAATCCAGCGCGCCCTTCTTCATGGTGTTCACGGCCATGGGCACATCGCCGTGGCCCGTGATGAAGACGATGGGCAGGGGCGACTTGCGCTCGATCAGGCGGTCCTGCAGTTCCAGGCCGGTCATGCCACCCATGCGGATGTCCACGATCAGGCAGGCCACTTCGCGCGGGTCGTAGCGCGAGAGGAAGGTTTCGGCCGAATCAAAGCAGCGCACCCGGTAGTCCTTGCCTTCCAGCAGCCACTGCAGGGAGTCGCGAACCGCCTCGTCGTCGTCCACAACGTAGACCGTGCCTTTTTTCGGAATCAAGCTCATGCAGTTGTCCTTGGGTTTTGTACGTTTGCTACAGAATTCATAGTGGCATCCGCAGGTTTGGCGAGCGGCAGCCAGAAGGAGAACCTGCAGCCGACGACCTCTGGGCCATTGTAGAGGTTCTGTGCCTGCATCCTCCCCTGGTGCGACTCGACGATGCTGCGGCACAAATTGAGGCCCATGCCCATGCCTTCGGCCTTGGTCGAGAAGAAGGCTTCGAAGAGCCGCTCGAGCACTTCGGGGGCCAGGCCCTTGCCGGTGTCCTGCACCGAGAACTCCACCACCTCGTGATCTTCGATGGTCTTGGGGATCACGCGCAGCTCGACGCTGCGGCCGGCCACGGGGCGGTTGGCGTGCTGGATGGCCTCGGCGCCGTTCTTCATCAGGTTGACCAGCACCTGCTCGATCAGGATCGAGTCCGCCATCACCGGCGGCAGGCGGGCGGCCACGTAGTGGGTCAGGCGCACGTTGTGCCGGCGCAGCTCAATGTCGGCCAGCTCCACGGCCTCGTTGACCATCGAGTGCACGTCGGCCAGCGTGCGGTTGGGCTCGCTTTTCTTCACGAACGCACGGATGCGCTGGATGATCTGCCCCGCGCGCTGCGCCTGGTGGGCGGTTTTTTGCAGCGCGGTCAGCAGGGCCTCTTCGGTGAGCTGCCCGCTCTGAATGCGCGAGACCATGCCGCTGCAGTAATTGTTGATCGCCGTGAGTGGCTGGTTGAGCTCATGCGCCACGCTGGATGCCATCTCGCCCATGGTGATGAGGCGGCTGACCGACTGGGCGCGTTCGGCCTGGCGTGAGGCTTGTTCCTCGGCCTGGCGGCGCGGCGTGATGTCGGTGGCGATCACCATCTGGGCCAGGCGCCCGTCCACCCAGTTGAGGTAGCGCGAGCGCACTTCGAGCCACTTGCCCAGGTCCGGGAGGTAAATCTCGGCGTTCTCGGTGCGTGCGCTGGTCAGCGGGTCGGTGGGCAGGCCCATGAGGCCGTCCTCGTCGTCCATGCCGCGATGGTCCGTGCCTGCCACCGGCACCACGCCGGCCTGCGCCACGAGTTGAAGATGCCCGCCTGTCTGCGAGCCAAACCACTGGCGGTACAGCTTGTTGGCAAACAGGAGTTCTTCGCTGCCCAGCGGCGCCACGGAGACCGAGGCGTCCAGCGATTCGAGCACGATGGTGAAACGCTCGTGCGAGGCCGACAGCTGCTCGCGGATGCGGTTGGGCTCGGTGATATCGGTCATCGATGTCATCCAGCCCGTCTGATGACCACGCGCGTCGATCAAGGGCGACACGTACAGCCGCGCGTCGAACAAGGTGCCGCTCTTGCGCCGCACCCGCACCTGGAAACCGCCCACGATGGTCTTGCCCGACAGCTCGTCGCGCAGCTTGGCGTGCAAGGCTTCGTGGTCGGATTCGGGCCAGTAAGGGAAGGGCGCCTTCAGGCCGACCAACTCGGCCTCGCTCCAGCCGGTCATCTGGCAAAAGGCGGCGTTCACGTAGGTGATGCGGCCTTCCATATCGAGTGCACGCATGCCGGTGAGGATGGAGTTTTCCATCGCGCGGCGAAAGTTGGTTTCTGCCACCAAGGCTTGCTGGGCCTGCATGCGCCGGCGGGTGTGGCGCCAGGTCGCGATCAGCATCCAGGCCGTCATGGCCGAGAGGGTGCCCACCAGCCAGAACAGGCCGCTGCCCACCACGCCCAGCGAAGTGCGGTAGGCCTCGGCCTTGAGCACCAGGCCATTGCCCACGGGCGACACCGGCACCTCGTATTCATTGGCGCGCGAGGCCCAGGGCAGAAATTGCGTGGCGGTGTTGCGCGGCCCCAGCGGCGTGCCGGCCAGCACCTGGTCCTTGCTGTCCAGCAGCGTGACGGCGTAGCGGGCAAGCACCTCGGTCGGTGTGCCGTAGCGCAGCAGGCTGTCGATGGAATATTCACCCAGCACCACGCCGCTGAACTTGCCCTGGTTGTTGAGGGGCACCTGCAATTGCAAAAGCGGAACGGAGTCGCCCTTGGTGACCGCGGGCTGCGCGTACACCGGCTGCTGCAGGTCGCGCGCCAGGCCAAAGGTATCGGCGGTGTCGCCAGGTTTGAGCACCTCGCCGGCGATGCGCAGTTCGCTGCTGGCCAGCGTGGGCGCAGCGTGGCTCGCGCGGATGCGGCGCCGCTCGTCGATCCAGGTGATGGCCTGGAGCTCGGGGTATTGGCTGATCAGTGTCTCGGCACGGCTCACGAACTCGGAGCGCTCCAGCTCCTGGTTGGACAAATCCCGCGCAATGCGCATGAGCTGCTCTTGCCGCTCCAGCAGGCGCAGTCGCACGCGCTGCTGGGCGTACTCCACATCGCGGCGCAGGGCTTCTTGCTCGCGCTCGGCTTCTTCAGCCCTCAGGTACCAGAACGCCGCCACGATGGCCGCAAGAAACATCAACACGGCGGCCAGCGGAGCCAACGCCGCAAACCTGTCTTGCCGGGTGGGCGACAGGCCACGCCACCACTTGCGCCACCAGCGAAGCGGGGCGGCCACGGCAGGGGCCGCGTGGGGCGGGGCGGGGGGTAGCGGATCCATCCTGCAAGTGTAGGTGAGCCCCGTATGCGCCGAACCACGGGGTTTTGTGCAACTGCAGCATTTTCTTGTAATGTGAAATGCACAAGCACCATTTGAAATTACATAAAAATATGCGAAACTAGAGCCAACGTACTAAATTGCTGCCACACCTACAGGAGACAAAGCATGTCAGCTCAGCCCGACCAACTGGCCGGTTTCGGCATCGGCACGGATGCCGATCAGCAGGAAACCCGTGAATGGATGGACGCCCTGTCCGCCGTTATCGACAAAGAGGGCCCGGAGCGCGCCCATTTCCTGCTCGAACAACTGCTGGAGCATGCGCGCCAAAGCAGCATTGACATGCCGTTCTCGGCCAATACCGGCTACGTGAACACCATCGAGCCTGATCAGGAAGCGCATTGCACCGGCAACATCGCGATCGAAAAGCGCCTGCGCGCCTACATGCGCTGGAACGCCATGGCCATGGTCGTTCGGGCCAATCGCCTGAATCCTTCTGACGGTGGCGATCTGGGGGGGCACATCGGCTCGTTCGCCTCGGTGGCCAGCATGTTCGGTGCTGGCTTCAACCACTTCTGGCACGCTGCCAGCGAAGACCATGGCGGCGACCTGCTGTACATCCAGGGCCACAGTTCCCCCGGCATCTACGCCCGTGCCTACATGGAAGGCCGCCTGACCGAAGAGCAGCTTGACAGCTTCCGCCAGGAAGTGGACGGCAAGGGCCTCTCGAGCTACCCGCACCCCAAGCTCATGCCCGAGTTCTGGCAGTTCCCCACGGTGTCCATGGGCCTGGGCCCGCTGATGGCGATCTACCAGGCGCGCTTTCTCAAATACCTGCACGCCCGCGGCATTGCCGACACTGAAAAGCGCAAGGTCTGGGTGTTCTGCGGCGACGGCGAGATGGACGAGCCCGAATCGCTGGGCGCCATCGGCCTGGCCGCGCGCGAAAACCTCGACAACCTGATCTTCGTCGTCAACTGCAACCTGCAGCGCCTGGACGGCCCGGTGCGCGGCAACGGCAAGATCGTGCAAGAGCTGGAAGGCGAATTCCGCGGCGCCGGCTGGAACGTCATCAAGCTCTTGTGGGGCAACGGCTGGGACACCCTGCTGGCCCGTGACAAGACCGGCAAGCTCAAACAGCTGATGATGGAAACGCTGGACGGCGACTACCAGGCCATGAAGGCCAACGACGGCGCCTTTGTCCGCAAGAACTTCTTCGGCAAATACCCCGAGACCGCCAAGCTCGTCGAGCACATGACCGACGAAGAGATCTTCGAGCTGCGCCGCGGCGGCCACGAGCCGGCCAAGGTGTATGCCGCCTTCCACGCCGCCAACGAACACAAGAACCAGCCCACCGTGCTGCTGGTCAAGACCGTCAAGGGCTACGGCATGGGCAAGGCCGGTGAAGGCAAGAACACCGTTCACCAGACCAAGAAGCTGTCCGACGAAGACATCAAGTACATCCGCGACCGCTTCGCCATTCCCATCCCGGACAGCCAGCTGGCCGATATTCCGTACTACAAGCCTGCCGAAGACACGCCGGAGATGCGCTACCTGCAGGAGCGCCGCAAGGCCTTGGGCGGGTACCTGCCCAAGCGCTTGCCCAAGGCCGAAGAGAGCTTCACCGTGCCCTCGCTCGACACCTTCAAGGCAGTGCTCGAGCCCACGGCCGAAGGCCGCGAAATCTCCACCACCCAGGCCTACGTGCGCTTTCTCACGCAGCTGCTGCGCGACCAGGCCCTGGGTCCGCGCGTGGTGCCCATCCTGGTGGACGAAGCCCGCACCTTCGGCATGGAAGGCCTGTTCCGCCAGATCGGCATCTACAACCCCAAGGGCCAGCTGTACACCCCGGTCGACCGCGACCA
>SDXZ01000307.1 GCA_004210805.1 Acidovorax sp.
GTTTCGAGCGCTGCCCTGCGTTTGATCGACAAGAACGGTATCGACTCGGTGCTCGCAGACCTGCGCGCACGTGGTCAAGCCTAAGGAGAAGCACCATGGCAAGCAAAGGCGGACGCGACAAGATCAAGCTGGAATCCACTGCGGGTACCGGTCACTTCTACACCACGACTAAGAACAAGAAGACGATGCCCGAGAAGATGCTGATCATGAAATTTGATCCTAAAGCTCGCAAGCACGTCGAATACAAGGAAATCAAGCTGAAGTAATCCAACTTCGGTTTGCATCCTCAAAAAACCGCCTTCACCGGCGGTTTTTTTATGCCTGGAGAAGAAGCGTAGGCACCCACCTATCCCCCGCACTTCCCCGCTGACTCCGTCCCGCGTGCTGCGATCAAGCAGCCTTGCGCGCACGCGGTGCCTCGGCCAATTGGGCTGCCATCAAGGCGCCCAGGGTGCGATACCCCTCCTCCACCTCCGGGGTGAAAGGCATGCCACAGCTGAGCCGCAGAAAATGCTCGTAGCGCCCGGTGTTGGAAAACATGGGGCCAGGCGCGATGCGGATCCCGTTCTGGAGCGCCGCGTCGTACAGGCGTGTGGACGAGATCCCGGTCGGCAGTTCGAGCCACAGGCTCAGTCCGCCGGGCGGCAGGCTCAGGCGCGTCCCCGTGGGGAAGTGCCTCGCCACCGCGCGGGCTGCCTGCTCGCGCTGTATGCGCAGCTGCGCACGCATCCGGCGCATGTGGCGCTCGTAGGCCGGCGAGTCCACGCTGCGCGCCGCCAGCAGCTGCGACCAGGTCTGCATGTTGCGTGTGCGCGCAAACTTGAGCATCTGCACCCGGGCCTGCCAGCGGCCGGCGCTCATCCAGCCCTGGCGCAGGCCCGGCGCAAAGCTCTTGCTGAGCGATGCGCAGTAGATCACCTGGCCGGCATCCCCCTGGCGGTCCCAGGCTTTGGCGGGCCGCAGCACGTGGGGGGATTCGACAAACTCCCGGTAGATATCGTCCTCGATCAAGGCCAGGCCGTATTCGACGCACAACGCCACCAGGCGCTCCTTGTGCGCGTCGGGCATCACGCTGCCCTGGGGCATCTGCAAGTGGGGCACGACAACCACGGCTTTGAGCCGCGGCTCGTTGCGTGCGGCCAACTCCAGCGCTTCCAGCGACATGCCGGTGTGGGGGCTGCAGGGGATCTCCAGCGCGCGCAGCCCGCTCACCTCGATGGCTTGCAGGATGCCGAAAAAGGTGGGTGACTCCACCGCGATCACATCGCCAGGCTGCGCCACCGCGTCCAGCGCGAGGTTGACGGCCTCGGAGTTCCCATGGGTTGCGCCGATGTCGGCTGGCGCCACACACACGCCAAACGTGAGCGCGTGGCGTGCCATGGCTTGCTGGAACTCCGGGTGCGTCGTGGGGGCGGAGGGGCAGTACAGCAGGACGTCGGGTTGCTCGCGCAGCAGGCCCTGAGCGAGCCGGTTGAGGGCTGTGGCATCGAACAGGCTGGGCGCAGGCATGGCGCTGCCCAGGTCCAGCGGCAAGGGCCCGGCCCGGCGGGCCTTGTCGAGAAACACCGAAATGCGCTCATTGATGCCGGTGAACACCTGAGGGTCGCTGGCCAGCGGCTCGTGCACCTCCGGCTCGCGCGCGAGCGGCAAGACGACACCCCCCACCTCGCGAACGAAATACCCCACACGTTCGCGCGCCTCCACACAGCCTTGGGATTCAAGATGGCGCAGCACCTGCAATGCGGTGGTCAGGCTGACCTGATGGCGTTGGCACAGCTCGCGCACAGACGGCATGCGCATGCCGGGCTTCAAGCTGCCCGCGGCAATGGCCTGTTCGTACAGCGCCGCCAGCTGGCGGTAGAGAGCAGGTTCGCGGCGAGCCGGGGGATTGGAGTTGGAGGCCGTACGTGTGGACATGGGCGGGATCTTGGAGTGCTGCTGTGCTGTGCTGTGGCGCGGGCGGGCACCTAGCCGGTCGATGGTGCCCCAACGCCGCGCAGCGGTACAGATACAGGAATGATCAGAAGCAACCATAACAGTGTGCCCGCAATCGCTGCTGTTCTACCTTAAGGAATGGGTTGTGTACCTGTTGCCGCTGGCCTGCTTTTTTTACGCTAGAGGCCTCTCCACAGCCTTTTGCACCAGGAGCACGCCCCATGACCACACGCCCTCCGACAGCTGCAGCTGCAACCCCCGTCACGTTCTCCATAGCACCCGGGCAGAGCCTCTGGGCTTGCCTCGCGCCAGGAAGCAGCCTGCTCATTACCCAAGGCCGCGTCGCCATCCGCCCTGCACCCTATCCCGGCGGGCAGGCCGCGAGTCTGCCGCCCATCGCCGTGATGGACGCCGGTGAACACCTGGTGTGGCATGCGAGCCCGCCACAGGCAGCCTGGGTCCAAATTGACAGCACCGCGCGCCAAGCCGCCGAAATCACCGTCGTAGAAAAAGCGCAGGCGCCCGGGCTGGCGTCGAAGATGTGGGGACTCTTGCAGCGCACATTGTTTGCGGCCCGTGATGGGGCCGATAAAGCGCACGGGGCAGGCGGGGCGTGTGGGCCCCAGCCCGCACATTGCGTCGCCAAGTAAAAAGCAAAAAGGCCTTGCCAGGTGGCAAGGCCTTTTTGCAGATCAGCGCAGCCGGTTCAGGCCTGGGCTGAGCGGAGCCGCAGCGAAAACTCACGCAACGCAGCAACGCCGCTTTCTTCTGCGCGGCGGCACCATGCCTGCAGGTCTGCCGTCAACTGCTCACGCGACTGCGTGGTGTTGAGCCACAACTGGCGCAGTTCTTCGCGCATGGCGACCATCTTGTCGAGCGAAGGATGGGCGGCTCGCACCTGGGCCAATTGGGGCAACACCACGGCCGGCACCTTCTCGGTATCGCGGTGCAGCCAGCGCTTGGCGGCCGTGAGCACCGAGACATCCGCATGCCGGGCCTGCAGTGCAGCGATTTCTTCCTTGCAGGCTTGGCGCACCCCGCGCGCATAGGCGGCCATCACCTCGTAGCGGTTGGCAATCAAGGCCTCCAAGGTCTTCTCGTCGGCCACAGGCTTCACCGCGCCCAGCTGCAGCTTGGGCGGCATCTTCTTGACTGTGGCCCAACCCACTTTCTGCATCAGGCTGATGTAGGCCCAGCCGATGTCGAACTCGTAGGGCTTGACAGAGAACTTGGCGGACGTGGGGTAGGTGTGGTGGTTGTTGTGCAGTTCTTCGCCGCCAATGATCACGCCCCAGGGCGAGAGGTTGGTGCTGGCGTCCTGCGCCTCGAAATTGCGGTAGCCCCAGTAGTGGCCCACGCCGTTGACGATGCCTGCCGCCCAGAACGGAATCCAGAGCATCTGCACCG
>SDXZ01000308.1 GCA_004210805.1 Acidovorax sp.
GCCGGCACCCGCGCCGTCACCCGCAACCCCCACCCTCGGCAACTACGCGCACCCAGCGGCGACTACTGATGCGGAAGCAGCCCGATTCCTGCTGCATGCTCAGTTCTCGGCCACGCCCTCCGACATCGCGGCGTTGCGCTCCACCACCTATTCGGAGTGGCTGGAGAGCCAGTTCAACGCCGGCACCGGCATCACGGGATGGGGTTGGCTGAACCAGCGCGGCTACGCCAACATCAGCAACGACACGTCCTACTACGACAACAGCTATCAAGGCGACTACATGATCTGGTACCAGCTCATGAAGTCGTCCGACGGGTTGCGCAAGCGCGTGGCGTTGGCGCTGTCCGAGATCTGCGTGGTGTCGCTCTCTGGGCTCGACTTCAACTGGCGCAGCCATGGCATGGCGCACTATTGGGATCAGCTGGTGGGTAACGCCTTTGGGAACTACCGCAAGGTGCTGGAAGACGTGACGCTCAACCCGGCCATGGGGTACTACCTCAACACACGTGGCAACCAAAAGGAAAACCCAGCCACGGGCCGCCTCCCCGACGAGAACTATGCGCGCGAGGTCTTGCAGCTCATGTCCATCGGGCTGTCGCAGCTCAACCAGGATGGCACTGCCCAGCGCGATGGCGCCGGCAAGGCGATCGACAGCTACTCGCAAAGCGACGTGACCAACCTGGCACGGGTGTTCACGGGCTACGACTACGACCAGTCACAGAACGCACCCACCACGGTGCCAGGGACAAGCCGCGTTGTGCCCAGCACGACATTCGCTCGGCTCCCCATGGCGCTGACCGAATCGCGCCACTCCACGCTGGCGGTGACCTTCCTAGGTACGACCATTGCGGCGAGCACTCCGGGCGCTGCTGCGCTCAAGACGGCGCTCGACACGATCTTCAATCACCCCAACGTTGGCCCCTTCATCGGCAAGCAGCTCATCCAGCGCCTGGTCACGAGCAACCCATCACCCGCCTATGTCTCCCGCGTGGCCGCGGCATTCAACAACAACGGGGCCGGTGTCCGGGGTGACCTGCGCGCCGTGGTCAAGGCCATCCTTCTGGACGACGAAGCGCGCTCCCCGGCAGGCCTTACGCAGCCCGGCTTTGGCAAGCTGCGCGAGCCCATGCTTCGCTACGTGCAGTGGGGCCGCACCTTCGGCCTGAACTCCGCGCAAGGCAGCTGGAAGATCGGCAATCTGAGCGACCCCGGCTCGCGCCTGAGCCAGAGCCCGCTGCGGTCCCCGTCGGTGTTCAACTTCTTCCGGCCCGGTTACGTGCCCCCTTCGACCGCGCTGGCGTCCAGCGGCGCGGTGGCGCCGGAGTTCCAGCTGGTCAATGAAAGCAGCGTGGGCGGCTACTTGAACTACATGCAGGGTGTCATCCGCAACGGCATCTTTGTGAATGCACCCGAGGTGCCACAAAACGCCAGCACCGCCGGCAACGGGTATGACATCAAGCCGTCGTACGTCAGCGAGCTGGCCCTTGTCACTGATCCCGACGCGCTGGTGGCGCGCATCAACCTTCTGATGTGCGCAGGGCAGCTGTCTGCGGCGACGTTGAAGCTCATCACCGACGCGCTCAAGGCCACCAACATCACGGCAGCGAGCACCGAGAACGCCAAGCTCGACCGCGTGGCCTCGGCCATCTTCCTGGTGATGGCGTCCGCCGAGTACCTCGTCCAAAAGTAAGCCCGACAGCACAGAGATTCCCATGCATCTGCTTCAGCCCGAACTCCACTCACGCCGCGCTTTTCTGCGCCGCTCCGCCCAGCTGGGCCTGGCTGGCACGGCCATGCCTTTTGCCATCAACCTGGCCGCCATGGGCGAGGCCGCAGCGTTCAGCGCCACAGATTACAAGGCGCTGGTCTGCGTTTTCCTGTACGGCGGCAACGACTACGCCAATACCGTTGTCACGTACGACGACCCCAGCTACAACCGCTACAACACCATCCGCGGTGGCGGCGGCGGGCAGTCGGCTGGCGGCATTGCGCTGGCCAAGGCCGACCTTGCCACCACCGTGCTCAACCCCACGACGCCCTTGCCCAACGGGCGGCAGTACGCGCTGCACCCTGCCATGACCGGCCTGGCCGGCCTGTTCAACGGCGGCAAGGCGGCCGTGCAGCTCAACGTCGGCCCGCTCGTGGTGCCGCTGACCCGCGCGCAGTACAACAGCCCCGACCGCAACACCTACCCGCTGCCACCCAAGCTTTTCTCGCACAACGACCAGCAATCGGTGTGGCAATCCTCATCGCCCGAGGGCTCCACCGTGGGCTGGGGCGGCAATGTCGGCGACCTGGCACTGTCGTCCAACGGGAACTCGCTGTTCACCTGCATTTCGGTCACGGGCAACGCCGTGTTCCTCTCCGGTGATTCGGCTCTGCAATACCAGGTCAGCACCAACGGTGCGGTGCCGATCAACGGCGTCAAGAACGGCGTGTACGGCTCCACCGCCGTGCGTGCGGCACTCACTTCGCTCATTCAGAAAAGCAGTACGCAGACCCTGGAGAACGAATACAACCGCATCACCACGCGCGCCATCGCCGCAGAAAGCCAGATCACCACAGGCATCTCCGGTGTCACCTTGGCCACGCCCTTCCCCACCAGCAACTCGCTGGCCGACCAGCTGAAGATGGTGGCGCGCCTCATCGGGGCGCGCAGCACCCTGGGCAGCAAACGCCAGGTGTTCATGGTCTCCCTGGGCGGTTTCGATCTGCACGACAACCTGATCTCGCAGCAGCCCGTGCTGATGCAACGGCTGAGCGAGGCCATGACCGCGTTCTACAACGCCACCGTGGAGCTGGGCGTGGCCGACAAGGTGACGGCGTTCACCGCATCGGACTTCGGCCGCACGCTGAGCTCCAACGGCGACGGCTCCGACCACGGCTGGGGCAGCCACCATCTGGTGGTGGGTGGCGCCGTCAAGGGCAAGGCGTTCTACGGCAGCGCGCCACCCGTCAGCATCACCAACACCGCTGCGCCGGAAGACCAGTGGCATGTGGGCCAGGGCCGCCTGTTGCCCACCACGTCGGTCGACCAGTACGCGGCCACGCTGGCCAAGTGGTTTGGCGTTGCCGATAGCGAGATGGCGGGTGTGTTGCCCAACATCACGCACTTTGGCGCGGCAGCCGGGCGGCCGGACTACCCGGTGGACCTCGGCTTTCTGTGATCCGCGCTGAGGCTTGTGCGCCAGGCTTGTCCGCCGGGGCGGCGACATCCTGGTGGCAGCCTCCGCCGCAACGGTGATACGACACCGACGCGGCGACAGGGCGTGAGCCCCTCGGCCGCGCAGCGGTTGCCATCGTTTCTTCCTCGGGCCCCGGCCCCATGCCGCC
>SDXZ01000309.1 GCA_004210805.1 Acidovorax sp.
GGCAAGCGCTGCGACGGCATCGCCTTCATGGCGCTGGAGCACCCCGTGGTGCGCGAGGCCGTGGCCCAGCTGGCAGAGCAGGGCGTGCCCACCGTCACGCTCATCTCCGATTTATCCAACTCGCGCCGCGTGGCCTACGTGGGCCTGGACAACCGCGCCGCAGGCCGCACCGCCGCCTACCTGATTGCCCGCTTCATGGGCCCCCTGGCCCACAGCCGCAAGGCGCACGTGGCGATGATTGTGGGATCACTGCGCTACCGCGCCCATGAGGAGCGCGAGGCGGGCTTTTTGCACCTGTTTGAAGAACAGTTCCCCCTGGTGCAGGTGGTGGGCGTGCGCGAAGGCCAGGACGACGCCGAACGCAACTACCGCCAAGCCCGCGCGCTGCTGGAGCAGCACGACGACCTGGCAGGCATATACAACATCGGCGGCGGGGCCGAAGGCATTGGCCGGGCGCTGAAAGAGGCGGGCGCAGACCGCAAGATCGTGTTCATCGGACACGGCCTCACGCCGGATACGCGGGCACTGCTGATCGATGGGACGATGGATGCGGTCATCACCCAGAACCCGCAAGGCGCGGTGATGAACTGTGTGCGGATATTTGCCAATGTGCGGGATGGGCGGGAGCCGACCAGCGGGGTGGAGACTACGCGGAGTCAGGTGATATTTCGGGAGAATTTGCCATAGAAGTGGTGCTGCGCCGCGCTGGAGGCAGGCCAACAGGCGGGCGAATGCGTGCTCTGTATTGGGAAATCTATGCTGAGCTGGTTCATTGGCCGCTCAAGGCTGAACAGCGACAGTCAGTATCTGAGCGAGAGCTGTCAGCCTTCGGCCTGGATGCGGGCCTTCAAGCCGGGGTTCTAAAGAGTTGGCTCCGGCCAATGACTAGGCTCGAGGCTTAGGTCGGTGCCAACACAACCGGCGGCAGCCCACGGCAGCAACACAGCAACTCCGCCAGCCAAAGTTTCGCCCGCTGAAGGTCCAACGTCGCTGCCGCGCGAATCTTTGTGTGTCCCTCGTTCCCAGTGAACCAGGACACCGCACAGACGAGATGGACTTAAGAAAAATAATTAGAAAAACATTCGGTTTTGACACGAAAGAGAAGGCGAATAAAATGGCGCATGTTTTTTTAAAAGGTCTATAAATCATGAGTACCGATGCGGCCAAAGAATTCAGTGCAATCCAGGCGGTCCATACAGCGCTTGACCCCCTCGAGCCCGAAGCTAGGACCCGAGTTCTTGCGTATATCGCCAGCTTGCTCGGCATCGACACCAAGGTCGCAGTCGGGCGCACCACAGCAAGTGCGCTTGGAACTGCGGCAGACGGCGATGGCGACGCCGACTCCGTGGGTGATCCTCCTCCTGCAGCCGCAAAGGGAACTCCGACCTACAGCTCGTTCGCTGAGCTCTACGCGGCTGCGGACCCGAAGACCAACGCCGAGAAGGCGCTTGTCGTTGGGTATTGGCTGCAGGTGTGTCAATCGGCGGATAGCTTCACTGCGGCGTTGGCAAACAAGGAACTGACCCACCTCGGGCATAAGCTTGCGAACATCACCGATGCCATCGACCAGATGAAGAGCCAGAAGCCCATGCTCATGCTTCAACTCAAGAAAAGCGGGAGTAGCCAGCAAGCTCGGAAGCTCTACAAGGTTAGTCATGAAGGTGTGAAGCGCGTAGAGGCGATGATCCGTGGATGAGGCACGACTTGCGAGCGCGCTGGCGGGCCTGCTAGGTCCGACCCTGGCAGCCGATCTGGCTGCCGACCTCGTGAAGATTCGCCGCGATTGCGCAACCCGGACGCTCGAGCGGGCAGCGCCGGGCAAATTTGTCGAAACTTTTGTTCAGTGCCTCCAGCACATCGACACCGGCACGTACGATGCGAAACCCAGCGTTGACGACTACCTCGGGAAGAAGGTTGAGAACACATCTATGCCTGAGGGCCTGCGTATCTGCGCCGCTCGCGTGGCGCGATCGATGTACACCTTCCGCAACAAGCGGAATATCGCCCACAAAAATGACGTCGATGTAAACACCCACGACTTGGCATTCACCCATCAGGCTGCGGCCTGGATCACCGCCGAGCTTCTGCGCCATGCGACTGGCGTGTCAATGCAGGAGGCCGGGGCGCTGATCGACCTAGTGCAGGCCCCGGTA
Source organism: Acidovorax sp. (assembly GCA_004210805.1). GTDB lineage: Bacteria > Pseudomonadota > Gammaproteobacteria > Burkholderiales > Burkholderiaceae_C > Acidovorax. The sequence continues at coordinate 2,154 of SDXZ01000309.1, forward strand.
GGAACCCTCGTAGAGGAAATCGGCGGCACGCGGCTCGTCCACGCGGATGTTCCGGTCAAGGCCGAACTTTTGATCCTGCTGCATAGCCACTACCCAGACGCCGTGCCCGTCACGTCTGTGCTCAAGAGCCTGAGCCGCAGGAGTGCTGGGACGGTCCGCAACCGGCTGCGCGACCTGCATACAGAGAAGCTCGCTCACGGCGACTCCGAGTCAGGCTACCGGCTCACGCAAGCCGGCCACGCCGCTGCGGTCGTGGAGATAAGGGCCGTGGCCACCTGAAATGTGACGTCGACGGTGCCGCTTGGTATTTGGAAGTCTCTTGGGCTAGCCATCGAAGCCCAGACCCTGTGGGATAGGGGTGCCACTGGCCCGGACCGCGGCCCTGAACACGTTCTGGCTACCCTACACGGTCGCTTCAGTTCCTCCCTCTGACCGCAAGCTCGACGCGTTCGCAATGGGGATTCCAGCCCAAACGGCAATCGTCGGAGGGGCGAGGGGAAGCGAAAGGGGAATGCCTCTCAAAGCATTCTTCGTCAGAAGGAACTACTTTTGTTCGACAGCTGTTGCCCTAGTCAAAGAGGCTAGGGCGCAACGAATGCCCGAGGAGCGCCAAGTTGCAGTCATCTTCATCGATCTGGTCGGAACGCCACTATCGCTGCCTAGCGAAAATAGCGACTCGTAGTTGCTACTGTATTTATAGCTATTAGCGCTTTATGGATAAGCGCTAGATCCTGTTTTTAGTATTTTTCGCTGAACCTTGTTGCGTAGTTTGTGTCTCTGCAAGCTCAGCCAGCGCGCCGCCCAGCCGCGGGTGCACAAACCGGTATCCCTGACCCAGTGCCGCACACGGCAACGCGTTTTGCCCGTCCAGCAGCAGGGTAGACATTTCCCCTAGCACGGCCCGCAACGGCAGCCCCGGGATCCGCAGCCAGGCACGTCGGTCAAACGATACGGCCAGGGCCTGCGCAAACGTTGCCTGTGTCACCGCGTCAGGCGCCACAGCATTGACGGGGCCTTGCAGATGGGGGTGCGCCATTGCAAACCGCACCAGCCCCACCGCATCGGTGAGATGAACCCACGGAGCAGGTTGGCGTCCATGACCCAGCACAGCACCTAAGCCCAGGCGCGCGCTCAGCGCCTGCAT
>SDXZ01000094.1 GCA_004210805.1 Acidovorax sp.
GTCTTGGACGGTGGGCACCTGATGTATTATCTTTGGGAGGGTGTGACGGGCAGGGGAGTCTCAGACGCATGGATGGAGCGCCTGCAGCGCGGAGGCGTTGCAGTCTTGCTCCTCATGATGTCCATCGCCCTGTTCAACGATATCACCCGGCTTTTTGGCTAACCTTTGCCGCGATTGCAACGCAACTGCGGCCCTAGCTTCATTCATGAAAAAACACATCAATCGCCTGGGCGTGCGTACCGCATCGGCCGTTGCAGCCATGATTTTTGCCGCCAACGCGGCATGGGCGCTGGAGCCCTTCAAGGTGCAGGACATCCGCGTCGAGGGCCTTCAGCGTGTGGAGCCTGGCACGGTGTTCGCCTCCATGCCCCTGCGCGTGGGCGACGACTACAACGATGAAAAGGGCGCCGCGGCCATCCGAGCGCTTTTCGGTCTGGGCCTGTTCAAGGATGTTCGCCTGGAAGCCAATGGCAACGTGCTGGTCGTGGTGGTGGAAGAGCGCCCGACCGTTGCCGACGTGGACTTTGCTGGCACCCGCGAGTTCGACAAGGACACGCTCAAGAAAGCAATGCGCGATGTGGGCTTGACCGAAGGGCGGCCTTACGACAAGGCCCTCACGGACCGCGCCGAGCAGGAGCTCAAGCGCCAGTACATCAACAAGAGCCTCTACGGCGCCGAAGTGGTGACTACCGTGACGCCGATCGAACGCAACCGGGTGAACCTGACCTTCACGGTGGTCGAAGGCGATCCTGCCCGCATCAAGGAAGTGCGCATCGTCGGCAACAAGGCCTTCAGCGAATCGACCTTGAAAGGCCTGTTCGACCAGGACACGGGCGGCTGGCTTAGCTGGTACACCAAGTCTGACCGCTACTCGCGCACCAAACTCAATGCCGATCTGGAAACACTGCGCTCGTACTACCTGCAGCGCGGCTACCTGGAGTTCCGTGTCGACTCCACACAGGTGGCGATTTCGCCGGATAAGCAGGACATCTCCATCATCGTCAACGTGACCGAAGGCGAACGCTACGTGGTCTCCGGCGTCAAGCTCGAGGGCAACTACCTGGACCGTGAAGATGAGTTCAAGTCGCTTATCACGATCCGTGCAGGCGAGCCTTACAACGCAGACCAGGTGACAGAAACCACCAAGGCGTTCTCCGAGTATTTTTCGCGCTTCGGCTTTGCTTTTGCGAAGGTGGAAGCCGTGCCGGAGATTGACCGTGAGAACAATCGCGTCGCCTTCGTGCTGCAGGTCGAGCCATCGCGCCGCGCCTATGTGCGCCGTATCAACGTGAGCGGCAACAACCGCACGCGTGACGAAGTGATCCGCCGGGAATTCCGCCAGTACGAAGCCTCCTGGTATGACGGCGAGAAGATCCGCCTGTCGCGCGACCGCGTGGACCGTCTCGGCTTCTTCACAGAAGTGAATGTGGAAACCCAGGAGGTGCCAGGCTCGCCGGACCAGGTGGACCTGGTGATCAACGTGGCCGAGAAGCCCACGGGCTCGCTCCAGATGGGCGTGGGTTTTTCCAGCGCCGAAAAGGTGTCGCTGTCGTTCGGCATCAAGCAAGAGAACATTTTTGGGTCGGGCAACTACCTGGGCATCGACGTCAACACCAGCAAATACCGGCGCACGCTGGTGTTCAGCACCACCGACCCTTACTTCACACGGGACGGTATTTCCCGCACGCTGGACGTCTACTACCGCACAGACAAGCCTTATGAAGACCAGGGCGGTAACTACCAGTTGGTGACCACTGGCTCGTCGGTGCGTTTTGGCGTTCCATTCAGCGAGACCGACACCGTGTTCTTCGGCGGTGGCCTGGAGCAGACCAAGATCAAGCCGGGCACGAACATCCCAGCCACGTACTTGGCCTATGCCGACAAGTTTGGCTACAGCAGCACGTCTATCCCGCTGACTGTGGGTTGGTCGCGCGACGACCGCGACAGCGCTTTGGCGCCCAACTCGGGCCGCTACCAGCGCTTGAATTCCGAGTGGTCGGTGGCCGGGGATGCCCGTTATGTGCGCGCCAACTACCAGTACCAGCAATACGTGCCGCTGAACAAGCGCTTCACGCTCGCGTTCAACGGCGAGCTGGGTATCGGCAAAGGCATGAACGGCCGCCCGTTCCCGGTGTTCAAGAACTTCTACTCGGGTGGCCTGGGCTCGGTGCGTGGCTTTGACCAAGGCACGCTGGGCCCTCGGGACGTGACGGGCGCCTCGCTCGGCGGCCCGAAGAAGGTCACCCTCAACGCGGAGCTGATTGCTCCGTTCCCTGGCGCGGGGAACGACCGGACCCTGCGCGTGTTTACCTTCCTTGACGTTGGTAACGTGTACGGAGAGAACGACAAGGTCACTTTCAGTGATATGCGTGCTTCCGTTGGCTTGGGCCTCAGCTGGATTTCCCCGCTCGGCCCGCTGCGTCTGGCGTTTGCGCAACCGGTGCGCAAGTTCGCTGGCGATAGAATCCAGAAACTGCAATTCCAGATTGGAACGTCTTTCTAATGAAATCCTTTTCTCGCCATATTTCTTTGGCCCTGCTGCTTGGCTCGATGGCCGTGGCAGCTCCCGCGCAAGCGCAAGAGTCTTTCCGCGCCGGTTTTGTCAACACCGACCGCATCTTCCGCGAAGCCAACACCGCCAAGGCCGCCCAGGCCAAGCTGGAGCAAGAATTTGCTCGCCGTGAAAAAGAGCTGGTGGATCTGGGCAATACCCTGAAGACTGCCAGCGAGAAGTTCGAGCGCGAAGCGCCGACGATGGCCGAGAGTGCGCGCACCACGCGCCAGCGTCAGCTGGTGGACCAGGACCGTGACTTCCAGCGCAAGCGCCGCGAATTCCAGGAAGACCTGAGCGCGCGCAAGAACGAAGAACTCTCCCAGGTGCTTGAGCGTGCCAACAAGGTGGTCAAGCAAGTCGCAGAAGCTGAAAAGTACGACGTGATCCTGCAGGAAGCCGTCTACATCAACCCCAAGCATGACATCACCGACAAGGTGATCAAGGCGCTGAATGCCGCTCCTGGCACCAAGTAAGCCAGCGCGCAGGACAGGTGGCGCGTGAGCTTGCTTCTCGGGCACATAGTTGATGCGCTCGGTGGCTCGCTGGAGGGAGGGGCGGTGGCTGACACCACCATCTCCCGCATCGCGCCACTGGAGGTTGCGGGCCCGGGGGATCTCAGTTTCCTGAGCAACCCCCGCTACCAACAGCAACTGGCCGCCTCCCGGGCGGCCTGTGTCATTGTGGCGCCCGCGATGCGCGATGTCGCGGTGGACCGCGGGCCCTGCATCGTCGCGGACAACCCGTATGTGTACTTTGCCCGGGCCACGCAGCTCTGGCGCCAGTGGACGGCGCCTGCGGTGCAGGGCGGCGTCCACCCCAGCGCGGTAGTGGATCCGTCCGCCCAGGTGCATGCCTCTGCCACCGTCGGCCCGCTGTGCGTGGTCGAGCGCGGCGCGTGCGTTGGTGCAGGCACGGTGCTCAAGTCCCGCGTCACGGTGGGCGAGGACTGCGTCATCGGCGAACGCTGCATCGTGCATGCGGGCGTGGTGATTGGGGCCGACGGTTTTGGGTTTGCGCCCGAGAAGGGCCACTGGGTCAAGATCGAGCAGCTCGGCGCCGTCCGCATCGGCGACGATGTGGAGATTGGCGCCAATACCTGCATCGACCGTGGCGCACTGCAGGACACCGTCATCGAAGATGGCGTGAAGCTCGACAACCTGATCCAGGTGGGCCACAACGTGCGCATCGGCAAACACTCGGCCATGGCCGGGTGCGTGGGCGTGGCAGGGAGCGCCACGATTGGGGCGCATTGCACCGTGGGGGGCGGTGCCATTGTGCTGGGGCATCTGGAGCTGGCGGACAACGTGCATATTTCTGCAGCCACGGTGGTCACGCGTTCCATCACCCGGCCTGGCCAATACACCGGCATGTTTCCCATCGACGACAATGCGCGCTGGGAAAAGAACGCTGCAACACTCAAACAATTGCATAGCTTGCGAGAGCGCATCAAGGCGCTCGAGCAGGCACTGAAAGCAGCATGAACGGAAGAAGAACTCGATGATGGATATCCACGCAATTCTCAAGCAACTGCCGCACCGCTACCCCTTTCTGCTGGTAGACAAGGTGATCGAGCTTGAGAGCAACACCCGCATCAAGGCGATCAAGAACGTCACGTTCAACGAACCCTATTTCGGCGGGCATTTTCCAGGGCGTCCCGTGATGCCCGGCGTGTTGATCCTTGAAGCGCTGGCCCAGGCCGCAGGGCTGCTGGCGTTTGATGCCATGGGCAAGGTGCCCGATGAAAACAATATCTACTATTTCGTTGGAATCGACGGCGCGCGCTTCAAGCGTCCCGTGGAGCCCGGCGACCAACTGATCCTGACGATCACCATCGACCGCGTGCGCGGCGGCATCTGGAAGTTCAAGGGCGTTGCCAGCGTGGGTGACGAGGTCGCCTGCGAAGCAGAGCTCATGTGCACCATGCGCAACGTGGGCTGAGTTGAACGATCGATCTGCCTGGACCGTGAGCAACATTCACCCCACCGCCATCGTTGCAGAGGGCGCGCTCCTTGACCCTTCCGTCACGGTCGGGCCGTATGCCGTGATCGGCCCGCACGCAGTGATCGGCCCTGGCACCACCGTCGGGGCCCACTGCGTGATAGAAGGCCGCACGACCATCGGTGCGGACAACCGCATCTTCCAGTTTGCGTCGTTGGGCGCTGCGCCGCAGGACAAGAAATACGCCGGTGAAGACACCCGGCTGGTCATCGGCGACCGCAACACCATCCGCGAGTTCTGCACCTTCAACCTGGGCACCACCCAGGACCGGGGTGTGACGACGATTGGCGATGACAACTGGATCATGGCGTACGTGCACATCGCGCACGACTGCGTGGTGGGCAACCAGACCATCCTGGCAAACAACGCGACGCTGGCGGGGCACGTGCAGGTGGCCGATCAGGCCATCATTGGCGGCCTGACGGGCGTGCACCAGTTCGTGAAGGTCGGAGCGCATGTGATGGCGGGGTTTGCGAGCCATATCTCGCAAGATGTACCCCCGTTCATGATGGTGGATGGCAATCCGCTCGCCGTGCGTGGCCTGAACCTGGAAGGTTTGCGCCGCCGCGGTTTTTCCGCCGAGCGCATCGCAGTCATCAAGCAGATGCACCGCTTGCTCTACCGCCAGGGCCTGACCCTGGAGGCCGCCCGTGCTGTCATCGCCGATTTGCCGGCTGCACACCCTGAGGCTGCCTCCGACGTCGCCATGGTGCTGGGTTTCCTGGACCAGTCTACCCGCGGCATTGCCCGCTGATTGCCCGCATGAACGCTTCCCCCCGTGTCGCCATGGTGGCGGGCGAAACTTCGGGCGACCTGCTCGCCGGGCTGTTGCTCGATGGCATGCAGGCGCACTGGCCCACGTTGCAGTCTTTTGGCATTGGTGGACCGCAGATGGTGCGCCGTGGTTTTGATGCCCGCTGGCCCAGTGAGAAGTTGGCCGTGCACGGCTACAGCATGGAGGTGCTGCGGCGCCTGCGCGAACTGCTGGGCATCCGCAAGGCGCTGCGCCAAGACCTGCTCAAGAGCCGCCCCGACGTTTTTATCGGCGTGGATGCCCCGGATTTCAACCTCGGGCTCGAGGCCGATCTGCGGGCTGCTGGCATCAAGACCGTGCATTTCGTCTGCCCCTCCATCTGGGCCTGGCGCGCAGACCGGGTCGAGAAAATCCGCAGAAGTTGCGACCACGTGCTGTGCATCTTTCCGTTCGAGCCCGACCTGCTGGCCCAACACGGCATTGCCGCGACGTATGTCGGGCACCCATTGGCGGGCGTCATACCGATGGTGCCCGACCGGTCGGCAGCACGCGCCCAGTTGGGCCTGCAAGACGCGGACGAGGTCCTGGCCATCCTGCCGGGCAGTCGCTCGTCCGAAATCCAGTACATCGCCAAGCCCTTTTTTGAGGCCGCAGCGCTGATCCGGCAAGCGCGTCCTGCTATCAAAATGGTAGTGCCTGCGGTGCCGGCGCTGCACAGCCGCATCGTGCAGGTTGCCCAGGCCTGTGGCCTGCAAGATGCGGTCCAGATCATCCCGGGCCAGTCACACACCGTGCTGGCGGCGTGCGACGCCACTCTGATCGCCAGCGGCACCGCCACGTTGGAGGCCGCTCTTTTCAAGCGCCCCATGGTGATCGGCTACCACATGCAGCCCTTGAGCTGGTGGCTCATGCGCCGCAAGCAGCTGCAGCCCTGGGTGGGCCTGCCCAACATCCTGTGCGGCGAATTCGTGGTGCCCGAGCTCATCCAGGATGCCGCGACGCCGCAAGCACTGTGCGCCGCCACACTGGATTGGCTGGACGCACGCAGGCACAATCCATCCCGCATCAGCGCGCTGGAACAGCGGTTCACCGCGCTGCATGAAAGCCTGCAACGCAACACTCCCCAATTGGCAGCCGATGCGATCCAGAAAATCCTCGCTCCCGCAAGCTGAGCAGACCTCCTTGCCCTGGCACCCTCCCGGCCTGATGGCCGGCGTCGACGAAGCCGGGCGCGGGCCCCTTGCGGGCCCGGTAGTGGCGGCTGCGGTCATCCTGGACGACCTGCGTCCCATCAAAGGTCTGGCGGATTCCAAAACCCTCACTGCGGCACGGCGCGAAAAGCTCTATGACGAAATCCGTGCCAATGCGCTGTGCTGCTCCATCGCCGAAGCAACGGTCGAAGAGATCGACAGCCTGAACATCCTTCAGGCCACGATGCTTGCGATGCGCCGCGCGGTGATCGGGCTGCGCCTCAAGCCGGTACGGGTCCTGGTGGATGGCAACCGGTTGCCCCTGCTGGACGTGCCGGCCGAAGCGGTGGTGAAAGGTGACGCTCTGGTGCAGGCCATTTCAGCGGCGTCCATCCTGGCCAAGGTGCACCGCGACCGCTGGTGTGCGCAGATCGACCAGGACTTTCCGCTCTATGGCTTTGCGGGGCACAAGGGCTATGGCACCGCCACGCACATGGCGGCCCTGCGCGAACACGGTGCCTGCATCCACCACCGACGCTCGTTTGCGCCCGTGGCCCAAAGCCTCTTCCTCTGAGGCAGTTCGGGCAACACATCACCCCTGATGACATCACCCTCCGTCACCCTCATCCACTCCCGGGACAACACCTTCGTCAAGGACCTGCGCCGCCTGGCCCAGGACAGCACGGCCTACCGCAAGCAGGGCCGGGTGTGGCTGGAGGGAGATCACCTTTGCCGCGCAGCGCTGGAGCGGCAACAGCGCCCGGCGGTGGCGGTGTTTTCAGAGTCTTTTTGGCCGCTAGCGCAGGTGGAATGGGCGCAGGCAGCTATCAAAAACATAGTAATTGCGGATGCACTGTTTGCAGACATCAGCGGGCTTGAATCCCCGGCGCACATCGGCTTCATCCTGGATATGGCTGCGCCGTCGGCCCTGCGGCCAGACGTGGCCACCGTGGTGCTTGACCGTGTGCAGGACGCCGGCAACGTGGGGTCTATCCTGCGCAGCGCCTCGGCTTTCGGCTTTCGGCAGATTGCTGCAATCAAAGGCAGCGCGGCCCTGTGGTCACCCAAGGTGCTGCGCGCTGGTATGGGCGCCCATTTCGCGCTCGACCTGATTGAGGGCGTGGAGCATGCGCAGCTCCAGGCCCTGCAGGTGCCGATGCTGGTGACCAGTTCGCATACGGGCGAATGGCTGCACCGCGCCGCATTGCCCTGGCCTTGCGCGTGGGTGTTGGGCCACGAAGGGCAGGGGGTGTCGCCGGTGCTGGAAGAGCGTTCCGCCATGCGCATTCGCATCGCACAGCCCGGCGGCGAGGAATCGCTGAACGTTGCTGCGGCAGCTGCCATCTGCCTGCATGCGAGCGGCGCCACACGGGCTGTCTGAGCCCCAACAAGGCCGCTGCAGGTTTGCTCGCGCTCGCCGCGAATTCGCACCGCCGACGGGCCCCAGCCCGCGACCGAAAACGCGGCGGACGTTACAGGTTATGCAAGTCCTGCATTGCCCAGGCAGGGCCTCCCAAGGGTATAATCGGGAGCTTTTCTCGCAACAGCGTCGCCCGATCGCACCCAAAGCAACAACCCATCTGAGAGCAGCCACCGGCACTTGCGTACAACAGCGTGTACCAGTGGCCTGCAGGCGCCGGGCGACCGTAACCATCCGGAGAACCCAGTGCTTTTGTCTCTCAAGGGAAATTTCCCGCCCGCCATCCTGGCGCTCGCAGACGGCACGGTCTTTATCGGCAACTCGATCGGTGCGACCGGCACCACCGTCGGTGAAGTGGTGTTCAACACCGCCATCACTGGCTACCAAGAAATCCTCACCGACCCCAGCTACTGCCAGCAGATCGTGACGCTCACGTATCCGCACATCGGCAACTACGGCGTCAGCACCGAGGATATCGAAGCCGACAAGGTCCATGCAGCCGGCCTGATCATCAAGGACCTGCCGCTTCTGGCCAGCAATTTCCGCCAGACGGAAACCTTGGCCCAGTACCTCGTCCGCGAGAACACGGTCGCCATCGCCAACATCGACACCCGCAAGCTCACCCGCCTGCTGCGCAGCAAGGGCGCGCAAAACGGCGCCATCGTGGGCCTGGCGCAAGGCCAGACAGTGACGCAGGCGCTCATCGACGAAGCCCTGGCTGCTGCCAAGGCAGCTCCCAACATGGCAGGGCTGGACCTGGCCAAGGTGGTGTCGACCAAGGCTTCCTACGAGTGGACGCAGACCGAGTGGGTGCTGGGCTCGGGTTACGGCAAGCTGGAGTCGCCCCAGTTCCACGTGGTGGCCTACGACTACGGCGTGAAGCTGAACATCCTGCGCATGCTGGCCCAACGCGGCTGCAAGGTCACCGTGGTGCCCGCGCAAACGCCCGCCGCCGAAGTACTGGCCATGAAGCCCGACGGCGTGTTCCTGTCCAACGGCCCTGGCGATCCAGAGCCTTGCGACTACGCCATCAAAGCCACGCGCACCATCGTGGACAGCGGCGTGCCGACGTTTGGCATCTGCCTGGGCCACCAGATCATGGCCCTGGCTGCAGGCGCCAAGACCTTCAAGATGGCGAACAGCCACCACGGCGCCAACCACCCCGTGAAGGACCTGGACACCGGCCGCGTGAGCATCACCAGCCAGAACCACGGCTTTGCCGTGGACATGGCCTCGCTGCCCGACAGCCTGCGCGCCACCCACGTGAGCCTGTTCGACGGCACGCTGCAGGGCCTGGCGCACAAGGACAAGCCGGCTTTCTGCTTTCAGGGCCATCCTGAAGCATCGCCTGGTCCCCACGATATTGCCTATCTCTTCGACCGCTTTACCGACGCCATGCGCGCGGCCAAGGCAGCCTGAGCCCAAGGAGCAGCGCCATGAAATTGTTCAGCTTCCCCTTGGCAACGCTCGAGAAGGCGATCCACAAGCGTGTCCTGACGCTGCCCTCGCCGCACCGAGAGTGGTTCACCGAGCGCTGGGCTCAAAAGCCCTACAAGAAGGCCTTTGTCGAAAACAAGGCCATGCCCCTGGTCACGCTGGTGGCCAAAGGCAAGACGCTCGAAGACGCAGCTTTTGCAGAGTTGCTGCAAGAGTGGGAAGTGACCTTCTATGACGCCGAAGAAGAAGTTCTTCGCCCGCTGATCCAGGGCGATGGCCTGCTGCAACTGATGCAGAAGAACCTTCCCCCCGAGCGGGCGCAGGCGCTGCTGGCCAAACTGACCGAACGACGCCCGCTGGCAGACGCCGCAACCCCTGTCCAGACCCCTGGTCCCCAGGCAGCCGAACCTACGATCGACTGATCGACGCACCATGCCAAAACGTACAGACATTAAAAGCATTCTCATCATCGGCGCCGGCCCGATCATCATCGGCCAGGCCTGCGAGTTCGACTACTCCGGCGTGCAGGCCTGCAAGGCCCTGCGCGAAGAGGGCTACAAGGTCATCCTGATCAACAGCAACCCTGCGACGATCATGACCGACCCGGCCACCGCCGACGTCACCTACATCGAGCCCATCACCTGGCAGACGGTCGAGAAGATCATCGCCAAGGAGCGTCCCGATGCCATCCTGCCCACCATGGGCGGCCAGACGGCGCTCAACTGCGCGTTGGACCTGTGGCACAACGGCGTGCTCGACAAGTACAAGGTCGAGCTCATTGGCGCCACGCCCGAGGCCATCGACAAGGCCGAAGACCGCCTGAAGTTCAAGGACGCCATGACCAAGATTGGTCTGGGCTCCGCGCGCTCTGGCATTGCCCACAGCATGGACGAAGCCTGGGCCGTGCAAAAGAGCTTGGGATTCCCCACGGTGATCCGGCCCAGCTTCACGCTGGGTGGCACGGGCGGCGGCATTGCCTACAACCCCGAAGAGTTCGAGACCATCTGCAAGCGCGGCCTCGAAGCCTCGCCCACCAACGAGCTTCTGATCGAAGAGTCGCTGCTCGGCTGGAAAGAGTACGAGATGGAAGTGGTCCGCGACAAGGCGGACAACTGCATCATCATCTGCTCGATCGAGAACCTGGACCCCATGGGCGTGCACACCGGCGACTCGATCACCGTGGCCCCCGCGCAGACGCTGACCGACAAGGAATACCAGATCATGCGCAACGCCAGTCTGGCGGTACTGCGCGAGATCGGTGTGGACACGGGCGGCTCCAACGTGCAGTTTTCGATCAACCCCAAGGACGGCCGCATGGTCGTGATCGAGATGAACCCGCGCGTCTCGCGCTCGTCGGCATTGGCCTCCAAGGCCACGGGTTTCCCGATTGCCAAGGTCGCCGCCAAGCTGGCGGTGGGCTATACGCTGGATGAACTCAAGAACGAGATCACCGGTGGCGCCACGCCTGCATCGTTCGAGCCATCCATTGACTACGTGGTCACCAAGATCCCGCGTTTTGCGTTCGAGAAGTTCCCCACGGCCGACAGCCGCCTGACCACGCAGATGAAGTCGGTGGGCGAGGTCATGGCCATGGGCCGCACCTTCCAGGAATCCTTCCAGAAAGCCCTGCGCGGACTGGAAGTCGGCGTGGACGGCATGAACGAAAAAACCCAGGACCGCGAAGTGCTCGAAAAGGAACTGGGCGAGCCAGGTCCCGAGCGCATCTGGTATGTGGGCGACGCGTTTGCCATGGGCTTGTCGGTGGACGAGGTCTATGACCTCACCAAGATCGACAAGTGGTTCCTGGTGCAGATCGAAGAGATCGTGAAGATTGAGCTCGAGCTGGACCAGTTGGCTGTGGACAAGGGCGATGCAGCCCTCACCAGCTTAGATGCCGACACCCTGCGCTCGCTCAAGAAAAAGGGCTTTTCTGACCGCCGCCTGGCCAAGCTGCTCAAGACCACCGAGAAAGCCGTGCGCGAGGCGCGCCGTGTGCTCAACGTGCGCCCCGTGTACAAGCGCGTCGACACCTGCGCGGCTGAGTTCGCTACCAACACCGCCTACCTGTACTCCACGTACGAGGACGAGTGCGAGGCTGAGCCGACGAACAACAAGAAGATCATGGTGCTGGGCGGTGGCCCGAACCGCATCGGTCAGGGCATCGAGTTCGATTACTGCTGCGTGCACGCGGCGCTGGCGATGCGCCAAGACGGCTACGAGACCATCATGGTCAACTGCAACCCCGAGACGGTCTCCACCGACTACGACACCTCTGACCGTCTGTACTTTGAGCCCGTGACGCTCGAAGACGTGCTGGAGATCGTGGACAAGGAAAAGCCGGTCGGCGTGATCGTGCAGTACGGCGGCCAGACGCCTTTGAAGCTGGCACTGGGCCTCGAGGCTGAAGGCGTGCCGATCATCGGCACCAGCCCCGACATGATCGACGCGGCCGAAGACCGCGAGCGCTTCCAGAAGCTGCTGGGCGAACTGGGCCTGCGCCAGCCGCCTAACGCGACTGCGCGTACCGAACCCGAGGCCCTGGAAAAGGCCGCCGCCCTGGGCTACCCCCTGGTGGTGCGCCCCAGCTACGTGCTGGGCGGTCGGGCGATGGAAATCGTGCACGAGCAGCGTGACCTGGAGCGCTACATGCGCGAGGCCGTCAAGGTGAGCAACGACTCGCCCGTGCTGCTGGACCGCTTCCTCTCCAACGCCATCGAGTGCGATGTCGACTGCGTGCGCGATTCCGCAGGCGTCACCTTCATCGGCGGCGTGATGGAGCACATCGAGCAGGCCGGCGTGCACAGCGGCGACTCTGCCTGCTCGCTGCCTCCGTACTACCTGTCTCAGCCCACCATCGACGAGATCAAGCGCCAGACTGCGGCCATGGCCGAAGGACTGAGCGTGGTGGGCCTGATGAACGTGCAGTTCGCCATCCAGGAAGTCGACGGCAAGGACGTGATCTACGTGCTCGAAGTGAACCCGCGCGCATCGCGCACGGTGCCCTTCGTGAGCAAGGCCACCGGTATCCAGCTGGCCAAGGTGGCTGCGCGCTGCATGGCCGGCCAGACGCTGGCTTCGCAAGGCATCACCAAGGAGGTGACGCCGCCTTACTTCAGCGTGAAGGAGGCCGTGTTCCCCTTCGTGAAGTTCCCCGGCGTGGACACCATCCTCGGCCCCGAGATGAAGTCCACCGGCGAGGTCATGGGCGTGGGCAAGACCTTCGGCGAAGCCTTCGTGAAGAGTCAACTCGGCGCGGGCACCAAGCTGCCCACGTCTGGCAAGGTGTTCCTGACCGTGAAGAACGCCGACAAGCCACGCGCCGTCGACATCGCGCGCCAGCTCGCAGCCATGGGCTTCGAGCTGGTGGCCACCAAGGGCACGGCCGCCGCGATTGAAGCGGCCGGCGTGCCGGTCAAGGTGGTCAACAAGGTGACCGAAGGCCGTCCGCACATCGTGGACATGATCAAGAACAACGAGATCGTGATGGTGATCAACACCGTGGAAGAGCGCCGCAACGCGATCGCCGATTCACGCGCCATCCGCACCTCGTCGCTGCTGGCCCGCGTCACGACCTTCACCACCATCTTCGGCGCCGAAGCGGCCGTGGAAGGCATGAAGTACCTGGACAACCTCGACGTGTACTCGGTGCAGGAACTGCACGCCCAACTGGCGGCCTGACCGCTGGCAAAAGCGGCATAATCTTCGCCTGAACAGACACCGCCGCGCGGCAACGTGCGGCGGTTTCCTTTTGTAGACTTGCCATTTGCATCCCCCTTGCAACCGGGGCGTGATGCGGTGACTGACCGGTGGAAGTGCTCCCAGCGCTTTCACCGTTTTGACTTATGGAGACGCAACAACATGGCCACCATTCCAATTACCAAGCGCGGCGCTGAAAAACTCAAGGAAGAGCTGCACCGCCTCAAGACCGTGGAACGGCCCGCGGTGATCACTGCCATCGCCGAGGCGCGCGCCCAGGGCGACCTGAGCGAAAACGCCGACTACGACGCCGCCAAGGACCGCCAGGGCTTCATCGAAGGCCGCATCCAGGAGATCGAGGGCAAGCTCTCGGTGGCGCAAGTGATTGACCCGAGCGCTGTGGACGGCGGTGGCAGGGTGGTGTTCGGCGCCACGGTCGAGCTCGAAGACGAGGAATCCGGTGAAGCGGTCAAGTACCAGATCGTGGGCGAGGACGAGGCCGACCTCAAACAAGGTCTGATCAACATCTCAAGCCCCATCGCCCGTGCGCTGATCGGCAAGGGGGAGGGCGATACGGCCGAAGTGCAGGCACCCGGTGGCATCCGTCGCTACGAGGTGGTGGGCGTTAGCTACAAGTGATCGGCCCGGGCATGCTCCAGCGTCTTCCCGCCTTGGTGGCGGCCCTGTGGTGGGGCAGCTTGACCACCATTGGTTTCCTGGTGGTGCCCCTGCTGTTTGCCCACCTGCCGTCGCCGGCCATCGCCGGCACCATGGCGGCCAAGTTGTTCGCAGCGCAGACCTGGGTGGCGGTCGTGTGCTGCATCGTGCTGTTGCTGGTTTCAAGACCAAAACATGCCCTTGCGCAGTATCCATGGGCACAGGCTGCTATGATTTTTATACTGGGCGGTATGCTTCTGGCATTGCTTTCCCAATTTGGCGTGGCGCCGCGCATCGTCGCCCGCCAGGATCTGCGCCTGTGGCACAGCGTAGGGTCGGTCATGTATTTGCTGCAGTGGGGCTGCGCGTTGGTGGTGCTTTGGAGCACCTTGCGCCCAGGGGCCACAAACACTCCGATGGAAGCCTCAGAAACGCGGTAGCGACTGGGCGTGAACGCGGCGGGATGCTAGTGCAGTGTTTCACGCTATCTGGCACATAAAAAGGCGTCTTTTCGCCCCTGGCGGCGTTGCAAATCCTCGCGATACACCCGGTATCGCTCCGGTTTGCGCCTTGCCAGAGACTGCGAGCCTTGCCCTCATTCCCGCCAGTGCTCAGCCACCCAGGTCGCCGGCCGGATGTAGCGGAACCGGCGGTTGCGCCGCCCCGCCAACGCGTCCGGTGGGTTGCATTCCCCATGAAAGATCACGATCCGCGCCCCAGACGGCACGGCAGGTGGCCGCCAATAGTTGGTGGGCCAGGGCGGTATGCCGTGGTACTTGAAGCTGGGGCACCATTCGGCCGGCCAGTACTGCAGCTTGCCTTGCTTGTGCAGGAAGTCAGAAAGGTAAGCCTGCTCGTTGCGAAACTCTTGCCGTATCTCAGCAAAGTGCGTGCGGAAGTGCTCCAGCACATCCGGGTGCGCGCCCAGTTCGAACCGGTAGACCGACGAGTTGCCCGTGACGCGCCAGGGGCGCTTGTAGTCATGGATGATCAAAAACTCGCCCGGCTGGGTGAAGAACCCCTCCAGGCTTCCGGTGACGACCACATCCACATCGAGGAACAGTGCCGTACCTTTCAACCCATGCAGATCGGCGGCAAAAGTGGCGAGTTTGGTCCACCCGCGCTCGGGAATGCCCGCGGGCAAATCGAGGGCGGGAATGGGCAAACACAGCACTTCGCTGCGAATGCCTGCACTGTCGTCAGTCAGGCAAACAAAGCGGAAATCCCCGCTAAGGTGCCTGCGAACCATGGCGTAAAGCCGGTTGACGTACTCGGGGCCGTATTTCGTGCCCCACTTCATGCAGAGAATGTGGCGTGTCGTTACCGCGCCGGCAGGTGCTGCAGAAGCTGCAGGTACTGCATCAAGCCCCATCAGTCCGCCTGGCGCTTCTTGATGGATTTTTGCTTGGGCTTGGCGCGCTTGATCTGGCCACCCGATGTCAGGCGCTGGTTGCCCAGCACGCGCAGTTGCTTGACTTCCGGGCGCTGGCCGCCGCGCTTGCTGAATTTGAGCACCTTGACGTCGCGAGGGCCGGGCATACGGTCATCATCCGCTGTCTTTTCCTTGGCCGGAATGGGACGCCAGAGCACCAGCAGCTTGCCGATGTGCTGCACGGGGGCCGCATTGAGCTCGGCGGCGAGCTCCTGATACATCAGCTCGCGGGCTGCGCGGTCGTCGCCGAACACGCGGACCTTGATGAGTCCGTGGGCGTTGAGGGCAGCGTCGATCTCTTTTTTGACGGCAGGGGTGAGGCCATCGCCGCCAACCAGGACCACGGGGTCCAGGTGGTGGGCATCAGCGCGGTGAAATCGGCGCTCGGCGGGAGTCAGTTGAATTTGGGGCATGGGCCGTATTATCCGCGGCCTGCCGTGCCGCGGCTTCATTTCCCAGGGGCCAATGGCGCAGGTGTGGTCGGTGAGTGTGCCTCCCGAGAGACAATACGGCCGTATGAAAGTCAAAACCCAGAGCAAGAAGGTCAACAAGGCCTGGCTGAACGACCACGTGAACGACACGTACGTGAAGCTGGCCCATAAAGAGGGCTACCGTGCGCGGGCGGCCTACAAGCTCAAGGAAATTGACGAGCAATTGGGGCTGGTGAAGCCCGGCAACACGGTGGTGGACCTGGGTTCGACCCCCGGCGCCTGGAGTCAATACCTGCGCCGCCGGATGTCGCCCACGGGCGCGGCCGCAGGGCAGCTCAACGGGACCATCATCGCGCTGGACATCCTGCCGATGGAGCCCATCGAAGGTGTGACCTTTTTGAACGGCGACTTCCGCGAGGCCGAAGTGCTTGAGCGCCTGGAACAGGCGCTGGATGGCCGGGCGGTGGATGTCGTGGTGTCCGATATGGCCCCGAACCTGTCGGGGATTGAATCCGCCGACACCGCACGCATTGCCCATCTGGTGGAACTGGCCGTGGAGTTTGCTTGCAACCATTTGAAACCGGATGGGGCCCTCGTGGTCAAGCTCTTTCACGGCAGTGGCTATAGCGATCTGGTCACGCTCTTCAAGCAGACTTTCAAGGTCGTGAAACCCCTCAAACCCAAGGCGTCGCGCGATAAATCGTCAGAAACGTTTCTGGTGGGGAGAGGGCTGAAAAAGGCCATTTAGGGCCGCTGCTTTCCGCGCAATATCCGTGAACTGCGCCCCAAAGCCAGCGCTGTTTCCATGGCCACAAGGGGGAATAAGGATAGCCTGCCCGCTTGAAACACCTAAAATGAGCCGCACATGCAAGCCGTGACGGCAGTGTGTCCGTTTTCTGTTCCCTGCAACTGGAGCCCCGCTTGAATAATCAGTGGTTTTCAAAAATTGCCGTGTGGCTGGTCATCGCCATGGTGTTGTTCACGGTGTTCAAACAGTTTGACACCCGTGCAGGCGCCAG
>SDXZ01000310.1 GCA_004210805.1 Acidovorax sp.
GCCTCCTGCAGCTGCGCCCGCGTGGGCAGCCCTTCGGTATCGCCCAGCACCTGCACGGCCCGCGCGCCAATCCAGGCGCCACGGCGCACGGCCGCGGGCACGGGTAAACCTTCAAGCAAGGCGCTGATGACGCCCACCGCAAAGCCATCACCCGCGCCCACGGTGTCCACCACCTGGGCCACGGGCACGCCGGGCACGCGGCCGGTGCCGGCCACGTCGCTGTCGTAATAGGCGCCCTCGGGCCCGAGCTTCACGACGACCAGCCTGGCGCCCCGCTCGCGGTAGAAGCGCGCCACGCCTTCGGGCGTGGTTTCGCCGGTCAGGAACACGCCCTCTTCCAGGCCCGGCAGCACCCAGTCGGCATAGCCGGCCAGGGTGTTGATCCAGTGGCGCATGGCCTCGGGCGATGCCCAGAGCGTGGGGCGCAGGTTGGGGTCGAACGAGATGGTGCGGCCCGCGGCGCGCGCGACCTCGAGCGTGCCGATGGCCGCCTGCAGGCTGGTGTCCGAAATGGCCGCGAACACGCCCGTGGCGTGCAGGTGGCGCGCGGACCGCAGCCAGGGTTCGTCCACATCGGCCGGGCCCATCTGGCTGGCGGCCGAGCCCTTGCGGTGGTATTCGACCTGCGGGTCGCGCCCGTCCGTCACACGCTCCTTGAACTGAAAGCCCGTGCGCTGGGCGGCGTCGCACACCACGTGCGAGCAGTCGATGCCTTCGCCGCGCATGGCCGCGATCAGCGCGCGGCCCATGGAGTCGGTGCCCAGGCGGCTGGCCCAGCCCACCTTCAGGCCCAGGCGCGCCAGGCCAATGGCCACATTGGTCTCGGCCCCCGCGGTGCGCTTGTGAAAGCCCGTGGCGTTCTCCAGCGGGCCGGGCTCGTTGGCCACCAGCAGCAGCATGGCCTCGCCGAACAGCGCCACGTCGAAAGCGGTGTCGTTGGATTTGGAAACAGCGTCGGTCATGCAGCACCCCGCACGGCACGGATGAAGTCCACCTGCTCGCGCGTGACGGCCATCAGGTCGTCGCCCACCAGCGGGTACTCGATGGCGTGCGGCGCATCGGCCGGCAGCGCGCGCAGCACGGCGCGCCAGGGCGCCGCCGACTCTGCCAGCGGCACCGCGATCCACTTGGCCGGCAGGCGCTGCACGCCCTTGCAGTGCACGTAGCGCACATGGGGCGCGAGGGCCTGCGCGGCCTGCAGCGGGCATTCGCCCTGCCAGTGCCAGTTGCCCATGTCGAAGGTCATGCCCAGGTCGAGCCCGGCCTGCGCCTGCGCGGCAAAGAACGCCTGCAGGACGGCCAGCGTGCCGGCGGTGGCGGTCTGGTCGTTCTCGATGACCAGCTCCACCTGCGGGGCCGCCGCCAAAAGTGCCTTCAGCTGCTGCAGCGATGCCTGCGATGACGGCAAGCCAGCATCAAAGCCGCCGATGGACATCTTCAGCCGCGGTGCGTGCAGCACCTTCGATGCGTGAATGCCGCGCTGCAGGGCAGCTTCGTCGAGCAGACCGTCGTGGGTCCACAGCCCTTCGGGGCTGGAGTACACCGCGGCCCGGCCGGCCAGCGCAGGCAGCTCAGTGGCGGCATCGCGCAGCAGCTCGCCGCGCACCTCCACGCCGTCGGCGCCCGCCTGGCGGGCCAGGTCGGTGCACCACAGCTGGCCGTGGCGCCCGGTTTCGGCCGCGCCGAAGGAGGACAGGGAGATCAATACCTTCATGGGTGTTCTTTCAAGCCCGTGGGTAGGACTTTCACAGGGCTTTCACAGGGCTTGGTGTCTGTCGGGACTTGCGCCGCCAACTCTCAGCCCATTCAGTGGGCGTTGTGCGAGCTCAATATCTGGCCCAGGAACTGGCGCGTCTTCTCGTGCTGCGGCTGGCCGAAGAACTGCGCCGGCGGGGCCTGCTCCAGAATTTTTCCTTCGGCCATGAAGATCACGCGGTCGGCCACGCTGCGCGCAAAACCCATCTCGTGCGTCACGCACAGCATGGTCATGCCGTCTTCGGCCAGGCCGATCATGGTGTCCAGCACTTCCTTGACCATCTCCGGGTCTAGCGCCGACGTGGGCTCGTCGAACAGCATCACCTTGGGGGCCATGCACAGCGCTCGCGCTATGGCCACGCGCTGCTGCTGCCCGCCCGACAGCTGGCTGGGGTGCTTGTGCGCCTGCTCAGGAATGCGCACGCGCGTGAGGTATTTCATGGCGACCTCTTGGGCTTCCGCCTTGCTCATGCCGCGCGATCGCATCGGGGCCAGCGTGCAGTTCTCAAGGATGGTGAGGTGCGGGAACAGGTTGAACTGCTGGAACACCATGCCCACCTCGGCACGCACCGCGTCCACATTCTTGCCGCCGGCGGTCAGCTCGATGCCGTCGACCACGATGCGGCCCTTTTGCACAGCCTCCAGTCGGTTGATGCAGCGGATCAGCGTGGACTTGCCCGAGCCCGACGGCCCGCAGATCACGATGCGCTCGCCGGCCCGCACCGACAGGTCGATGTCGGTCAGCACCTGAAAGCTGTCGTACCACTTGCTGACCCCCTCCATCGTGATGATGGGGGGTGCACCGGCGGTGGTCGTCGTCGTGACTGCGTCCGTCATTGTCAAAGGCTCCTGGGGTGGCTGGGGCTCACGCTCAAGCGATATGGATTACTGAAGCTTGGGCAGATCCGCGCCGAGCCACTTTTGGTACAGCTTGTTCAGCTCGCCATTGGCCGTGTTGCGCGCCACGAAGTCGTTCACTGCCTTGGTCAGCTCGTCCTGTCCGGGGCGCAGGGCGATGCCCATGGCCTGCTGCAGCAGGTTGAACTTGTTCTCGAAGGTGTTGGCGGGCACGCGCTTGGCGATCTGCGCGGCCACGGTGACCGAGCAGCCGATGGCATCGACCTGGCCGGAGATCAGCGCCTGCATGGCCGATGCGTCGTCGTCGAAGCGGCGGATCTCGGTGCCCTCTGGCGCGGCCTTGGTCACGGCCACATCCTGGGTGCTGGCACGGGCCACGCCCACGCGCACGCCCTTCAGGTCCGCCGCGCTCTTGATGGCGCTGCCGGTCTTGCCGTACAGCACGATGGTGGCGGCCGCATAGGGCTGCGAGAACTGCACCTGCTTGGCGCGCTCGGGCGTGATGGCGAGCGACGCCACCAGCACGTCGACCTTGTTGGTCAGCAAAAACGGAATGCGGTTGGGGCCGGTGACGGGCACGATGTTGGCTTTGACGCCCAGCTCCTTGGCCAGCAGCTTGGCCACGTCGGCGTCGTAGCCGTC
>SDXZ01000095.1 GCA_004210805.1 Acidovorax sp.
GATCGAGCGGGTGATGGCCTGGCGGATCCACCACGTGGCGTAGGTCGAGAACTTGTAGCCGCGGCGGTATTCGAACTTGTCCACCGCCTTCATCAGGCCGATGTTGCCTTCCTGGATCAAGTCGAGGAACTGCAGGCCGCGGTTCGTGTACTTCTTGGCAATCGAGATCACGAGGCGCAGGTTGGCCTCGATCATTTCCTTCTTGGCATCGCGCGAGGTGGCTTCACCCTCGTTCATGCGCTTGTTGATGCCCTTGAGCTCGGTCAGCGGCACCACCACACGCGACTGCAGGTCCATCAGCTTTTGCTGCAGATCCTGAATGGGCGGGATGTTGCGCGCAATGATGGCCGACCAGGGCTTGCCAGCGGTCGCCTGCTTTTCGACCCACTTCAGGTTCACCAGGTTCGGCGGGAAGTCCTTGATGAAGGTTTCCTGCGGCATGCCGCACTTGTCCACGATGATGCGGCGCAGCTCGCGCTCTTTCTTGCGCACGTCGTCCACCTGGCCGCGCACCATGTCGCACAGCTTCTCGATGGTCTTGGCGGTAAAGCGGATGGTCATCAGCTCGGCCGACAGGGCTTGCTGGGCCTTGACGTACGCAGGGGTCCCGTAGCCTTCCTTGTCGTACACCTTGTGCACTTTTTCAAACAGCTCGCGCAGCTTGTCAAAGCGCTCCAGCGCCTGCTTCTTCAGTTCTTCGAGCTTCTTGGTCAGCGCCTTGGAGCCGCCCTTGCCGTCGTCGTCGTCGGCTTCGTCGAATTCGTCGAAGTCTTCTTCGGCCACATAGTCGTCGGCCTCGTTGGGGTTGGAAAAACCGTCCACGATGGTCGAGATGACGACCTTGCCTTCGCGGATGTCCTCACCCATGTTGAGGATCTCGGCAATGGTGGCGGGCGATGCGCTGATCGCCTCCATCATGGCCATCAGACCGCCTTCGATGCGCTTGGCGATTTCGATTTCGCCTTCGCGCGTGAGCAGCTCCACGGTGCCCATTTCGCGCATGTACATGCGAACCGGGTCGGTGGTGCGGCCGAATTCCGAGTCCACGGTGGACAGCGCGGCTTCGGCGGCTTCTTCGGCTTCTTCTTCGGTGGCGCCTGCGGGGGCGTTGTCCGTGATGATCAGCGCTTCGGCATCGGGCGTCTGCTCGTACACCGCCACGCCCAGGTCGTTCAGCGTGGTGATGACGGCTTCAAGGGTTTCGGCATCGACCAGCTTGTCGGGCAAGTGGTCGTTGATTTCGACGTGCGTGAGGTAGCCGCGGGTCTTGCCCAGCTTGATCAGGGCCTTCAGGCGCTGGCGGCGCTTTTGCATATCTTCTTCGGACAGGACGGTTTCGTCCAGGCCGAATTCCTTCATCAAGGCGCGTTCCTTCGCCTTGCTGATCTTCATGCGCAGCGGCTTGACCTTCTCGACCGTGGCAGCGGTCTCCGTGGTCTCTTCGACTTCGCCTTCCAGGTCCGCTTCGATGTCGGACAGGTCGGTGTCATCGCCGCCTTCCACGCTGGCGGCGCCGGCCTTGGGCTTGCGGCCGCGCTTGGCGGGTGACTTGGCATCGGCATCGCCATCGGCGGCAGCCTTGGCGGGGCGGCCAGGGCGCTTCTTGGGGGTGTCGTCCTCGTCGGACGCGGCAGCAGCAGCCTTGGCGCGGACAGGCTTCTTCTTCAGCAATTCATCGGCAGCTTTGGTCAGCTCGGCAGAACTTTTCACGGGCACTGGTTTCACTTTCTTGGCCACTGGGGCGGGCGCAGGGGCAGACTTTTTGGCCGCGGCCTTTGCGGGCGCCTTGGCAGCAGGGGTGGGAACAGCCTTGGCGGCGGGAGCAGGAGCAGTCTTGAGCGGCTTCGCGGACTTTTGAGCGGGCATGGACACCTCAGAATCAAAAACGGACACAAAGAAAACGCAACGCCACAGATCCCGGCGCGGGTGGCAAGCGAGCCTCGGAAGGTCATCGCTTTTGAGGGGAAACCCTCAGGGGCAAGATGTCTGGGCGATCATTTGGTGTGCAGTCCTTGCGATGATTGGGCTGGTTGTGCGCGTTTGTCACGTGTGCCCGGTTCGGAGGTGCTGCTGTCGCTCTTGCCGCTAACTAACCCTACATTATACCGTCCAGACGGATTTCAAGCCGCTTTGGCGCCTATGCCGAGCAAAACCTTGCGTTTTTGTTCAAGCACGCGGTAGCGCTCCAGGGCGGACGGGTCCTGGGCGGCCTGCAGCATCAACACCTTTTGCTCTGCCTCGATGTCCTCGACCTGCATGCGGTTGAGCAGATCGCGCAGCTCCAGCCGCAGTTCCTGCAGATCCCCCTCGGTCTGGGCGTGGGATCCCGTCATCACCTTCACGGCCAGGGCCTCGCATTCGTGCTCGCGCAGGCTTTCGCGCAGCACGGCCCAGGGCAGGGGGCCTTGTTCATGAAACTGCGCTTCGAGCCAGCTGAACAGTGGGCCGTGCGGAGACGGCAGGGCGCACAGGGTGGTGTGGTCGTCGTGCGTGAGCTCTTCCAGAAACGCCATGTGCGACAGCAGCAGCCGCGCGGCGTGGTCCGTGCGGCTGGCCGTGGGCGTGCGCGGCAGGCGCGGCTGGGGCGGCCAGGGGGCGTCCTTGTCTTTTTTCTTCCAGTTGCTTTTCCAGTCGCCGCTTTTGCGAAATGCCGGCTTGGTGCCGTAGCCGCTGCCGTAGCCCGCGTCGCCGCTGCCGTATCCGCCACCATAGCCACCGCCGTATCCGCCGCCGGTGGGCTCGCCCTGCGGCTGCCACGACCCAGCGTCGGGCGGAGCGTCCCACGACGGCGCCTCCTGCTCGTACGCAGAGGGCGCGTACCGGGCCGGTGCGCCGCCTGCACTGGCGGGGGCGGCGCGAGGAGCCTCGCGTGCGCTGGCCTGCCCCCACAGGTCCGCCAAATCCTGCGCCTTGAGCTGGGTGAGGTCCGCCAATTCGCTCAGCACCTGGCGCTTGAGCACGCCGTCAGGCAGGGCCGTCCACAGCGGGCGTGCGTTGCTGGCCATGTGGGCGCGGCCTTCGGCGGTGGCCAGGTCGCAGTTTTCGCTGGCGGCCTCGACCAGAAAGCGGCTGAGCGGCACCGCCTCGCTCACGTGTTTGGCAAACGCATCCGTACCGTTGGCGCGGATGAAACTGTCGGGGTCGTGCTCCGCCGGCAGAAAGAGAAACTTGATGCTGCGCGTGTCCGTAGCGTGGGGCAGGGCGCCGTCGAGGGCCTTGCGGGCGGCGCGCCGGCCTGCGCCGTCGCCGTCAAAACTGAACACTACCGATTCGGTAAAGCGCAGCAGCTTGTGCACATGCTCGGGCGTGCAGGCGGTGCCCAGCGTGGCCACCGCGTTCGGAAACCCCAGCTGGGCCAGCGCCACGACGTCCATGTAGCCCTCGGTGACCAGTGCGTAGCCGTGCTCGCGGATGGCGGTGCGCGCCTCGAACAGGCCGTAGAGCTCGCGGCCCTTGTGGAAGACCGGGGTTTCGGGCGAGTTCAGGTATTTGGGCTTGTCGTCCCCCAGCACGCGCCCGCCAAAGCCGATGCACTCGCCCTTGACGTTGCGGATGGGGAACATCACCCGGTCCCGAAACCGGTCGTAGCGCTTGTCCTGCCCTTCCTCGCCCACGATGACGAGGCCGCTCTCTTCAAGCAGCGGGTCGTCATAGTGCGGGAACACGCTCGCCAGGCTGCGCCAGCCCTCGGGCGCATAGCCCAGGCCATAGCGCTTGGCGATGGCGCCCGAGACCCCGCGGCCCTTGAAGTACGCAATGGCCCGCTGGGATTCACGCAGCTGGCGGCGGTAGGCGTCGCCCGCTTTCTCCAGCACGTCGGTCAGGGTGGCCTGTTTTTGGCGCGCGGCGGCGGCGCGTTCTTTTTCTTGGGGCGAGATGTCGTCGTCCGGCACCTGCAGGCCGACTTTCTGGGCCAGGTCCTGCACCGACTCGACAAAGCCCATGCCCGCGTGGTCCATCAGAAAGCTGATCGCGTTGCCGTTTTTGCCGCAGCCAAAGCAGTGATAGAACTGTTTGGCGGGGCTTACGCTGAAAGACGGGGATTTTTCGCCGTGGAAGGGGCACAGCCCCATGAAATTGGCCCCGCCTTTCTTGAGCTCCACATAGCGGCCCACGATGTCGACCACGTCAACGCGGGCAAGCAGTTCCTGAATGAAAGACTGAGGGATCGTCACGCAGCGTATTGTCCGCGTAAACTATTTGTTACCAGATATTGCAGAAGCGGGGCTTTCGGCATGGCAGTCACGGCAGGGTGGCGGGCGGGCAATGCGTCCAGCACTTCGGTGCGGCGGGTGCACCGTCGTGACGTGGCGGTGCTGCTGCCGCTGGCGTCTGCCGCCTTGTGGGCCCTGCCCGCGCGGGCTGCCAGCGTACTGCGGGTGCTCTCCTGGCCGGGGTATGCCGACCTTGACATCGTGGCCGCGTTCGAGAAGCGCCATGGCGTCAAGGTCGAGATCACCACCGTGGCGTCGGACGAGGTGCTGCGCGTCCAGGTGGCTAACCCCGAGGGCCCAGCATTCGACCTCGTGGCCGCCAATACGGCCGAAATCGCCCGTTTTGCGGCGCGCAGGCTGCTCACACCGTTGCCGCTGGGCAACATTCCCAACACCCAGCGCCAGTTGCCGCGTTTTCGCAGCCTGCAGTCCATCGCCGGCATCACGCAGGGCACCGATGTGTACGGCATGCCCTATACCTACTCCGAGATGGGGCTTATCTACGACCGGCAGGCGTTCAGTACCCCGCCGCAGTCGATCGCCGTGTTGTGGGACCCGCGCTGGCGCGGCCGGGTCCTGATGTTCGATGGCAGCAGCCACGGCTTTTCGCTCGCGGCCATGTACCGCGGTTTGCCGCCGTTTCACATCGATGCCAACAAGTTCAGCCCCCTGGCCAAGGACCTGGTGGCCCTGCGGCGCAACGTGCGTGCGTTCTACAGCCTGCCCGAGGAGTCGCTGGAGCTGTTTCGCAAGCACCGCATTGCCGTGATGCATGCCAACTATGGGCAGCAGCAGCTCAAGCAGATGCGCGACGCGGGGCTTGACGTGGGCTACGTGGTTCCGCGCGAGGGTGCGCTGGCTTGGCTCGACTGCTGGGCCATCACCCGCCGCTCCACCCAGGTCGAGCTGGCCGCAGCGTGGATCAACCACATGCTCGACCCCGCCGTCAGCCGCGAACTGACGCGCCGCCAGGGGCTGGCCAACACGCTCGACGAGCCGCCAGCGCTGTCGGCAGACGCCCCTGCCGGCAGCATCGTGTGGCTGGAGCCGGTGGAAGACGAAGCCCGCCGCGCCCAGCTGTGGCAGCGCATCCTGTCGGGCGACCGACCGGCCAGGTTCTGAGGAGCTCCGCATGAAATGGGGCATTGCACTGCGGCTGGGGGTGTTGCTGGCATCCTTTAGTGTGCTGGCCGCCGTGCTGGCGGGCTACTACACCTTCGAGTCCAGCCGCACCCGCCTGCAGGGGCGCGCCGAGCAGGCGCTGCTGGCCACCACCCAGGTGCTGGCGCGCCACATGCAGGCCGGCTTTGGCACGGTGGAGCGTGATGCGGCGTTTCTGGCCAGCGTGGCCGCCACCGAGCAGGACCGCAATGCGCTGGCCGACGTCTTCCGGGCCAGCCTGATAGCTCACCCCAGCTACCTGCAGATTCGCTACATCGGCGCGCAGGACTACGGCCTGGAGCTGGTGCGCATCGACCGCAAGGGCGACGCATGGGTCCGCGCAGGCGAGGAAGAGCTGCAGGAGAAGTCGCACTTCCCGTTTGTGTTCGAGACGCTGGGCCTGGGCGCCGGCGAGGTCTACGTTTCGGAGTTCGGCATCAACCACGAGGGCGCCGTCGATGCCGAGGCACTGCCCGTGTTCAGCATGGCGTCGCCCGTGGTGCGTGGCGGTCAGGTGCGCGGCGTGGTCGTGGTGCGGGTGGCGGCGCAGCGGTTCTTGCGCAACTTCAACACCGCGTTGCCGGCGCCGTACGGTTTTTTCCTCAGCAACCGGTGGGGGGACTTCCTCGTCCACCCCGATGCCAGCCAGGCTTTCGGGTTTGACCGCGGCCAGCGCATCCTGGTGCAGGAAGCCTTTGCCCCCGCCGCGGCGCTGGTCAATGGCCGCGAGACGGAGGCCGTGTTTGGCCTGCCAGGCACCGACGACGAAGAAGCCCGCGTGTTCTCGTTCGTGCGCATGCCGTTTGGGCGCGATGGCGAGGGGCGGTTCATGGTGGTGGGCCTCTCGCAACCGCTCGCGGCCGTGCAGGGCGAGGTGCTGGACCTGGGCCGCAGCATCTTCAAGGTGCTGGTGGTGCTCAGCGTGCTGGGCGTGCTGCTGGCGGCCTGGGTGTCGCGCCTGGTCACCGGGCCGCTCAAGGCCATGGTGCGGGCCACGCAGGCGTTTTCGCAGGGCCGGCCCCACAGCGATTTGCCGCTGCAGCGTGAGGACGAGATCGGCGAGCTGGCGCGCAGCTTTCAGGACATGGAGCAGCAGATCAGCCGCCAGATGACCGAGCTGAACGCCAGCCGCGACGCCATGGCGCACCTGGCGCACCACGACGCGCTCACCGGCCTGCCCAATCGCCGCATGTTCGAGCAGCGGCTGGCGCAGGCCCTGGAGCTCTCGCGCCGCAGCGGCCGCAACTGTGCGCTGCTGTTCGTGGACCTGGACGACTTCAAAGGCATCAACGACGCGCACGGCCACGCGGTGGGCGACCTGGTGCTGCAGGCTGCGGCGCGCACCATCACCGGCGCCGTGCGCCAGGCCGACACTGTGGCGCGGCTGGCGGGCGATGAATTCACGGTGCTGTGCGAGAACGTGGACTCTGAAGAAGCCGCGCTGCAGGTGGCCGCCAAGCTGCAGAACGCGTTTGACGCACCGCTCGACATCAAGGGCCAGCTGCTGCCCGTGCGGCCCAGCATTGGTGTGAGCCTGTTCCCGCGCGATGCGCAGGACGCGCACAACCTGCTGGCGAGTGCCGACGCCGCGATGTACCGCGCCAAGCAGGGCCATCGCGGCCGCCACTGAGCCCTGTGCGGCCTGGCGTGCAGGTCAGCCCGATGAATAGGCCGGGCGGTGCGGGTCGCCGGCGTGCCGTGCCTGCGCCTGCCCGCGCGATGTTTCGCCCAGCAACCTCTGCAGGGCCTGTACCTGCCACTGCTGCTCCGGCTCAAACGCAGACGCGTCCTGCACCGCGTACCCGCCATACGCGTACACGGTGGCATAGGCGGCGTAGCTGGCGGCGTCCAGCGCGCGCCCTGCCAGCGCATGGGCCACGGCGTAGGTGGCAGACACGGCAGCGTGGGCCGAACCGTCGATGGATTGCGAGCCCCGGTGGTGCGACGCCACCTCTTTCAAGCGCGCTGCCGTGTGCGCCAGCGTGGCGGCATCCACGGTGCCCGCAATGAACCCGGCCAGCGTGTCCAGGCCGGCGATGGCCTCGGGGTCTTCCAGCAAATGGCGCACGCGCTGCACGCAGGCCAGGCCAAAAGCCAGGCGCAGTCCCGCGCGGGCTTCGTCGGCCAATCCGCATTCGGCGGCGAGTTGGGAGAGGGCGGGGTTCATGGCAGGGGCTCCTTTCGAGGCGAATGGACTTCCAACTGGGTTGCTATAAATTAAATAGCTATAAGTGCAATAAGAATAAGCGCTAGAGCCGTTTTTTATCAATATTTCTGGTGTGGGGCGACCCGCGCGGCTGTTGCGGCATGCCTCTGCGCACCACCCCGCAGCGTCCACCGCATCGACGGCATTGTGGTGACGGTGCTTGGCGTCGTCGAGCTTTTCCCAACCACCTCAAACCAGGGCGGCCTTGTCATCCAGCCAGGCGCGGGGCGACATGCCCAGCTTCTGCGCAAACACCCGCGACAGCGCGGACGGGTTGGCATAGCCCAGCTCCTGCGCAATCGATTTGATCGACCGGCCACCGCGAAGGTGCGCCTGCGCCAGCGTCAGCCGCCAGTGCGCCAGGTACTCCGCTGGCGTCTCGCCCACCACCGTTTTGAAGCGGGCCGCAAAGGCGCTGCGCGACATGCCGGCCTGCGCGGCCATCTGCTCCAGGCCCCATGTCTGGCCCGGCGCATCGTGCAAAGCCGTGAGCGTGCGTGCAAGGCGTGGGTCGGCCAGGCCCGTCAGCAGGCCCGGCGGCATGTGCGCTTCCTGCGGATGGTCCAGCAGCCAGCGCAGCAGCTGCAACAGCACCACTTCAAACAGCCGGTCGGCCAGCACGCGGTGACCGCAGCGCAGGCGGTCGGTCTCGGCAAACAGCAGGTCCAGCGCCTGCTGGAGGCCATCCACAGCGTGCAGCGGCAGCACGATCAGCGGGGGCAGGGCACGGGCCAGCGGGTGGCTGGCGCCGCCGTCAAAGTCCAGCGCCGCACAGGTGAAGTCCGCCCCATCGACGGGCGCGTTGTGAAAGTAGTGCGCGAGCGGCCGCGCGTACAGCAGCAAGCTGGGTTCACGCACCTCCAGCCGCTCCGGCGGGCCGGCCAGGGGCTGGTGGGTGACCACCATTTCGCCGCTGCGCAGCACATGCAAAAACCCCCGGCCGGGGGCTGCTGCGTAGTGCGTCACGCCGCACAGCGGGCCTTTGTGGAACAGGTGCGCGCGCACGCGGAACCGCTCCAGCAGGGAAGACAGGCGGTCAAAGGGCGCGAGGGCTGCTGCCGCTGGTGGCTCGGGGGTGTTGTCCGTCTCGTTCATATGGGCCTGGATGAATTGGTATGAATGATGGATTTTTAATGCCAGATGGTATGCGCTATCGCCAGACACTGGCGGGGTGCTGTCTTCAGGCACCCGGCGCAGCCCGCTGCATCGGCCGACCGTATCTCCCACAACTTCCAAGGAAAACACCATGTCCTCTACCTCCACTTCCCCAGCGCACGTGGGTCTTGTCGACCCCGCCACGGCCACCGGCCGCGCCCGCGCTCTGCTCGACCAGGTCCATGGCGCCTTCGGCAGCACGCCCAATATGTTCCGCGCGGTGGCCAATTCGCCCGCTGCGCTGCAAAGTATGCTGGGCTCCTTCGGCGCACTGGGCGGCGGTGTGCTGGCCCCGGCGCTGGGCGAGCAGATCGCCGTCGCGGTGGCCGACCGCAATGCCTGCGACTATTGCCTGGCGGCCCACACCGCGCTCGGCCGCAAGGCCGGCGTGAGTGGCGACGACCTGCTCGCCGCCCAATCGGGCGAATCAGCCGACCCCCGTACCGCCGCCGTGCTGCGCTTTGCGCTCAAGCTGGTCAACGAACGCGGCCAGATCGATGCGGCGGATGTGCAGGCGCTGCGCGACCAGGGCTTGAACGATGAGCACATCGTGGAAGTCGTGGCGCACGTGGCGCTGAACCTGTTCACCAACTACGTGAACGTGGCGCTGGCCGTGCCGGTGGATTTCCCGAGCGTCAAGCTGCGCGCCGCACGCTGACCCGGCGCGGCGCGGCAGGCACGCGGCTGGGCCGGTCAGCCCGGGTTGGGCCAGCTCAGGCTGCGCTGGCCGCGTGCAGCTCTTGCTCCAGCCACGCCGCAAATCTCAGCGCGTGCGGCGACGGCTGGGGCGCCAGGCCGTAGTAATGGCGCGCCAGCGGCAAGGCCAGGCCCGGCAGCGGGCAGACCAGGCGGCCCGCCGCCAGGTCATGCGCCATGAGCGAGGCCGGCGCGAGCGCAAAGCCCATGCCGTCCAGCACCGCCTGCAGCACGAAGTGCAGGTGGTCAAACTGCAGCTGGCCGGCCGGCTGCAGCCCGGGTGCGCCCGCCTGTTTCTTCCAGTCTTCCCAATCGCTGTGGCGCGAGCGCGACCACAGCAGCACATGCGCCCCCAGGTCGCGCGGCGCCCTCACGGGGTGGGTGGCCCACAGCGCCGGCGTGCCCACCACCAGCGCCTCATCGTGCAAAAACGGCTGCGCGGCGATGGAGGGCGGCCAGCCGCCGAGCCCGCGGCGTATCGCCACGTCAAACGGCGCGCCCGCCTGGTCGGGGGTGACGGTGCTGGTGACCACGTTGGGCTCGATGTCGGGGCACTGCGCCACAAACGCCGGCAGCCGCGGGATAAGCCAGCGCACCGCAAACGAGGGGCGCACGTTGATCGTCACTGTGCGGGTGCCAGAGGGTGCCATCAGCGCCTGGGCGGCTGCGCCGATCTGCGCCAGTGCGGGCTCTACCTGCGTAAAAAATTGCAGGCCGTGGGGCGTGAGCAGCACCTGCCGCACGCGCCGCTCAAACAGCGCCACGCCCAGGTGTTCTTCCAGTGCGCGGACCTGCCGGCTGATAGCACTGTGCGTGACATGCAGCTCTGCCGCTGCGCGGGTAAAGCTCAGGTGCCGCGCGGCCGCCGCAAACGCCCGCACGGCATGAAGCGGTGGCAGGCGCTGTGGCAGAGTGGGCGGCATGCGTGCGATTTTGTCACGCATGCTGCGCTGCAATGTCATTTGTCAGCGCCGGCCAGCTCGCGCACCATCGACCCCGGCCCGCTTTTCATCACCCCCCAAAAATGACCGCCATGACAGACCACGCAACCACCGTCGCAGCATCCGCCGACCCCCATGCCATCGACACCATGGAGCGCCTCGAAGCGCTGATGGGCAAGCCCAGCGATGCCTCCGTCTACAAAGAGGTGCCGAACGTGCACCCCACCTACCGCGCCATGATCGAAGCCTCGCCCTTCGTGATGCTGGCCACCAGCGGCCCCGATGGGCTGGACGCATCACCGCGCGGCGACCCCGCGGGGTTTGTGCAGCTGCAGGACGACAAGACCCTGCTGCTGCCTGAGCGCCGCGGCAACAACCGTGCCGACAGCCTGCGCAACATCCTGACCGACCCGCGCGTGGCACTGCTGTTTCTGATCCCCGGCGTGGGCGAAACCCTGCGCGTCAATGGCCGCGCCCGCATCAGCACCGCGCCCGAGCTGCTCGCACGTTTTGTGGTCAACGGCCAGCCGCCCAAATGCGTGATCGTGGTCGACGTGGAAACCGTGTTCTTCCAGTGCGCCCGCGCCATCCAGCGCTCACGCCTGTGGGACGCCGTACCCCCCGGCACCCCACGCACGGTGCCCACGCCCGGGGCGATCCTTGCGGCCATCACGCACGATGCGTTTGATGGCGCGACGTACGACAAGGAGCTGCCGGCGCGGCAACAGGCGACGCTGTACTGAAGCCCAGATCCATCGAAACGCTGCACCGAACCCTGCAGCGATCGCACTGCGGCAGCCACGCGGCTTGGCGGCCCGCCCCCAACGGGGGGTCCCGCTACTGACGGACACTAGCCACTCCACGGAGGAGTTCGAGGCGATGGATTCAATACTTTGGGTGGTGGCGTTGGGCGCCATAGCGGCCGGGTTTGTGCAGGGCCTGTCGGGCTTTGGCTTCGGCATGGTGGCCATGTCGTTCTGGGCCTGGTCGCTGGAGCCGCGCCTGGCGGCTGTGCTGACGGTGTGCGGCGCACTCACCGGCCAGCTTGTGGCGGCGTTTTCGGTGCGCCGGGGCTTTAACAAGGCACGGCTGCTGCCCTTCGTGCTGGGCGGCCTGGCGGGCATTCCGCTGGGCGTGGCCGTGCTGCCGCGCCTGGACATGGACGCCTTCAAGCTGGTGCTGGGCACGTTGCTGGTGCTGTGGTGTCCGGCGATGCTCATGGCCAAGCAACTGCCGCGCATCACCCGCGGCGGCCGCGTGGCCGATGCGGTGGTCGGGATGGCGGGCGGCGTGATGGGCGGGCTGGGGGGCTTCACCGGCGTGTTGCCCACGCTGTGGTGCACGCTGCGTGGCATGGACAAGGACGTGCAGCGCGCCATCATCCAGAACTTCAACCTGGCCATGCTGCTGGTGACCTTTGCCACCTACGCGGCCACGGGCCTCATCACCCGCGAGGCGCTGCCCATGCTGGCCATCGTGGTGCCCGCCATGCTGGTGCCCACGCTGCTCGGTGCCCGGCTGTACCACGGCATCAGCGACGCGCGGTTCCGGCAGATCGTGCTGGGCATGCTGACGCTGTCGGGTGTGGCAATGCTGGTGGCGAGCGTGCCGAAGGTGCTGGCGCGGCTGGGGTAGCGGCACACCGTCAGAACCCTGACGGCTTGGCAGCGAGGCCGCGCGTTCGGGCCTAACATGCTCCCCGGCACGCGCCCCGCTGCACGCAGGCGTGGCTGCCGCACCAGGCTGCATCAACGTCAACGCAAACGCAAACGCAGCCGCGGCTTCATCCACCGAGGAGACTTCATGACAACAACACACAACAAAACCCTGGCCCGCGCTGCCGGCGCTGCCATCGCCCTGGCCTTGGCCGCCGCACCGGCGCTGGCCGACGTGTTTACCAAGGAAGAGCTGATCAAGGTCAACAAGGAGGCGGCGGGCGGCGGCAAGGGCACGCTGATTGGCGAATACGCTTTCACGCGCGACAAGGCGCTCAAGGACCATGCGATCAAGGAGATCAGCTGGCTCACGCTGCAGCCGGGCGACTCCATCGGCTTTCACAAGCACACGACCAACGAAGACACCTACATCATCATCTCGGGCCGGGGCACCTTCCGCGACAAGGATGGCAAGGACGTGGCGGTGAAGCCGGGCGACGTGACCATCGTGCGCAAGGGCGAGTCGCATGGCCTGGTCAATACCGGCACCGAGCCGCTGGTGTTTGTGGACGTGATTGCCGAGCAGTGAGGTGCTGAGCCGGTGATGCAGTGACGCAGTAGTGTGAAGTGCGGCCGATTTGCCCGCACCCGCATTGCGGCAGCAGCCGGCGTGCCACAGCAAAAAGAGCGTTCTGCAGCACGGACTGCAGAACGCTCTTTTTTTGATAGCTGCTGGCGCTTATCCAGAAAGCGGTAGCGGCATTTTTTGCTTGAAGTTGATCCTCAGTCGCCCATCACCACACCCTCGCGCCGCGGGTCGGCGCCGCCCATCCACAGCTTCTTGCCATGGGCGTTGCCCAGCGTGATGGCCTGCAGGCCGCTGGTCATGTTCATCTCGCGCACCTCGGCGCCGCGTGCGCGCAGGGCTTCCACCGTGGCGGGCGGGAAGCGTTTTTCCTCCAGCAGCGTAGGCCCGTTCATGGAGCCGAAGTTGGGCAGGTTGATGGCCTGCTGCGGCATCAGGCCCCAGTTGAAGACGCCGTACAGCGTCTTGGCGGTGTAGTGGATGATGGCCGCGCCGCCGGGGCTCCCCCCGCTCATCAGCAACTCGCCCGTGGCCTTGTCGAACACCAGCGTGGGCGCCATGGACGAGCGCGGGCGTTTGCCGGGCTGCACGCGGTTGGCAATCGGCTGGCCCTGTGCATCGGCGGGCGCAAAGCTGAAGTCGGTGAGCTCGTTGTTGAGCAGGAAGCCTTTGACCATTTGCCGCGCGCCAAACTGGTCTTCGATGGTCGTCGTCATGGCCACCGCGTTGCCGAATGCGTCGACGATGCTGATGTGGCTGGTGCCGTACTCGGGCTGGTCGGGCATGGGCGCGTAGCTGGTCTTCACCGCGCCGGGGTTGCCGGGCTGCGCGACCTTCATGCTCTGCGCGCCGATGAGCTTGGCACGCTCGGCCAGGTAGGCGGGGGCGAGCAGGCTGCTCCAGCTGCCGGCGGGGGGCTGCACGAAGTCCGGGTCGCCCACGTACTGCGCGCGGTCGGCAAAGGCCAGGCGCGCGGCCTCGGTGTACAGGTACAGCCAGTCGGCCGAGGGGATGCCGTCCTGCAGCGGCTTGGCGGCGGCGTCGGTGTTCTTGAGGATGCCCAGGATCTGCCCGATGGCAATGGCGCCCGAGCTGGGTGGTGGGAAGCCGCACACGCGGAAATCTTTGCTGGCCACCTGGTAGTCGTGGCACAGCGCCTCGCGCTTCTTGGGTCGGTAGCCGGCCAGGTCGGCCATGCTGAGCTTGCCCGGGTTGGTGGGGTGCTTTTGTACCTTGTCGACGATGGCCTGGGCGATCTCGCCTTCGTGCAAGGCTTTGCTACCTTCGGCGGCAATTTTGCGCAGCACGGCGGCCAGCTCGGGGTTGCGCAGGTTCACGCCCACGTCGCGGGCATCACCGTCCGCCTTGTAGAAGTAGGCGGCGGCCACCGGATCCTTCTTCAGGTGTGCATCGGCCGCCACCAACGTATTAAGCCGCGCACTCACCTTGAAACCGCCCTCAGCCAGGGTGATGGCGGGCTGGAACAGCGTGGCCCAGGGCAGCTTGCCGTGCTGCTTGTGCGCCAGCTCCAGCATGCGCACGGTGCCGGGCACGCCGACCGAGCGGCCGCCCACCACGCC
>SDXZ01000096.1 GCA_004210805.1 Acidovorax sp.
GCCTTCCCCCACCCTTGCCGCCCAATCCAACCGGCACTGACGGCCGCAGCGGCTTGGGCCCGCCGCCGCGGCATGGCGATGACATCTTTCCGCGCCTGGGCCTGGTGGATGCGCAAGACCGCCTGGTGGCCGGCAACGCGCCCCAACCCGGCAGCGCACGCCTGGCGCTGCGCGGTGCCGATGGCGCAACGATTGGCCACGTCGTCCTCGCGCCGCCCCAAGGTGTGCGCAGCGAAGCCGACCAGGCCTTTCTGTCGCAGCACCTGGGTTTTGTGGCCTGGACGGGGCTCACGGGGCTGGCGCTGACGCTGGTGCTCTCGGGCTGGCTGGCCCGGCGCTGGCTGGCCCCGGTGGAGGCCCTCGCCAGCGGAGCGCGCAGCATTGCCCAAGGCCACCTGCATACGCGCGTGCCCGTGCACGGCAGCGACGAAATGGCGCAGCTGGCCCGCAGCTTCAACACCATGGCCGAACAACTCGGGAGCATCGAAGCCTCGCGCCGGCAGTGGCTGGGCGACGTGGCGCACGAGCTGCGCACTCCGCTGGCCGCCATGCGCGCCGAGATCGAGGCCGTGCAGGACGGCGTGCGCAGCTTCGACGACAAAACCGCGCTGCGCCTGCACCGCCAGGTGATGCGCCTCATCCAGCTGGTGGGCGACCTGCGCGCCAGCCTGGACGCGGCCGGCACCAGCGCGCCATCGGCCCAGGTGCCGGTGCACCCGCTGTCGCTGCTGGCCGAGGCGCTGGCGTCCATGCGGCCGCGCCTGGCGCAGGCCGGCATCAGCGTGGACACCACCGGGCTCGACGCCCTGGCCACGCAGTCGCCTGCGCCGCTGGTGCAAGGCGATGCGCAGCAACTGCACCAGGTGTTCATGAACCTGCTCGAAAACAGCCTGCGCTACACCGACGCCGGCGGCCAGCTGCGCGTCGCAGCCCTGGCAACACAGGCCGCGGGCGGCACCCCGCTGCTGCGACTGCAGCTGGACGACAGTGCGCCCGGCGTGCCCGCGCACGAACTGCCGCGCATTTTTGAGCGCCTGTACCGCGCCGAGACCTCGCGCAACCGCGACCACGGCGGTTCGGGCCTGGGCCTGGCGATCTGCCGCGCCATCGTGCTCGCGCATGGCGGCACCCTGGCGGCCGAAGCCTCACCCCTGGGCGGCCTGCGCATGACGCTGGACCTGCCTTTGCTCGACAACAACACCCCATGAGGACTGGCACAAACACGGATCCGCTGACGCCCTGCCCGCCTTGGCGGGCAGCCTGGCCTTCCACCGTTTTGCGCCCTTGATGACCATGAGCCACCGCATCCTCGTCGTCGAAGACGAACCCGACATCGCCGCCATCGTGGTGGACTACCTGCGCCACGCGGGCTACACCGTGGAGCACCAGGCCGAAGGCCGCGCCGCGCTCGCCAGCATGCTGGCCGCGCCGCCCGACCTCACGCTGCTGGACATCATGCTGCCGGGCATGGATGGGCTGGAGATCCTGCGCCAGGCGCGGCGCCACACAGAGCACCCCATCATCATGCTGACCGCCCGCGTCGAAGAAGTGGACCGCCTCATCGGCCTGGAGCTGGGCGCAGACGACTACATCTGCAAGCCGTTTTCGCCGCGCGAGGTGGTGGCGCGCGCCAAAGCCGTGCTGCGCCGCACTGCCGCCACGCAGGGCCCGCCGGCCGCTGCCGCGGCTTCGGCGCTCCTGCTCGACGAAGCACATTGGCAGGCCACGCTGCACGGAACACCGCTCGGGCTCACGCGGCGCGAGTTTCGGTTGCTGCAGGTGCTGGCGCGCCAGCGCGGGCGCATCTTCTCGCGCTCGCAGCTGCTGGACCAGGCCTATGACGACACGCTGGATGTGAACGAGCGCGCCATCGACAGCCACATCAAGAACCTGCGCAAGAAGCTCAAGGCCGCGAGTGCGGACGGCACCGACTGGATCCGTTCGGTGTATGGCGTGGGTTTTGCGCTGGACCCGAGTGCGAGCGAGTGAGTGAATGAGAAGGCGGGGACGGGGCGGCCCCATCGGCTTGCCCCACGCTAGCTGCCTGCGCGCTCCCTCTGTGCGTCAGCGCATTGATGGCTCGTCGTAGCCCGAGCTAGGTGCGGTACGACGGCGCCGGGCGCCGGGCGCCGGGCGCCGGGATGAGCGGCTGTATCGAATGAGGCAAGACAGTCTGGATACGTTGCAACCCGCAATGTTCTGAGGCGGCCGCACCGCACGGATGCTATTATTTTGATAGCTATAGGTGCTTGTCTATCAAGCGCTAGGTGGCATTTTTAATCAAAAATTCGCTTCCAAGGAAGCCTGCGATTCGGCCGCAGTCTCACTCCGCCGCACGCAGCGCACCTACACCGCCAACGCCCGGGCGCGGGTGTGATCGGAGCCACGCACTGGCCCTCTCACTCCATCGCACCGATGCCCGCTTCATCCCCATCGACCCGCGCCCCTGCGCCCACTCCACCCGCTGCCCGCCCGCAAAAATTGCCGGGGGGCCTGGTGTACGTCACCCCCACCATGCCGGGCCTGACCCGTGAGCCCAACGGCGACAAGACTTTTCGCTACCGCTTGCCGGACGGCCAACTGCTCAAGGACCCGGACGAGATCGCCCGCATTCAGCGCCTGGCAATCCCGCCTGCGTACACCGACGTGTGGATCTGCCCACTGCCCAACGGCCACCTGCAAGCCACGGGGCTGGATGCACGCGGGCGGCGCCAGTACCGCTACCACCCGCAGTGGCGTGAGCAGCGCGACGAAGGCAAGTTCGAGCACATGCAGGCCTTTGGCCACGCGCTGCCACGCATCCGCGCCCGCGTGGCCCGCGACCTGGCGGCACACCGTAGCGGCCGGCCGATCACGCGCACGCTGGTACTGGCCACGCTGGTGCGCCTGCTGGACACCACCTACCTGCGCGTGGGCAACGAGGAATACGCCAGCACCAACCGCTCGTACGGCCTGACCACGCTACGCACCCGGCACGCCAAACTCAAGGGCAACCAGCTCAAGCTGCGGTTTCGCGGCAAGAGCGGCGTTCAGCAAGAGGTCGAGCTGGACGACCCGCGCGTGGCCCGCGTGGTACGCCACTGCCAGCAACTGCCGGGACAGGAGCTTTTTCAGTACGAAGACGAAGACGGCACGCCCCGCGCCGTCGGGTCGGGCGACGTGAACGACTACCTGCGCGAGATCACCCACGGCGCGGCCGATGCCGAAGGCGAGCGTTTTACCGCCAAGGACTTCCGCACCTGGCACGGCACCACGCAGGCGCTGGAGCTGACCCGCTTGGCGTGCACACAAAGCGATGCTGCCGCCCCGGCCGATGCGGTGGGTAAAAGCGTGCGCTACAGCGCCAAAGCCATCCTTGCCGAGGTGGCGCGCCAGCTGGGCAACACGCCCGCCGTGTGCAAGAAGTCGTACGTGCACCCCGCCGTGCTCGAGCTGGGCTCGCGGCTGGCGTCCGACGCGGGCCCGGGCATGCAGGAGGTGTGGGACCGCATTGGCGGTGGCGCCGCGCCGCGCGGGCTGAGCGCGGCGGAGCGCCGGCTGCTGGCGTTTTTGAGCAAGCCGCGCAAGCGGCGGGCGGTCAAGGCTTAGGAAGCGGTGATCTCGAAAATCACCAGCGGCCCATGGGCGCCAAGGTGGGTTGTCGGCTTAGTCGCTTTTCGAGAGCACTGTGCTTCTGCCGGGTTGCCACGCACCGCGGCAACTGGCGGCAAGTGGCCCGCGTGGATGGACCCGATTTTTCCGCTCACCGCTTCAAACACCCCCACCTCGGTGACGGTTGATGCCCCACTCCAGCCCTTAGACATGCCCGCCCACTGGTGTCGCGCAGGTACCGCCGACCCCTCCCGCGCGCCGAACCGCATGGCTAAACTTGCGCCCGCGCCTTCCTCTGCCCCGTCGGCCCGGCCCTGCGCACAGGCCGGCCAGCCCATCCCACTGCCTGCCGCCATGCCCACCGCCGCCTTTGCCTTGCCCGATCCGCCCGCGAGCCCGCCGGCCGACCACCATCACCAGCGCCCTTTTTTGAGCCCGCCCGAGCGCGAAGCCATCAACCGCGGCCGCTGGTTTGCGGCGCTCACGCCATCGCTGCGGCACGACATTTTTCGGCTGGGCCGCGTGACGCGCTACACCCACGGGCAGACCATCGTCGAGCAGGGCGAGCTGGCGCTGGACTGGTTTGCTTGCGCGAGCGGCGCCATCCGGTTTCGGCGCACCACGCCGTCGGGCAAACAGGTAACGCTGGCCTACGTGGAGCCCGGCATCTGGGTCGGCGAGGCTGAGGTGCTGCACCGCGGCCCCAACACCTACGACGCGCACGCGCACGGCACGACCACAGTGCTGAGCGTGGCCGAAGGCGTGTTCCGCCAGCTGCTGCGCGAGCACCCGGAGTTTGGCGAGGCGCTGCTCACGCTGCAGGCGCGCCGCATGCGCTACCTGTACTGGATGATGGAAGACATGGCCACCCTGCCGCTGCGCGCGCGGCTGGCCAAGCAGCTGCTGCATGTGCTGCGCCGCTTTGGCGAGCGCGCCGCCGTGCCGGGCCAGCGCGGCCCCATCGGGCTGGCGCTGGTACAGGACGAGCTGGCACAACTGCTGGGCGGCTCGCGCCAGCGCATCAATGTGGAGCTCAAGTGGATGGAGCGCGAGGGCATCATCGGCATCCACCAGCGCAGCATCGTGGTCTATCAGCAGGACCAGCTCGAAGCGCTGGCGCAGCAGGGGTGATGCGGGCGGCGCGGGGGCGCCACAATGCCGCAAAACGGCGATTGCTACAAAAACAATAGCTACTGGCGCTTATGGATCAAGCGCTAGCGGCTATTTTTGCTTGAATTTCTTGGCGGGTGACGCCCTGCCAGGCGCTCAGCGCCCGACCATGTTGCCCGGCACCACCCACTGGTCGAACTGCTCGCCGGTCACATGGCCCGAGGCCACGGCCGCTTCGCGCAGGCTGGTGCCTTCCTTGTGCGCCTTCTTGGCAATGAAAGCCGCCTTGTCGTAGCCGATGTGGGTGTTGAGTGCAGTCACCAGCATGAGCGAACGGTCCACGAGCTCGGTAATGCGCTCGCGGTTGGGC
This sequence comes from Acidovorax sp., assembly GCA_004210805.1. GTDB lineage: Bacteria > Pseudomonadota > Gammaproteobacteria > Burkholderiales > Burkholderiaceae_C > Acidovorax. The sequence continues at coordinate 5,072 of SDXZ01000096.1, forward strand.
TCGATGCCCACGGCGCACTGGTCGTTGAAGCTCACCATCCCGTCGGCCAGCAGGCGCACGCTCTGCAAAAAGTTGTGGGCCACCATGGGCCGGAACACGTTGAGCTCGAAGTTGCCCGAGGCACCGCCGAAGTTGATGGCCACGTCGTTGCCGAACACCTGAGCGGCCAGCATCGTGACTGCCTCGCTCTGCGTGGGGTTGACCTTGCCGGGCATGATCGACGAGCCGGGTTCGTTCTCGGGGATGCTCAGCTCGCCGATGCCGCTGCGCGGGCCACTGGCCAGCCAGCGCACGTCGTTGGCGATCTTCATCATGCTGGCGGCCAGGGTCTTGAGCGCTCCGTGCGCAAACACCAGGCCATCCACCGACGCCAGGGCTTCGAACTTGTTCGGCGCGGTAACAAAGGGCAGGCCCGTGAGGCGCGCCAGCTCGGCGGCCGACTGCTCGGCATAGCCCTTGGGCGCATTCAGGCCCGTACCCACCGCCGTGCCGCCCAGCGCCAGCTCGACCAGATGGGGCAGCGCTGCGCGCACGTGGCGCTCGCCGTGGTCCAGTTGCGCCACGTAGCCCGAGAACTCCTGGCCCAGGGTGAGCGGGGTGGCGTCCTGCAAATGGGTGCGGCCGATCTTGACGATGCCGTCGAAGTCCTGCGCCTTCTTCGCCAGCGTGGCGCGCAGCGTGGCGATGGCGGGCAAGAGCTTGTGCGTGAGCGCCTCCACCGCAGCCACGTGCATGGCGGTGGGGAACACGTCGTTGCTCGACTGGCTGCGGTTCACGTCGTCGTTGGGGTGCACCAGCCGGCCTTCGCCGCGCTCGCCTCCCAGCAGTTCGCTCGCGCGGTTGGCCAGCACCTCGTTGACGTTCATGTTGGTCTGCGTGCCCGAGCCGGTCTGCCACACCACCAATGGGAATTCGCCCGCGTGCTGGCCGGCGATAACTTCGTCGGCCGCGGCCACGATGGCGTCGGTCTTCTTCGCGTCCTGCAGGCCCAGCGCCTGGTTGACCACGGCCGAGGCGCGCTTGACCTGGGCCAGCGCCTTGATGATCTCGCGCGGCTGCTGCTCGCCCGAGATGTCGAAGTTCTGCAGCGATCGCTGCGTCTGCGCGCCCCAGAGCTTGTCGGCAGGGACCTCGATGGGGCCAAAGGTGTCGCGTTCGGTGCGGGTGGTCATGAGAAGGATTCTCCAGAGGAAAGGCTGAGGGCGTGGCGCAAGGCTCGGGTCCGGGCGCCGCGCTGGCGGCCGCGCCTGGCTGGGTTCAACCCGGCTGATGGGGCATGCGTCAGAAAAACAGCCGGACAAGCGAGACCGGCGGCGCGAAAAGCTTGTTGGCAGCATAGTGCAAAAACAAACCATTCTCATCTGCAGGGCTGAGCGAGCCCGGGGGGGAAAGCCGGTCGATCTCCGTTCACCGGACCCGGATGGCAGGGTCCGTCCGTCGCTTGTCAGGGCCGGCTTGCACGGGCACGCGGGCGACTCGCCCTGGCGGCAACAGGGTCTTGTGGCGTATACCCGTACGCCGGCGCGGCCAGGCCCCCCCCGCTACACTGCGCGGCGTCTCGCCCCTTAGCGCACCTTTTCTGGTGCCGCCAGCGCTGCCCCTTGACGGCACCGCGCGCCCGATGCACCCTGCCCACAACCCCCATTCCAGACCATGAACACGTTCATGCCTTCCAGCTACAACCTGCTGGTGGTGGCAGCATCCTTTGCCATCGCCATGCTGGCTTCGTACGTCACGCTGGATCTGGCCCGCCGGGTGCGCACCGCCCAGCGCCGTGTGGGGCAGGCTTGGTGGGCCGCAGGCTCCATCGTGATGGGCACCGGCATCTGGGCGATGCACTTCCTGGGTATGCAGGCCTTCCGTCTGCCGATTGCCATCGGCTTTGCCAGCGGCCTCACGCTGCTGTCGTGGCTGGCCGCCGTGGGTGCCTCCGGCGTGGCCCTGGGCCTGGCCAGCCGCGAGCAGTTTGGCCGTGTCCAGCTGGCCCTGGGCGCCCTGGTCATGGGGGCTGGCATCAGCGGCATGCACTACATCGGCATGGCAGCGATGGAGATGGCGCCCGGCATCACCTGGAGCCCGGTGCTGGTGGCGCTGTCAGTCCTGATCGCGGTGCTGGCCTCGGCCACGGCGCTGGCCATCTTCCAGTGGCTGCGCAGGGTGCAACCCAGCCAGCGCCTGCCCTACCAGCTGGCGGCGTCGTTTGTGATGGCCGTGGCCATTTGCGGCATGCACTACACCGGCATGGCAGCGGCCAGCTTTACCATGGGCTCGGTGTGCCTGAGCGCGGGCGAGCTGGGCGGGCCGGGCCTCACGGCCATGGTGATGATCGCCACCGGCATGCTGCTTGTCAGCACGCTGTTCACCGCGATCCTGGACGCGCGCCTGCAGACCACGTCCGAACGCCTGACCCAATCGCTGCAAGACAGCAACAACAGCCTGCAAGCCGCCAATGACGAGTTGCAAAAGCGCGCCTTTGCCGATGCCCTGACCGGCCTGCCCAACCGCCTGCTGTTCGAAGACCGGCTGCTCCACGCCCTACTGCGCCTGGACCGCACCAACCACCACCGGGTGGAAGACCGGCTGGCCGTGCTGTTCGTGGACCTGGACGGCTTCAAGCCCATCAACGATTCTTTTGGCCATGCCGCTGGCGATGTCATCTTGCGCAGCGCCGCAGCGCGGCTGCTGCAGGAGGCGGGCGAAGGCGATACCGTGGCCCGGGTGGGGGGCGATGAGTTCCTCATTCTTCTGGAAAACGTATCGGACGTTGCAGCCTCCATCACCGTGGCCAACCGCGTGCTGGCGTCGCTGTCCCAGCCGTTTGAGGTGTCGGGCAAGCACGTGCAGATTGCGTGCTCCATCGGCATCGTGGTGCACCCGGACCATGGCGACCGCAACAAGCTGGTGGCCAATGCCGATGCCGCCATGTACGCCGCCAAGCGCGCCGGTGGCAGCTGCTACGCGCTGTTCGAACCGCACATGGGCAGCGACGCGTCGGAGCAGCTGGAACTGCAGAACGACCTGCGGCAGGCGCTTGATCGCGGCGAACTGGCGCTGCACTACCAGCCCAAGATCGACGGCACGCGCGGCCAGATCAGCGGTGTGGAGGCCCTGCTGCGGTGGAAGCACCCCAAGCATGGCATGGTGAGCCCGGTGGTGTTCATTGCCCTGGCCGAACGTTTTGGCCTGATCGGCCGGCTGGGCAACTGGGTCATCAACGAAGCCTGCCGCCAGACCGCCGAGTGGGGCCGCAGCGGCATGCGCATGCGCGTGGCGATCAACCTGTCGGTGCACCAGCTGCGCGAGAGCGGCCTGGCCGAGCGCATTGAGCAGGCCCTGCTGCGGCACGGGCTGGAGGCCTCGCAACTGCTGTGCGAGATCACCGAATCGGTGGCCATGGAGGACATCAAGGCCACGCAGCGCACCTTTGAAGGCCTGGCACGCATCGGCGTGTTTTTGTCCATCGATGACTTCGGCACCGGGTATTCGAGCCTGAACTACCTGCGCCAGCTGCCCGCACAGCAGCTCAAGATCGACCGCAGTTTTGTGAACGACCTGGAAAGCAGCGAGGACGCCCGCGCCGTGGTGGCGGCGGTGATTAGCCTGGCCCATGCCCTGGGGCTGCGCGTGGTAGCCGAGGGCGTGGAGACCGGCGGGCAGCGGGACATCCTGCTGGCGATGGGCTGTGACGAACTGCAGGGCTTCTTTTACGCCCGCCCGATGCCGGCGGACATGCTGCTGGCCTGGTCGCAGGGCGAGAAGCCGCCGGGCAGCGCAGATTTCACACCATCGGTTGTTGGCAAGCTCCCGGTCCATTAGGCGGACCGCGGCGCGCAGCGGCGGCGCAGCGCCACGGCCTGCGGTTGGTGCCGGCGAAGAAGGATGACATGCTTGTCAGCGCCGCCTGACGTGGTGGGCCCCGGCCGGCGTCCAACATGGTTGCAATGGGCGGAATTTGCCGCCTGCCTACCACCGACCGGAGAACCACCATGGCCACCAGCAGCCTTCTTGGCATTGATTCCGACAACCTCCCTCCTGTGCACAGCGCCACCGGCATCGACAGCCTGGGCCCCAGCGATGCCTCGGACTCCGGCAGCGACAGCGCGGGGGTCTACAGCGCAGACTCCGACAGCGACACCGACCGCTTTGGCACGGGCGAACGTGGCAGCGTGGAGCAGGACTCCCCCACGGCGCGTGACATCCTGCCGGACCATGTGGAAAGCATGGGCGTGGGCGGGCCCGACGAAGGGGCCGACCCCGATGACGGCACGCAAACGGATCTGAGCGATGCGCTCGACGCCGACGCCGACCCCGGCCGCCAGAACGCCAATACATCCCCATTGACCGCGGACGATCTGCCCGACCGTCCGTTGACGGACGCAGACGCACAAGATGGGGACGAGGAAGAGCTGGAAACCGCGCAGCGCTAGACCGCGCGGGGTACCGCGGGTTCTCGGCACTGCTGTCGCGGTGGTGCTGTGGATGGTGGCGTGCAGGGGCAGTTGCACAACCGGCCTAGGCCCTGGCGCGGAGGGCAACAGCAGGGGTCTGTCAAAATACGGTCCGCCTGCCTTCGGCAGTGCTGTCTGCGGCCCAGCGCTGGCCGCCAGGCGGTGCGTGCGGCGGGCAGGACAGGAACGCGCTTGCGTTCTCCCCAAAAGACCCCCACGAACCGCCATGACCACCTCCATCCGCCAGGACGATCTCATCGAATCCGTAGCTGCCGCACTGCAGTACATCAGCTACTACCACCCCAGCGACTACATCGCCCACCTCGCCCGCGCCTATGAGCGCGAGCAAAGCCCGGCGGCCAAGGACGCGATCGCCCAGATCCTGACCAACAGCAAGATGAGCGCCACGGGCCAGCGCCCCATCTGCCAGGACACCGGCATCGTCAACGTGTTCCTGAAAGTGGGCATGGACGTGCGCTGGGACGGCTTCACGGGCAGCCTGGACGACGCCATTAACGAAGGCGTGCGACGCGGCTACAACCACCCCGACAACACCCTGCGCGCCAGCGTGGTGGCCGACCCGCATTTCGACCGCAAGAACACCAAGGACAACACGCCCGCGGTGATCTTTACCGAGATCGTGCCCGGCAACACCGTGGAAGTGACGGTTGCAGCCAAGGGCGGTGGCTCGGAGAACAAGAGCAAGATGGTCATGCTGAACCCCGGCGACAGCATCGTCGACTGGGTGCTCAAGACCGTGCCCACCATGGGCGCTGGCTGGTGCCCACCTGGCATGCTGGGCATCGGCATCGGCGGCACCGCGGAGAAAGCCGTGCTGATGGCCAAGGAAAGCCTGATGGACGACCTGGACATGTACGAGCTGCAGGCCAAAAAGGCTTCTGGCGCCGAGCTGACCAAGGTCGAGGCCCTGCGCATCGAGCTGATGGAAAAGGTCAACGCCCTGGGCATTGGTGCGCAAGGCCTGGGCGGCCTGACCACGGTGCTGGACGTAAAGATCAAGATGTACCCCACCCACGCCGCCAGCAAGCCCGTGGCCATGATCCCCAACTGCGCCGCCACCCGCCACGCACACTTTGTGATGGACGGCAGCGGCCCGGTCTACCTGGACCCGCCGAGCCTGGACCTGTGGCCCAACGTGAACTGGACGCCCGACTACAAAACCAGCAAAAAGGTGGACCTGAACACCTTGACCAAGGCCGAAGTCGCCAGCTGGAAACCCGGCGACACCCTGCTGCTGAACGGCAAGATGCTGACCGGCCGCGACGCTGCGCACAAGCGCATCCAGGGCATGCTGGCCAAGGGCGAGCCGCTGCCCGTGGACTTCACCAACCGCGTCATCTACTACGTCGGCCCGGTGGACCCGGTGCGTGACGAGGCCGTCGGCCCCGCCGGCCCCACCACCGCCACCCGCATGGACGGCTTCACCGAAATGATGCTGGCCGAAACCGGCCTGATCGCCATGATCGGCAAGGCTGAGCGCGGCCCGGTCGCCATCGAAGCCATCAAGAAGCACCAAAGCGCCTACCTGATGGCCGTGGGCGGCGCCGCCTATCTGGTCAGCAAGGCCATCAAGACTGCCAAGGTGGTGGGCTTTGCCGACATGGGCATGGAAGCCATCTACGAGTTCGACGTGGTGGACATGCCCGTGACCGTGGCCGTGGATGCCGGCGGCACCAGCGCGCACATCACCGGCCCGGCTGAATGGGAAAAGCGCATCGCTACCGGCGAGTTCAAGGGCATCGGGGTGGCCGCGGCCTGATGGACTGCCCAGCCGGGCAGCAATTGCGTGTGCGCCCTTTTTGAAAACCGCCTTCGGGCGGTTTTTTTATGGGGGCGTCTTGAGGATTCTCCCCAGGGCGTACTTCGTGACGTCTTCGTCCCAGGGGCCGCCACCGGGATTGCCCTGCGGCACCATCGCGCGCTCTGTCTTTCCTACAATCCTCAGCTTTGCCCCAAGTGAAGTCCTCGATGCCGCTGCTTTCCTCCCCTATCGGCGTGTTTGACAGCGGTGTCGGCGGACTGAGCGTCCTGCGCGCCCTGCGCGCGGCCCTGCCCCATGAGAACTTCGTGTACCTGGCGGACAGTGCCAACGCACCCTACGGCGAGCGCGGCGACGCGTACGTGAGCGCGCGCACACACGCCATCACGCAGTACCTGTGCAAGCAGCATCACATCAAGGCGCTGGTGGTGGCCTGCAACACCGCCACTGCGGCCGCCATCCACGAGGTCCGCAGCAGCCACCCCACCTTGCCCCTCGTCGGCCTCGAACCCGCCATCAAGCCCGCGCTGGCAGTGACCCAGACCGGCCGCGTGGGCGTGATCGGCACGCGGGGCACACTCACCAGCAGCAAATTCGGCAAGCTGCTCGCCTCGTTGGAAGGCCAGGCGCAGTTTGTGGTGCAGCCGTGCGACGGCCTGGCCCACGCCATCGAGCGCAGCGTGAACCTGCCCGAGCCTGCGTTGGGCACCCCTGGCGATCTCGCTGGTGTTGGCAGCGCCGTGGCCGGCACTGAAACCGGGGCACTGTGCGAGCGCTACCTCCACGCCATGGGCCCGTTTGGCGCAGCACCGGGGCAGATCGATACCCTGGTGCTGGGCTGCACCCACTACATCTTTGTGGAGCACGAACTGCGGGCGCTGGTCGGCCCCAAGGTGCAACTCATCGAGACCGGCGAACCTGTGGCGCGGCAGACGCGGCGGTTGCTGGAGGCGGCGGGGCTGCTGCGAGAGCGGGCCGCCGCGCAGGTCGCCGGGGAGGACAGCGATGGGGGTGCCGAGGAGGCATTCACTGCGACGCCCGAGATTCGCCTGCTGACAACGGGGCCAGTCGCCATGCTGCAGGCGGGCGCGCTACGCTGGCTAGGGCTGCCGGCGGACTGCTGTGCCAGCGTGTCAGTGCCGTGAAGAGACGGCGTCGTGAAAAGATGGCGTCGTGAGGTGTCGCGGCGGCTTTCGTGACGAGGTCGACGAGATGTCCCAGCTTAACTTTTAAGCCCTTTCAAGCTCCAGCGCTTGATTTATAAGCGCTTATAGCTATAAACAAAATAGCAAAATAGATGTCTGCAAGGCAGATACACACGCTACGCAGCGTCGGTGCCCCACAGCCTTTCCCCCGAATGCTCCACGTGCGTGAGGTACAGGCGCAGGTCAAACTCGTACTGGTGGTAGTGGGGCTCCATGTGCGCGCAGAGCTGGTAGAAGGCCTTGCCATGGTCCTTCTCGCGCAGGTGGGCCAGTTCATGAACCACGATCATGCGCAAGAACTCGTCTGGCGCCTGCTTGAACATCGCGGCGATGCGGATTTCATGCTTGGCCGCGAGCTTGTTGCCCTGAACGCGCGACACGGTTGTGTGCAAACCAAGGGCGTGGCGCACCACGTGGATCTTGTTGTCGAACAGGACCTTGTTGATCGTGCCTGCATTGCGCAGGTAACGAGATTTCAGCTCCTGCGTGTAGTCGTATAGACCGCGGTCGCTGCGCACCGCGTGGGGCGAGGGGTACTTGCGCAGCAGCACGGTGCCCAGCCGCCCCTGCGCCAGCAGTTCCCGCGCCTGGTCTTGCAGGGACTCGGGGTAGGCGCTCAGGTAGGGAAGGTCGGATTTCATGGGAACAAAAAGCGGTGGGCGGTGGGGCGGCAAGCACAAGGGCTAGAGCTGTGCGCCGGGGCTGGCCACGCTTGTCGTCACGCGGTGCGGGCAACGGCGTATGCCCGATCTTCATGACACCGATCAAACCCTTACCAAGCCAAAAGGCAAATGGAGCAACCGGCGTCGTATGGACAGATGGCGCTGCTGCCATCAGCAACAACGCCATCGTTCAGGGGTGACTTGTTTCTTTCAGCTCAGTGCAAGTGCCGCGGACGGCGTCCGCCACCGCCACCATGGCCACCACCGCCAGACCCACCCGAGCCGCGCGGGGGCTTGCCAATCTCCAGCGAGTTCACCAGCGCGTCAAAACGCTGGCTGAACAGCTTGTCGATCTCGGTGACCACGCCGCCCAGCTCAGCGCCGTCAAAGTGGCGCTCCATCATGTTCACAACATCCTGCACCAACAAATCGCGCTGGACCTGCATGATGGCTGCCGGCGTCGGGCCCACGAAGAGCATGACGAAGTCGTCGCGCGACTCAGCGCCATCGCCTTCCTCATCTTCGTCAAAGTCCGCGTCGTAGAACGTGACCTCCAGGGCAGCGCCCTGCTCCGCGAGCTCGTTGAGGTTCATGCACATTTCGTCCAGCGACTGGCGAAAATCCTCGTCGCCCCGCACCGTCCAGCACATTTGCAGCAGGTGGTCCTGCACATCGAATTTGATGCCGGGCTCTTCTTCGTAAGCGCTGGCTGCGCCGTCGGCCAAAGAGCGGGCTCCAGCGTATTTCCACAGGGGCTTGAGCGCTTCCTGAAGCTGCTCAAAACTGGCATCGGGACGCAGCTGAACCTGCCCGTGGATGTGGATTTCGAAGGGAGCGTTGTAACTTGACATCATTGATTCGTAGTGGTGCCCCGAGCCGGGGTCGAACCGGCACGCCCCTTTTCAGGAAAGCGGCGGATTTTAAGTCCGCAGTGTCTACCAATTTCACCATCGGGGCGCCGGCTGCCGACGCACAGAGGCTTCCCTTTGGAATATGGAGCGGGAAAAGAGTCTCGAACTCTCGACCTCAACCTTGGCAAGGTTGCGCTCTACCAACTGAGCTATTCCCGCATTTGCCGTGATTCGCTGACGTTACCGTCAATGTGAATCAGCAAGCCTCAAATTATATCGCCATTTTTCAGCACAGCATATTCGCCGGCCGAAAAATTCATCCAACCACTTCGTCGTGCCAAACCCAGCAACTGCTGGCCCGGACCTTGGCACCGGAGTTACCAAAATCCAGTCAACCTGGAGGCGCGGTCCGGAGTCGAACCGGACTAACCGGATTTGCAATCCGGGGCATAACCGCTTTGCTACCGCGCCAGGAATTCACATTCCTCTGACAAAAAAGGGAAGCAACTGCTTCCCTTTTTGTGGAAATTGGAGCGGGAAAAGAGTCTCGAACTCTCGACCTCAACCTTGGCAAGGTTGCGCTCTACCAACTGAGCTATTCCCGCATTTACTGAAGCCTCACATTGTACAACGTTTGCTGCAGTGGTGTGAATTGTAGCGCATTTTTGGGGGCTCTCCAAAAAAATGCGCCAATCAATCAATGTTTCAAGCCATCGCCCGCCGGGGCCGGCGAATGGGGCTTGGTCTTGTCAGCGGCCGCAGCAGCGGCAGCCACCTCGGCAACCTCTTCGTCCGTCAGCGGAACGGGCTTGCGCTCCAGTGCTACTTCAAGCACCTTGTCGATCCAGCGCACAGGCACGATCTCCAGGCCGCTCTTCACGTTGTCCGGGATTTCCTGCAGGTCTTTCACGTTCTCTTCGGGGATGAGCACGGTCTTGATGCCACCGCGCAGCGCCGCCAACAACTTTTCCTTGAGCCCACCGATCGCCGTGACCTCACCGCGCAGGGTGATCTCACCCGTCATCGCCACATCGCCGCGCACCGGAATACCCGTGAGCGCAGAGACAAACGCCGTGGTCATCGCCGCGCCTGCGCTGGGGCCATCCTTGGGAGTAGCGCCATCGGGCACGTGGATGTGAATGTCGCGCTTCTCGAATATGTCATCCCTGATGCCGAGCATCCGCGAACGGCTGCGCACCACGGTGCGCGCGGCTTCCACGGACTCTTTCATCACATCGCCCAGCGAGCCGGTGCGCGTGATCACACCTTTGCCGGGCATGATGGCCGCTTCGATGGTCAGCAAATCGCCGCCCACTTCGGTCCATGCCAGACCCACCACCTGGCCCACCTGGTTCTGCGCCTCTGCGCGGCCATAGGTGTACTTGCGCACACCCAGGAAGTCCGGCAGGTTGTCCGCGTTAACGACTACCTGGGGTTCCAGCTTCTTGAGCTGCAGGCCCTTGACCACCTTGCGGCAGATTTTGGAGAGCTCGCGCTCAAGTGATCGCACACCTGCTTCACGGGTGTAGTAGCGCACCATGTCGCGCACGGCGGGCTCGGTAATCAGCAGTTCCTCGTCCTTGACGCCGTTGTTCTTGAGCTGCTTGGGCAGCAGGTACTTCATGGCGATGTTGGTCTTCTCGTCCTCGGTGTAACCCGACAGGCGGATTACTTCCATGCGGTCGAGCAGCGCCGGCGGGATGTTCATCGAGTTCGACGTGGCGACGAACATCACGTCAGACAGGTCGAAGTCCACCTCCACATAGTGGTCGCCGAACGTGTGGTTCTGCTCGGGGTCCAGCACCTCCAGCAGCGCGCTCGACGGGTCGCCGCGGAAGTCCGTGCCCAGTTTGTCGATCTCGTCGAGCAGGAACAGCGGATTGCGAGTCCCCACCTTGGAGAGGCTCTGCAATACCTTGCCCGGCAACGCACCGATGTAGGTGCGGCGGTGCCCGCGGATCTCGGCCTCGTCACGCATGCCGCCCAGGGCCATGCGCACATACTTGCGCCCCGTGGCCTTGGCAATCGACTGCCCAAGCGAGGTCTTGCCCACGCCAGGAGGACCCACCAGACACAGGATGGGCGCCTTCACCTTGTCCACACGCTGCTGCACCGCAAGATATTCAAGGATGCGGTCCTTGACCTTGTCGAGACCGTAATGGTCTTCGTTGAGCACGCCCTCGGCATTGACCAGGTCGTGTTTGATCTTGGTTTTCTTGCTCCAGGGCAGGCCCGTGAGCACTTCGATGTAATTGCGCACCACGGTCGCTTCAGCGGACATGGGCGACATGAGCTTGAGCTTTTTGAGCTCGCCATCAGCCTTCTTGCGCGCTTCGGCAGACATCTTGGCGAGCTTGATCTTCTTCTCGATCTCCTCGATGTCGGCGCCCTCGTCGCCCTCGCCCAGTTCCTTCTGGATGGCCTTGACCTGCTCGTTGAGGTAGAAGTCGCGCTGGTTCTTCTCCATCTGGCGCTTTACGCGCCCGCGGATTTTTTTGTCGACATTCAGGATGTCGACTTCGCGGTCCAGCTGCTCGAACAGATTTTCAAGCCGTGCCTTCACGTCGGAAAGGTCGAGCACTACCTGCTTGTTTTCCAGCTTCAGGGGCAGGTGCGCAGCAATGGTGTCGGCCAAGCGACCTGGATCATCAATGCTGGAAATCGACGTCAGGATCTCCGGCGGAATCTTCTTGTTGAGCTTGACGTACTGGTCAAACTGTTGCATCACAGCACGGCGCAGCGCCTCGATCTCGCTGGGCTTATTCGCATCGGGCGTGGCCTCGACCGGCGTCACCGTGGCAGTGAAATGCGTTTCGGCATCTTCGATGGAGGTCACCAGCGCGCGTTGCTGGCCTTCGACCAGCACCTTGACCGTCCCATCGGGCAGCTTGAGCATCTGCAAGATCGTAGAGACGCAGCCCACATCGAACATGTCCGCGACGGACGGTTCATCTTTGGCTGCTGCCTTCTGGGCCACCAGCATGATGCGGCGGTCGGCCTCCATGGCCAGTTCAAGCGCCTTGATGCTCTTGGGGCGGCCCACAAACAGTGGGATCACCATGTGGGGGAACACCACCACGTCGCGCAGAGGCAACAGCGGCAGGTCAAGCGGGGTGGCAGGCAGGGGGGTATGTCCGGACATGGAAATCCTCAAAGTACGCTGTGGAGATGGGTCCACATGGAAGGATTTTCAACCCTGGCACAGAGCCGTACTGCGGCCAGGGTTGATCAGGGCAAAGGGCGGCCACAGGTCGGCGCCCACACCGGGCATCTCAGGCCTTTTTGGCCGCCTCGCGATACACGAGCAGCGGTGGCTTGTTTTCTTCGATGGTGGACTCGTCCACCACCACTTTTTCGACGTTGCTGGTATTGGGCAGGTCGAACATGGTTCCGATCAGGGATTGCTCCAGGATGGAACGCAGGCCACGGGCACCCGTCTTGCGCGCCAGCGCCTTGCGGGCGATGGCCTTGAGCGCTGCGGGGCGGATCTCGAGGTCCACGCCTTCCATCAACAGGAGCTTGTTGTACTGCTTGACCAGCGCGTTCTTGGGCTCGGTCAGGATCTCGACCAGCGCGTCCTCGCTCAGTTCGGTCAGGGCCGTGATCACCGGCATGCGTCCCACCAATTCGGGGATCAGGCCGAACTTGATCAAATCTTCCGGCTCGATCTCGGTGAACACCTCGGTCAGCGACCGCTGCTTCTTGCTCTTGACTGATGCGCCAAACCCGATGCCCGAAGCCTCCGTCCGGTTCTCGATGACTTTCTCGAGCCCCGCAAACGCGCCGCCACAGATGAACAGGATGTTGGTCGTGTCGATCTGCAGGAAGTCTTGGTTCGGGTGCTTGCGCCCGCCCTGGGGCGGTACGCTGGCCATGGTGCCTTCGATGAGCTTGAGCAGCGCCTGCTGCACGCCCTCGCCCGACACATCGCGGGTGATGGAGGGGTTGTCCGACTTGCGCGAAATCTTGTCGATCTCGTCGATGTAGACGATGCCGCGCTGGGCGCGCTCCACCTCGTAGTTGCAGCTTTGCAGCAGCTTCTGGACGATGTTTTCCACGTCCTCACCCACGTAGCCGGCTTCCGTCAGCGTGGTGGCGTCGGCCATCACGAACGGTACATCGAGCATGCGCGCCAACGTCTGGGCCAGCAGCGTCTTGCCCGAGCCCGTGGGGCCGATCAGCAGGATGTTGCTTTTGGAGAGCTCCACATCGTCCTTGTGGGCCTTGTCCTTGTGGCGCAGCCGCTTGTAGTGGTTGTACACCGCCACCGCCAGCGTGCGCTTGGCCACATCCTGGCCAATCACGTAGTTGTCGAGGTTGGTCTTGATCTCGGACGGCGTGGGCAGGTCGCTGCGTCCTTCGCGCGCCGCGTCACCAGCCGGCAATTCATCACGAATGATCTCGTTGCACAGGTCAATGCACTCGTCGCAAATAAAGACCGACGGGCCGGCGATCAGCTTCTTTACTTCGTGCTGGCTCTTGCCGCAGAAAGAGCAGTAAAGGGTTTTTTCGCTGGAAGAGCCTTTTTTCTCGGCCATGGGGGCAATGCCTTGTTACGTACGGAAAGTTGTCGGGATGATAACCAAATAAAAAACGGCGTCTTCCCCGAGGGAAAACGCCGCCGCGCCGTCCTCGGCAGATCAGGAACGCTTGCTGATCACCTGATCGACCAGGCCATAGTCCTTGGCTTCATCGGCCGTGAGGAAGTAGTCGCGCTCTGTATCGGCGCGGATCTTTTCCAGCGGCTGGCCGGTGCGCTCGGCCAGGATCTTGTTCATCTGTTCTTTCGTGCGCAGGATGTCGCGCGCGTGGATCTCGATGTCAGTCGCCTGGCCGCGGGCTCCGCCCAGCACCTGGTGGATCATGACCTTGGAGTTGGGCAGCGCAAAACGCTTGCCCTTCGCGCCGGCAGCCAGCAGGAAGGCGCCCATGCTGGCCGCAAAACCGCAGCAAAGCGTGGACACATCAGGCTTGATGAACTGCATCGTGTCGTAGATGGCCATGCCGGCCGTCACGCTGCCGCCCGGGGAGTTGATGTAGAACGAGATGTCCTTATCGGGGTTCTCGCTCTCCAGGAACAGCAACTGGGCCACCACCAGGTTGGCCGTTTGGTCGTTCACCTCACCCACCAGAAAGATCACCCGCTCCTTCAGAAGGCGCGAGTAAATGTCATAAGACCGTTCGCCACGGCCGGACTGCTCGATGACCATGGGGACCATGCCCAGGCCTTGTGTTTCCAATGCGCTCATGTTTTCTCCAGACAAGCAGGTACTGTACCCAGAAATGAATTGGGGCCTGTGCCGTCAAGCACAGCCAGACGTTGGCGGTCACCGAAGTACCAGCGCACCACGTCGTCGGGCTTCTCGTAGCTGGCAGCCAGCTCGTCGATGTGGGCTTTGAGCTGCTCGGGCTTGGCCTGCAGTTCGTTGGCGCGCACCAGCTCAGCCAACACCAGGCCCAGGCGCACGCGGCGCTCGGCCTGGGGGCGGAACACGTCTTCAGGGATTTCGGCCTTGTCGGCGTCCTTGATGCCGCGTTGCTTGAGTTCGGCGCGGGCGCCTTCGAGCAGGCGGGCGATTTCAGCCTGCACGCTGGAGTTAGGCAGGTCGAGCTCAGCCTTGGACACCAGGGCATCCATCACGGCTTGCTTGTTGCGGGCCAGCAGGCGGAACTTGACTTCGCGCTCCAGGTTCTTCTTGATGTCGGCGCGCAGGCCGTCCACGGAACCGTCAGCGATGCCCAGCGACTTGGCCAAGGCGTCGTTCACCTCGGGCAGGTGGGCGGCTTCGATCTTCTTGATCGTCACGAGGAAGTCAGCGGTCTTGCCGGCGACGTCCTTGCCGTGGTACTCGGCGGGGAAAGCCAGGGGGAAGGTCTTGCTTTCGCCCGACTTCATGCCGCGCACTGCGTCTTCGAATTCCTTGAGCATCTGGCCTTCGCCAACCAGGAACTGGAAGTCCTCAGCCTTGCCGCCGTCAAACGGTTCGCCGTCGATCTTGCCTTCGAAGTCCACGGTCACGCGGTCGCCGTCTTGCGCAGCAGCGTCGATGGCGCGCTGGGCAAAGCTGCGACGCTGCTTGCGCAGGATGTCGATGGTCTTGTCGATGGCGGAGTCGGTGACTTCGGCCGACAGCTTTTCGACTTCGGCGTCCGACAGGTCGGCGATCTTCACTTCAGGGAACACTTCAAAGATGGCGTCGAAGGTGACTTGGCCTTCTGGAGCGCCTTCTTTTTCGGTGATGCGGGGCTGGCCGGCCACGCGCAGGTTGGCTTCGTTGGCAGCCACGGCAAATGCTTCGCCGACCTTGTCGTTGAGCACTTCGTATTGCACCGAGTAGCCATAGCGCTGGGCGACCACGTTCATGGGCACCTTGCCAGGACGGAAGCCGTCCATCTTGACCGTGCGGGCCAGGCGCTTCAGGCGCGTGTCGACTTCGGACTGGATCAGGGTGACGGGCACGCTCAGCGTAATCTTGCGCTCGAGCTTCTCAAGGGTTTCAACAGTAACGGCCATGGCTATTCCTCTTATGGATGTGGA
>SDXZ01000311.1 GCA_004210805.1 Acidovorax sp.
ACTGATTCCGGAAAAGGACGGTGAAACCCACCCGGGCCGCCGCAAGCGCCTGGCCGCCATCGCCAATGGCTGGACCGAGGCTTGTGAGCTGCAAGGCGCCGCTGCGGGTGCGGGAGACGGCGCAGGCGTCGGCGCCTGGGCCACGGCGGTGGGCTTGCTCCCACCGGCGGCGCCGCTCTGGCAAGCCGCACCGCCGCCTTGCAGCTCACAAGCCTCGGTCCAGCCATTGGCGATGGCGGCCAGGCGCTTGCGGCGGCCCGGGTGGGTTTCACCGTCCTTTTCCGGAATCAGTGTGGCGATGGCGTTTTGTGCGTCTTTCAGCGGGGCGCCCATCTTGTACAGCACGAAGCCGCTGAACTTGTCCGATTCAAGCTCGATAGGCGGCTGGCTGCCCCCCGGCACGATGGTGTGGCCCGACAGATGGTGCCCGATCTCGTGCGCCATGATGCTCACGGGTGCCCAGTTGTTCGATTTGGTGGCCTGGATGACCTCGCCCATGAAAGCTGGGTTGTAGGCAATCACGCGGCGGGGAATCTTGTCGGGCCCGGCCATGATGACCGCTGCGGCGTTGGGCACTTTGCCCTCCACCACGATGAAATTGGCAGGCAGGCCGGTGTACCGCATGATTTGCGCCACGACCTCCTTGCCGGTGCCGCCACCCTTGGACAGGTCGGGGGGCGAGAACGCCACAGGGCTTCCGTCGTACGAGCAGGCCTGCAGCGTGGCGGCCAGCTCGGCGGCCAGCTGTGCTTTGCTGGGCTTGGTCACGGCGGCGGTCTTCTGGGCCATGGCCAGACCGCCTGCGGCCAAGCCGATCATGGCAGCGCAGGCAAAGGCGACGGGACGAACGTTGCGGTGTTTCATGGGTGCGGGTTCCTCGGGGTAAATCAGTGAATTCAATGGGCGGCGGCGATGTGCCGCGCCCCGGCGCGTTGATACAGGGCTTCCGCCAGCCATTGACGGGGCTGTCTCATGCCCCCACCAGAGCGGCCACCCGCAGCACGCGCTGGGCCAGCTCCGCCTGCCCGCGGGTACCGGTCTTGGCATACAGGCTTGCCAGCTGCGAGCGCACGGTCGGCATCTTCACGTGGCGGCTGTCGGCCATCTCGCGGGGCGTCATGCCCTGCAGCAACAGCGGCAGCAATGCGGCTTCTGCGGGCGTCAGGCCATAGAGCGCGCTGCAGACCGACACCGTGGCCCCTGTGTGGGGCGGCGCCTCGGGCACAAAAATAAACTGCACCAGCGGCTCGCCCGCGTCTGCGCCCGCGGCACGCAGCGGCGCCGCCAGGGCGACCAGCGTGCCCGGGCCTTCTTCGTGCACCGTGCCCAGCCGCGCCGACACGGGCGTCTGCGTGCTCACGCTGGCCGACAGCAGCGGCGCCAGCGCCGCATGCACTTGCGCAAGCATCAGCGGCTCCCGTTGGTGCCAGCCGCTGGCATGGCGAAGCAGCACCCGGCAGGCGTCCTCGATGCCCAGCCAGGCACGCGCATGTTCGTTCAGGAACCGCACTTCACCGCGCCGGTTGACGTGCATCACGCCCAGTGGCAGTTTGTCCAGCGTGCGCTCCAGTGCGAGAGTGTGGCGGCGGGCCTGCTGCAGGCGGCGCTGCGCCCGCATCAGGCTGCGCACCCAAGGTGTCACGGCGCGCAGCCGGGCAAACTGCGCCGGAGTGAACTCGCTTTGCCCCAGCTCGTTGTAGAGCGCCAGCACATGCATGCCGCCTTCGGGCGAGGCTTCCACGATGCTGTTGACCATCGCGTCGATGCCCAGGGGCTTCAGGTAATCGGCGTAGAACGCACCGCGGCGCAGCTGTGCCGTGCCCACCAGCTGCTGGCTGAGCGAGCCACCCCGTGCAAGTGCCTGGTCCTGCTGGCGCACCAGCGCTTCGCTCCAGGCATCGCTGCCCTGGATCAAATCGGCGTACCGCGCCAGGAAGTCGCCGGGCATGCCCGACTGGTACGCCGCCAGGGGGTCGTCAGAGCCGGGCAGCGGGCAAAACAGCACCACCTTCTGGCTGCCCAGAGACGCGCCCAGCCGGTGCAGCAGGCGCTCCACCATGCCGGCTTCGCCCAGCGCCTCCAGGCTCTCGGCCATGAGCGCGTGCAGGCCGGGCAGGGCCGAGTCGTCGGCGTGCAGGCCCGGGCCGGTCAACGGCGGCTCCTTGTCGAATCGAAAGAATCCATGGGGCGCGATGGTAGGGCCGTTGGTCCCGCGCGGGCATCATTCAGGTGAAGGATGGGCCCACATCGGCGCGGCTTCCATGAACTTGTTCACGCTTTCAGCCCGGCGCCCGGCAGGCGGCTATCGTCACTTGCACCACTGCAAATGCTATAAAAACAATAGCTGTTGGCGCTTGATGGACAAGCGCAAGAGCCCATTTTTATGCATTTTTTGGAGCGCCATGGCCGTGGGCGCCTCTCATCCCGCCATTTGCCACAGCACCAGTTCCACCACCGCGCGCGCGTACCACTGCGTGGCCTGCCACTTGAGCGCTGCGAACACCGCCCCTGCCAGCAGCAACCGCCAGCCGTCGTGCCGCAGCCCCAGCATGAAGAACTGGCGCAGCGCCACCATGAACATCAGGGTCTGCAGTCCCGTCATGTACCAGGGCGACCACGCCTTGTGCCACTTGAGCAAGGCCGGTGAATGCGCCAGCACCAGCGGCAACTGGTTGACCATCTGCAGCGCGATGAACACCGCCTGGCAATACAGCGCCAGGGCCAGCAGCTCGGCCGCGTTGTAGCCGAAGCGGCGGAACACCAGCCACATGCTGACGAACGCCGCCACCGCGCCCAGCGAGAAGGACCACTTGGAGTAGCCGGTGACCAGTGCATACATCCGCTGCGCTTCTTCGCTGGGCAGTTCGGGGCGCAGGTAGTCGGTGTAACCGAGCACGATGAGCAGGAAGCCGATGGCCAGGCACAGCAGTGTGAGCGGGTGCGGATGGTCCTTTCGGCGGCCCAGCACGTATTCGCGCGCCATGGTCCCGGGCTGGGGCAGCACGCGCAGCGCATTGCGGATGGTGCTCCATTCGAACCAGCGAAAGCGCTCCCACGCTTCCTTGCGGACGGTGCTGGTGCCCATGCGGGCCGCCTTCTTCTGGCCGCATTGCGCGCAAAACGGCCCCGCGAGCAGGGCGTGGCAGTTGAGGCAGGCCTCGGTGTCGAAGAGCGCGTCGTTCACCTGAACGATGGCGGCGCTGCCTGGCTGGATGGGTGGGGCGGTGGGC
>SDXZ01000097.1 GCA_004210805.1 Acidovorax sp.
TTGGCCCGGTGCCGCACTACAATCCGCCGCTATGTCTGCCAAACCGTCGTCCGTGTCCACCAGTAGTGAATATTCCGAAGGCTCGATCCGCGTGCTCAAGGGCCTGGAGCCCGTCAAGCAACGCCCGGGCATGTACACCCGCACCGACAACCCCTTGCACATCATCCAGGAGGTGCTCGACAACGCGGCCGATGAAGCGCTGGCCGGCTACGGCAAAAAAATCCGCGTCACGCTGCACGCCGATGGCTCGGTGGGGGTGGAGGACGATGGGCGCGGCATCCCTTTTGGCATGCACCCCGAGGAAAACGCCCCGGTGATCGAATTGGTGTTCACCCGCCTGCATGCGGGCGGTAAGTTCGACAAGGGCAAGGGCGGTGCCTACAGCTTCTCGGGCGGCCTGCACGGCGTGGGCGTGAGCGTGACCAACGCCCTGGCCACGCGGCTCGAAGCCACCAGTTACCGCGAAGGCAAGGCGGCGCGCCTGGTGTTTTCGGCCGGCGATGTGATCGAACCCTTGGTGGCGCGTGCGCTGGAAGTGGGCGAGCGCAAGCAGGGCACCACCGTGCGCGTATGGCCCGACGCCAAATACTTCGAGTCGAGCGCGCTGCCCATGGGCGAGCTGACGCACCTCTTGCGCAGCAAAGCCGTGCTGATGCCGGGCGTGACAGTGCAGCTCGTCATTGAGAAAACCCGCGAGACACAAACCTGGCAGTACAAAGGCGGCCTGCGTGATTACCTCATGCAGACCTTGAACGGCGACCCGGTCATCCCGCTGTTTGAAGGCGAAGGTTTTGCCGACCGCAACAACGAAAGTTTTGCTGAAGGCGAGGGCGCATCCTGGTGCGTGGCCTTCACCGAAGACGGCCAGCCGGTGCGCGAGAGCTACGTCAATCTGATCCCCACCAGCGCCGGCGGCACGCACGAAAGTGGCCTGCGCGACGGCCTGTTCAACGCCGTCAAGAGCTTCATCGAGCTGCACAGCCTGCTGCCCAAGGGCGTGAAGCTCCTGCCCGAGGACGTGTTTGCACGCGCGAGTTATGTCCTCAGCGCCAAGGTGCTGGACCCGCAGTTCCAGGGCCAGATCAAAGAACGCCTGAACTCGCGCGACGCGGTGCGCCTGGTCTCGGGCTTTGTACGCCCGGCGCTGGAGCTCTGGCTCAACCAGCATGTTGACTACGGCAAGAAGCTGGCCGAGCTGGCCATCAAGGCCGCGCAGACGCGCCAGAAGGCCGGCCAAAAGGTCGAAAAACGCAAGGGCTCCGGCGTAGCCGTGCTGCCCGGCAAACTGACCGACTGCGAGAGCAAGGACCTGGCCCACAACGAAGTGTTTCTGGTCGAGGGCGACTCGGCCGGCGGCAGCGCCAAGATGGGCCGCGACAAGGAAAGCCAGGCCATCCTGCCGCTGCGCGGCAAGGTGCTCAACACCTGGGAGGTCGAGCGCGACCGCCTGTTCGCCAACAACGAAATCCACGACATCTCGGTGGCCATCGGCGTAGACCCGCACGGCCCCAACGACACGCCCGACCTGTCGGGCCTGCGCTACGGCAAGGTCTGCATCCTCTCGGACGCCGACGTGGACGGCTCGCACATCCAGGTGCTGCTGCTCACGCTGTTCTTTCGCCACTTTCCCAAGCTCATCGAGACCGGTCACATCTACGTGGCGCGCCCGCCGCTGTTCCGCGTGGACGTGCCCGCGCGCGGCAAGAAACCCGCCGCCAAGATGTATGCGCTGGACGATGGCGAGCTGACTGCCATCCTCGACAAGTGCGCCAAAGACGGCGTGCCCAAAGAGAAGTGCCAGATCAGCCGCTTCAAGGGCCTGGGCGAGATGAACGCCGAGCAGCTGTGGGAAACCACGCTCAACCCCGACACCCGCCGCCTGCTGCCGGTGCAGCTGGGCGACATGGACTTTGCCGCGACCGAGAACTTGATCACCAAGCTCATGGGCAAGGGCGAAGCGGCTTCGCGGCGTGAGCTGATGGAATTGCACGGCGACGCGGTAGAGATCGATATCTGACAAGCGCGAGCCCTACCGCCATGCCTGCTCATCTCGCCACCCCTCTCCCCGGTGCCACCCGTGCTCTTTGCAGCGCGGGCGGCGGGGCTTGGGTGCGCGATCTGCGTTTGTGGTGCGCGACGCTGACGGGCAGCAGTGCGCTGGTCTGCGCCTGCGGCCGCAGCGTGCACGGCGACGGCGACGGCGACAGCGCCTGTGGCAGGGCTTGATATGAAAATTTCAATTCAAACAAGCCCCTGGCGCTTGCTCTGCATGGGTTTGTTGCTATGTTTTTTGCAGCAATCGGCCTGGGCGGACCTGTGGGCCCATGTGGACGAGCGCGGCGTGACGCACTTTGCCGCCGAGCAGGTGGATGCGCGCTACCAGCTTTTTTTCCGCGGCAACGACTTCGACTCGACCCGCGATGCGCCGGCCAATGCGCCGCCCATGCCCTACGCGCTGCCCGCCGGGGGCAAGAGCCTGCTGGCGTTTTTTGACATCGCGCCGGACTACAAGCGCGTCAAACACCACTTGCGCGCGGCATCCACGAAACACGGCGTGGACTACGAGCTGCTGCAGGCCGTGATCGCGGCCGAATCCGGTTTTGACGCCAAGGCCGTCTCGCCCAAAGGCGCTGTGGGGCTGATGCAGGTCATGCCCGCCACGGCCAGCCGCTTCGGCGTGAGCGCTGACGCCAAGCGCACCGTAGAGCAAAAGCTTGCCGACCCGGCGGTCAACGTGCCCACCGGCACGCGCTACCTGCGCCACCTGCTCGACCTGTTCCCCGGCCGCATGGACCTGGCCGTGGCCGCCTACAACGCCGGCGAGGGTGCGGTGCAAAGGGCGGGCAACCAGATCCCGGCCTTCAAGGAAACGCAAAACTATGTGCGCACGGTGCTGGGCCTTTATGCGCAGCTCAAGCCACCTGCCCCCGTGCTGGCCCGCCGCGCGGCACCGGGCCGCGTGCGCATGGAGCTCTCGGGTGGCGCTGTGAACCGCGGCAATCTGCCGCCCACCAGCGTGGCGCAGACCCCGGGCACGCCCCCGACCCTGAATCAAGAAACTGTTGTACCCAACGAATGAGCGACCAACCGACTTTGGATTTCACCACCGCCGGCGATGACGGAGGCGACTCCCTGGGCCTGGCGGGCTATGCCCAACGCGCCTACCTGGAATACGCGCTCTCCGTCGTCAAGGGCCGCGCGCTGCCCGACGTGTGCGATGGCCTCAAGCCCGTGCAGCGGCGCATCTTGTATTCGATGGACCGTATGGGCCTGGGCTACAGCGGCCCCACACGCAACACGGCGGCCAAACCGGTCAAGAGCGCCCGTGTGGTGGGCGATGTGCTCGGCCGGTTCCACCCGCATGGCGACCAGTCGGCCTACGACGCGCTGGTGCGCATGGCGCAGGACTTTGCCCAGCGCTACCCGCTCATCGACGGCCAGGGCAACTTTGGCAGCCGCGATGGCGATGGCGCTGCGGCCATGCGCTACACGGAGGCGCGCCTGTCGCGCATCACCAGCCTGCTGCTCGATGAAATCGACGAAGGCACGGTCGACTTCATGCCCAACTACGACGGCAGTACCGAGGAGCCACGCCAGCTGCCTGCGCGCCTGCCGTTTGCGCTGCTCAACGGCGCCAGCGGCATCGCCGTGGGCCTGGCCACCGAGATCCCGAGCCACAACCTGCGCGAGATCGCGGACGCGTGTATCGCGCTGATCAAGACGCCGTCGCTGAGCCAGGAAGAGTTGCTCGCGCTGGTGCCCGGCCCCGACTACCCGGGCGGCGGCCAGATCATCAGCGCTGCATCGGACATCGCAGACGCCTACCGCACCGGCCGCGGCAGCCTCAAGGTGCGCGCGCGCTGGAAGATCGAAGAGCTGGCGCGCGGCCAATGGCAGCTGGTGGTGAACGAGCTGCCGCCGGGCGTGAGCACGCAGAAGGTGCTCGAAGAGATCGAAGAGATCACCAACCCCAAGGTCAAGGCCGGCAAGAAGGCGCTCTCGCAGGACCAGACCCAGCTCAAGGCCAGCATGCTGGCGGTGCTCGATGTCGTACGCGACGAATCCAGCAAGGATGCGCCCGTGCGCCTGGTGTTCGAGCCCAAGACCGGCAAGACCCCGCAGCAAGAACTCATCACTGCGCTGCTGGCGCACACCAGCCTGGAGTCGTCGGCGCCCATCAACCTCACGATGGTGGGGCTCGATGGCCGGCCCACCCAGAAGTCGCTGCGGCAGATGCTGGAAGAGTGGATTGCCTTCCGCCAGACCACCATCACCCGCCGCACGCAGCACCGTTTGAACAAGGTGCTGGAGCGGATCCACATCCTCGAAGGGCGGCAGATTGTTCTGCTCAACATCGATGAGGTGATTGCCATCATCCGCCAGGCCGAAGAGCCCAAGGCGGCGCTGATCGCGCGTTTCAACCTCAGCGACCGCCAGGCCGAGGACATCCTTGAAATCCGCCTGCGCCAGCTCGCGCGGCTCGAAGCCATCAAGATCGAGCAGGAGCTCAAGGACCTGCGCGAAAGCCAGGGCAAGCTCGAAGACATCCTGAACAACCCGGGCTCGCTGCGCCGCACGATGGTCAAGGAGATCGAGGCCGACGCCAAGACCTTTGCCGATGCGCGCCGCACGCTGATCCAGGCTGAGAAAAAGGCCGTGGCCGAAGTGAAGGTGGTGGACGAGCCGGTGACCGTCATCGTGTCGCAAAAGGGCTGGGTGCGTGCGCGCACCGGACATGGCCACGAGGCGTCCAGTTTTGCCTTCAAGGCGGGCGACGGCTTGTACGGCACGTTCGAATGCCGCACGGTCGACACGCTGCTGGCCTTCGGGAGCAACGGCCGCGTGTATTCGGTGGCCGTGTCGCTGCTGCCTGGTGCGCGCGGCGATGGGCAGCCTGTGACCACGCTGATCGAGCTGGAGTCGGGCACCCAACTGCTGCACTACTTTGCCGGCCCGGCCAACGCCACGCTGCTGCTGTCCAATTCGGGGGGCTACGGTTTTCTGGCGGCGGTGGAGAACATGGTCTCGCGGCAGAAGGGTGGCAAGGCCTTCCTTACGCTGGGCGAGGGTGAAACCGTGTGCGTGCCTTCCCATGCAGCCGGATCTTCCGGCGGCAAGGCTGTGCCGCCTGCCACGCATGTGGCCTGCGCCTCGGCGGGCGGGCGCATCCTGACCTTCGAGATCACCGAGCTCAAGACCATGGCCAATGGCGGCCGGGGCCTGATGCTCATCGACCTGGAGCCCAAGGACACCCTGGCGGGCGCGGCCGCGTACACGCGCAGCATCCGCATCGACGGCGTCGGCCGCGGCGGCAAGGAGCGCGAGGAGACGCTGGAGATCCGCTCGCTGAACAACGCCCGCGCCGCGCGCGGACGCAAGGGCAAGGCGGCCGACCTGGGGTTCAAGCCGTCGGCGGTCACCCGGGTGGAGTGATGCGGGTTGGGCGGGACCTGCGCCGTGGTCCCACCCTGTTTTTGCCTTTCGCCCGACATGACATCTTTGCGAGGGGCGCATTGTGGAGGCGCGGACACACGGACTGGGTAGCGCTGCAGGCTTCGTAGCAACCGCCCGAGCCATGGTGCCGTCAGGCCGCCGGCCCCCTTGGGGCTGACCCTGGTGCATTGCCCGGCAGTTTGTGCAATGCTGGCCGTGCGCACGCTGCGCAAACCCCACAACGAGACAGGAGAAGACCATGCCCAAGCAACTTCGGATGGCCCACAAGCTCTGGATGGTGGTCATTGTGATCGTGGTGATGCTGGCGGCCGTGGTGGGCTTTTCAGGTTACCGATCGGCCAAGGTGCAGGCCGAGGCCGAGGTGGTGGCCAAGGAGATGGAGGCCCGCGTGCAGGCCGCGCTGCGCTGGTCGGGCCTCACCGAAACGAATGCGGCGCGCACCCAGGCGCTGATCGTGAGCAGCGACCCCGCCGTCGAGGCCGAGTTCAAGGACCAGATTGCGGCCACTTCGGCGCAGATCAGCGAGGTGCAGAAATCACTCGAGTCCATGGCATTGTCCGACAGCGACAAGGCCCAGATGGCCAAGATCGCTGCGGCGCGCAAGGCCATGATCGACCTGCGCGGCCAAGCCCGCAAACTCAAGGGCGACGGCCAGCAGGACCAGGCGGTGTCGCTGGTCAAGCAGTCCTACAACCCCGCGGTGGCGGCCTACCTGCAGACGCTGCGCGATTTTGTGCAGCAGCAAACGCAGGCGGCCGAAGCCAAGCAGCGCGAGATGGCGGTCTCGCGCATGCTCACCGTGAAGATTGCCGCGGTGGCGGTGGGCCTGCTGCTGCTGGGCATCATCGTCGGCGCTTACTACCTGATTGGCAGCATCCAGCGGCCGTTGGAGCAGGCCCGCGGTGTGGCCGAGCGCATTGCCGGGGGCGACCTCAGCGTGCAGCAGTCGGTCACGCGCGGCGACGAGTTTGGTGACCTGCTGCGCTCGCTCTACACCATGAGCAGCGACCTGGGCCGCATGGTGCAGCAGGTGCGCCACAGCACCGACAGCATCGCCATTGCCAGCGCCGAGATCGCCGCGGGCAACCACGACCTGTCGACCCGCACCGAGCAGACCTCCAGCCATCTGCAGCAGACGGCATCGGCCATGGAAGAGTTCACCAGCACCATCCAGCAAAGCGCGGGCAGCGCGCAGCAGGCGAGCAGCCTGGCGGCTGGTGCTACGGGCGTGGCCCGCCGCGGCGGCGAAGTGGTAACCCAGGTCGTGACGACCATGCAGGACATCAACCACAGCAGCAAGAAGATTGCGGACATCATCGGGGTGATCGACGGCATCGCGTTCCAGACCAACATCCTCGCGCTCAACGCCGCGGTGGAGGCCGCGCGCGCGGGCGAACAGGGCCGCGGGTTTGCGGTGGTGGCCAGCGAAGTGCGCAGCCTCGCGCAGCGCAGCGCCGAAGCCGCCAAGGAGATCAAGCATCTCATCAGCGCATCGGTCGAGAAGGTGGAGGTGGGCTCGCGGCTGGTGGCCGACGCCGGCACCACGATGACCGACATCGTGCAATCCGTGCAGCGCGTGACGGACATGATCGGCGAGATCACCGCTGCGGCGTCCGAGCAAAGCGCGGGCGTGTCGCAGGTCAATCAGTCCATCGGCAACCTGGACCAGATGACGCAGCAAAACGCGGCGCTGGTGGAGGAAAGCGCCGCCGCCGCGCAGAGCCTGCGCGAGCAGGCGGACCACCTGGCGCAGGTGGTGTCGATGTTCAAGGTGGATGCCGCGGGGGACCTCGCGCCCGGTGCACCCGCTGCGCCCTCCCATACCCCACGCGCTGCAGTGGCGCCGCAACAGCGCGCCGCACATCCTGCCGCTGCGCCGACGTCAACGGGCGCCCTCCGGCCACCGGCAGCATCCGGTGCCGCAAAGCCAGCGCAGGGGAGCACCGGGACGGCCTTGCGCACCGCCGTGGCCAAGAAGGCCCCGGCGCCCGCTAAGGCGCCCGCTGTGGCTTCGTCCGCAAGCCGTCCGGCGGCGGTGGCGCAAGGTGGCGACGACGACTGGGAATCCTTTTGAGCCATCGCTTGCCGTGGCCTGCGTGCGGGCACGTGGGCCTGTGGACAGCTACCTTGCTGCGCTCCTTGCAGATCCGCCAGCAGTTAGCGATACAAAAACAAAAAGCCCATGGCAGCGATGCCATGGGCTTTTTTGCGGATGGACCGGTGGCTCAGGCCAGTTCTGCGATCAGTTCGATTTCGACGCACGCGCCCAGGGGGATCTGCGCCACGCCAAAGGCGCTGCGGGCGTGCACGCCCTTGTCGCCAAACACCTGGCCAAACAACTCGCTCGCGCCGTTGGTCACCAGGTGCTGCTCGGTGAAGTCGCCGGTGGAATTCACCAGGCTCATGAGTTTGACGATGCGCTGCACGCGGTTGAGGTCACCGCCGCAGGCGGCGTGCAACGTACCCAGCAGGTCGATGGCCACGGCCCGGGCGGCCTCCTTGCCTTCTTCGGTCGTGATGTTCTTGCCGAACTGCGCTGCCCAGGGCTTGCCGTCCTTGCGGGCGATGTGACCGCTCAGGAACACCAGGTTGCCGGTCTGCATGAAGGGCACGTACGCGGCAGCGGGGACCGCCACGGGGGGAAGCGTGATGTTCAGTTCTTTCAGCTTGTCGTAGACGTTCATGGTTTTCCTCGGGGATAGGTTGCGGTGAATGAAGGGTCCGGGCCGCCTGTTGAACCTGGTGTGCGTGGCGTGCGCGACATTCGCGACCTGCATGCCATGTTGTGCCTGATGCGTTCAGCACGTGGGTGGGGCGGGGTGGCCGCGAGTGTTACACAGGCCGGTGCTCCGCACCCCGCCGCCGGGCCCCCGCGGGGCCATTAGCATCAGCCCATGTCCGCCATAAGCGCCCCTAATACCGCTTCGACGCCCAGCGCGGGGCTGGAAGGCGTGAGCCCTTCGTTCAGCCAGGCCCCATCCTGGCAGGTGCCTGCGTGGTTGCTTGGGCTGGTCTTGGGCGCGGCGCTGCAGCTGCAGCAGTCTGCGTTGTGGCTGGGGACGGTCTACGGTTGGCTGCTCGCCGCGGCCTGTGCCGTGGGATGCTTTGCGTGGTGGGCCGCAGGACGCGGCGGCAGCCGGTGGCGGGCCATGGCCCCGCCGGCCGCCCGCGCGTTGGCACTGGGCGCGGGGGTGGTGGCCATGTTTGCGCTGTGTGGCTTGCGTGCGGTGGGATATGTGGACCAGGCCTTGGCGCCCGCGCTCGAGGGCCAGGACGTCCGCATCACTGCCATGGTGGCCGCCATGCCGCAGACCAACGAGGCCGGGACGCGGCTCCGTCTGGATGTCGAAGCCGCGCACCTGGGTGGCGCCCCCGTGCGGTTGCCGCCGCGGATCGACGTGGCCTGGTACGGCGGTCCGTTTCGCGACGCATCGGGTGCGCTCGACCTGCAGCGCCAGCCCCCCGCCATCATGGCCGGAGACCGATGGTCGCTGACCGTGCGCCTGAAGGCGCCCCACGGCCTGCGCAACCCGCACGGCTTTGACTATGAGCTGTGGGCCTGGGAGCAGGGCGTGCAGGCCACGGGCTATGTGCGTGCGGGGCCCAAGGACGAGCCTGCGGTGCGCCTGGCATCGACGTGGCGCCACCCGGTGGAACGGGCGCGGCAGTCCGTGCGCGACGCCATCCTGGAGCGCTTGGCGCGCGACGTGAATGGCGACGACCCGGCCAAGGCGCGCGCAGCGGGGGTCATTGCAGCGCTGGTGACGGGCGACCAGCGCGCCATCGACCGCGCAGACTGGGATGTGTTCCGCGCGACAGGGGTGGCCCATCTCATGAGCATCTCGGGCCTGCACATCACTCTGTTTGCCTGGCTGGCGGCGCTGGTTGTGCGCTCGCTCTGGCGGCGGTCGGCGCGGCTGTGCCTGGCCGTGCCGGCACCCACCGCGGCGGTGGTGGCCGGCGTGGCGCTGGCCGCAGCGTACGCGGTGTTCAGCGGCTGGGGCGTGCCCGCGCAGCGCACGGTGATCATGCTGGCCACCATTGCGCTGCTGCAGCTGGGTGGCCGCCGCTGGCCCTGGCCACACGTGTGGTTGCTGGCCTGTGCGGCCGTGGTGGTGGCAGACCCCTGGGCGCTGGCGCAGGCGGGGTTTTGGCTGAGCTTTGTGGCGGTGGGGGTGCTGTTTGCTACAAATACTGTAGCTAATAGTGCTTATGAATCAAGCGCTGGGCGGCATTTTTATGCACTATTTCGCGAGCAATGGGTCGTTACGCTGGCCCTCACGCCGCTGAGCTTGCTGCTGTTTGGCCAAGTGTCCCTGGTGGGGTTTGCCG
The DNA here is from genome assembly GCA_004210805.1 of Acidovorax sp. Classification (GTDB taxonomy): domain Bacteria; phylum Pseudomonadota; class Gammaproteobacteria; order Burkholderiales; family Burkholderiaceae_C; genus Acidovorax. The sequence continues at coordinate 9,787 of SDXZ01000097.1, forward strand.
CCAACCTGCTGGCCATTCCGTGGGTGACGCTGGTGGTCACCCCGCTGGCGCTGGGCGGCGTGCTGTGGGCGCCGCTGTGGAGCCTGGCTGAGCTCAGCCTGCAGCCACTGGCGGCGCTGCTGCAGTGGCTGGCGCAATGGCCCTGGGCTGTGGTGTTTGTGCCGGCCGCGCCGCTGTGGGCGGGCGTGTCGGCGGTGGCCGGCGGCACACTGCTGGCCGCACGCTTGCCGTGGCGCTTGCGGCTGCTGGCTTTGCCGCTGCTCTGGCCCGCGTTGTGGTGGCAGCCCGCCCGCCCGGCGCCGGGGCAGTTCGAGCTGCTCGCGGCCGACATTGGCCAGGGCAACGCCGTGCTGGTGCGCACGGCCAGCCACACGCTGCTGTACGACGCGGGGCCGCGATTCAGCCGGGAGAGCGATGCAGGCCACCGCGTGCTGGTGCCGCTGCTGCGGGCCCTGGGCGAAAAGGTGGACACGCTCGTGCTCAGCCACCGCGACGCCGACCACACTGGCGGGGCGGCCGCGGTGCTGGCCCAGCAGCCTCAGGCCCAGGCCATCGGCTCGATCGAGGCCGAGCATGCGCTGCAGGCGCTGCGCCCGATTGCACCTTGTGTGGCGGGCCAACGCTGGGACTGGGACGGCGTGGCCTTTGAGGTCCTGCACCCGCAGGCCGGCGATACAGCGCAGGCCACCAAGCCCAACACGGTCAGCTGCGTGCTGCGCATCACGGCCGCAGGGCCTCGTGCGCCGATCGCCTTGCTGGCGGGCGACATCGAGGCCGCACAGGAGCAGGCCTTGCTCGCCCGCGGCGCAGCCCTGAAGGCCGATGTGCTGCTGGTGCCCCACCACGGCAGCAAGACGTCTTCCTCGTCGGCGTTTCTGGACGCTGTCCAGCCCCGCACTGCGCTGGTGCAGGCCGGCTACCGCAACCGGTTTGGCCACCCGGCTGCCGATGTCCTGCAGCGCTACCGCGCCCGCGGCATTGATGTCGTGGAATCCGCGCAGTGTGGCGCCGCCACCTGGTCGTCGGCGCAACCCGGGCAGGTGGCTTGCGAACGCGATGCAGCGGCCCGCTACTGGCAACACCGGGTGCCGCCCCGGGCGGAATGAGCGCACCGCCGGCTTGCGGCAGGGGGCCATCGCAGGCATTTTTTCAGGCGTGGGCGCACAACTTGCTATCCTGCATGCAGGAGGCCAGTTCATGCAGAAATTTGATGAGATGTACGCCATGCTGCCTTTTGATGGCAGCGATGTGCGCGACCACTACAAGCGCTACGCGCAATGGTTGAGCAAGCAGCCCCCTGACGTGATGCAGGCCCGCCGGGCCGAAGCCGAAATGATCTTCCGGCGCGTGGGCATCACCTTTGCCGTCTATGGCGCCAAGGACGAGGGCGGCGCAGGCAACGAGCGGCTGATTCCGTTCGACCTGATCCCCCGGATCATCCCGGCGCACGAGTGGAGCAGCATGCAGCAAGGGCTGGTGCAGCGGGTCACGGCGCTCAACCGGTTCATCCACGATGTGTACCACGGCCAGGACATCATCCGCGCCGGCATCGTGCCCACCGACCTCATCCTCAACAACGCGCAATACCGTCCCGAAATGGCCGGCCTGAACGTGCCGCAGAATATCTACGCGCACATCGCCGGCATCGACATCGTGCGCGCCCCCAATGCGCAGGGCGAGGGCGAGTACTACGTGCTGGAAGACAACCTGCGCGTACCCAGCGGCGTGAGCTACATGCTGGAAAACCGCAAGATGATGATGCGGCTCTTCCCTGAGCTGTTCAGCCTGTACAAAGTGGCCCCGGTGGCCCATTACCCCGACATGCTGCTGGAGACCCTGCGCGCCAGTGCGCCCGCGGCGGCCGATGAGCCCACGGTGGTGGTGCTCACCCCCGGCATGCACAACAGCGCCTACTTCGAACACGCGTTCCTCGCCCAACAGATGGGCGTGGAGTTGGTCGAAGGGCAGGACCTGGTCGTCAAGGACAAGTTTGTCTACATGCGCACCACGCGCGGCCTGCAGCGGGTGGATGTGATCTACCGCCGTGTGGACGACGACTATCTGGACCCCAAGGTTTTCAAGCGCCATTCCACGCTGGGTTGCCACGGCCTCATGGAAGCGTATCGCGCGGGCAATGTAGGCATTTGCAATGCGGTGGGCACGGGCGTGGCCGACGACAAGTCGGTCTACCCCTACGTGCCCGAGATGATCCGCTTCTACCTGGGCGAGGAGCCCATCCTCAAGAACGTGCCGACCTGGATGTGCCGCAAGCAGGACGACCTGCAATACGTGCTGGCGAACCTGAAAGACCTGGTGGTCAAGGAGGTGCACGGCGCCGGTGGCTACGGCATGCTGATCGGCCCCGCCTCCACACAGACCGAGATCGAAGACTTCCGCCGCGCGCTCGTGGCCAACCCCGCGGGCTACATCGCCCAGCCCACGCTCAGCCTGTCGAGTTGCCCCACCTACGTGGAAAGCGGCATTGCCCCGCGCCACATCGACCTGCGCCCTTTCGTGCTCAGCGGCCGCGAGGTGCAGATGGCCGCCGGCGGCCTCACGCGCGTGGCGCTGGCAGATGGCTCCCTGGTGGTGAATTCATCCCAAGGGGGCGGGACCAAGGACACCTGGGTCCTGGGCGACACGGCCGGGCCGGCGGTGCCAATGCAGTCCCAGTTGCAGTCCATGGGCGGAATGACGCAATCGCAGGGAGGTTTTTAAGATGTTGAGCCGCACCGCCGACCACTTGTTCTGGATGTCCCGCTACACCGAGCGGGCAGAAAAGGCCACCGCAGGGGGACTTTCAATACAACACCGCGCGCGTGCCCAGCACGTGCGGGGTTCTCTGCCCTGTTCGATGAAGGAGGCCGCATGCTGAGCCGCACTGCCGACCACTTGTTCTGGATGTCCCGCTACACCGAGCGGGCAGAGAACACCGCAAGAATGCTCAATGTGAGCTATGAAACCTCGCTTCTGCCCCAGTCCGCCGTTGTGGCGCAAGAAGGGTGGGAGGGGCTGCTGTCCATCAGCGAGCTGATCCCTGCCTATACCGCGCGCCATGGCAAGGTCACGCCGCAGAACGTGCTGGAGTTCATGGTGCGTGACGGCGACAACCCTTCGTCCATCCTGTCGTGCCTGCGGGCTGCGCGCGAAAACGCCCGCGCCGTGCGCGGGGCGCTCACCACCGAAGTGTGGGAGACACAGAACCAGACGTGGCTGGAGCTGCACCGTTTGCTCGAAGGGGGTGCATTCGAGCGCGAGCCGGGGCAGTTCTTTGAGTGGGTGAAGTACCGGTCGCACCTGTCGCGGGGCGTGACGCTGGGGACCATGCTGCAGGACGAGGCGTTTCACTTTTTGCGCATGGGGACCTTCCTCGAGCGGGCCGACAACACGGCGCGTCTGCTGGATGTGAAATTCCACGCGGTCGAAAACGACTTCTTCGGCCGAGCGAGCGAGCGCAACCAGGAGAACGATTTCTATCACTGGAGCGCCATCCTGCGCAGCGTCTCCGCGTTCGAGGTGTACCGCAAGGTCTACCGCGACGTGATCACCCCGGGCCGTGTGGCCGACCTCTTGATCCTGCGCCGTGACATGCCGCGGTCATTGCACGCCTGCATGCGCGAGGTGGTGGACAACCTGGGGGTGGTGGCCAACCAGCAGTCGTCCGAGACCCTGCGCCGCGCGGGGCGCCTGCTGGCCGACCTGCAGTACGGCCGCATCGACGAGATCCTGGCGACGGGGCTGCACGCGTTCCTGACGCAGTTCCTTGACCGGGTGAATGACCTCGGGGGTGGAATCAGCCGGGACTTTCTGGTGGCCTCAGGCGACTGAAGCCAGGGCGGGCTGGCTGGGGGCGGGGAATTTGCTCCTTGCCGGCGCTTGCCGTCATGCGTCCGGCACGCCCGGCCAGGATGGGCTGCGTTGCAGCGCTCGCTCAGTCCAGATGCCCACTGCGCTTTTGGTCGCGCAGCATGAAGAGGTACAGGCTTTCGACCTTTTCGCGTGCCCAGGGCGTCTTGCGCAGAAATTTGAGGCTGGAGCCGACGCTCGGATCGCTCTGAAAGCAGCGGATCGGGACGCGCTGCCCTAGCTCATCCCAACCGAAATAATCCGCGAGGCCCACCACCATTGTTTCGAGCGTGACGCCGTGCAGCGGATTGCGCGCCTGACGGACAGGGGGTGCCGCTGCTTGTGGATCTGCCGAGGTTTCTGGGGCTGTGTCGCGGGGGGCGGGTTCGGGAGCCGGGGCGCTGGTGGGTGCGCTG
>SDXZ01000312.1 GCA_004210805.1 Acidovorax sp.
CGCTCAAGGTCATCATCCCGCCGGGCAGCATGCTCAACCCCAACCCGCCGGCATCGGTGGTGGCGGGCAATGTGGAGACCTCCACCTGCATCACCAACGCGCTGTACGGTGCGCTGGGGTTGATGGCGGCGGGGCAGTGCACCATGAACAACTTTACCTTTGGCAGTGCCAGGTACCAGTACTACGAGACCATCTCGGGCGGCAGCGGTGCGGGTGGCGTGTGGGATGCGGCAGGCCAGCTGACCGGCGGCTTTGCGGGCACCAGCGTCGTGCAGTGCCATATGACCAACTCGCGCCTGACGGATCCGGAGATCTTGGAGTTCCGTTTTCCGGTGCGGCTGGAGGGCTACGAGATCCGCAATGGCTCGGGCGGTGCCGGGCAGTGGAAGGGCGGCGACGGCGGCATCCGCCGCGTGCGTTTTTTGGAGCCGATGACGGCCAGCATTTTGTCCAACGGTCGGCACCACGGCGCGTTCGGCATGGCCGGCGGCGGCGCGGGCGCGGTGGGCATTAACAAGGTGGTGCGCAGCAACGGCAAGATCGAGCTGCTGGACCACATCGGCCAGGCCGAGATGTTGCCCGGCGATGTGTTCGAGATCCACACGCCCGGGGGCGGTGGCTTTGGCACTGTGGGCCAAAAGTAAGAGCCGAAATGGCCTCTAGCGCTTGATAAACAAGCGCTAGTAGCTATCAAATTAGTAGCTAAAGGTCGCGCGGGGCCGCTGGCACACCGGCATCAGCTTGTGCCGTGGACTCTGCGTCCAACCTCGCCTGGCTCAGCGCGGGCGGCACCGGCGGGTGGCCCATTTGCCGTGCGCGGAACAGTGCGGCGCGCATCAAGAAGATCGACATGATGGGCACCGAGATCGCCACGAACACGGCGATCAACAGCGCGTGCAGCGCCAGGCTGCGGTCGGCCACCGAAAAGTACAGCACCGTGCCATGCATGATCAGCCAGCAGCCCAGCGTGGCGATGATGGACGGCGCGTGCACGCGCTCAAAAAACGTGGGCAGGCGCAGCAGGCCCGACGAGCCCAACAGTGCCAGGCCCGCGCCCGACAGCACCAGCACGGCCACGATGATCTCGAGCCACAAGGGCAGGGTGGTGGCGGCATCCGTCATTCGATCACCTCGCCGCGCAGCAGAAACTTGGCCATGGCCATGGAGCCCACAAAGCTGAACAGCGCCAGCAGCAGCGCGGCCTCGAAGTAGTTCTTGCTGCCGTACAGCAGGCCCAGCACCAGCATCACCAGCATGCCGCTCAGGTACATGCAATCGAGCGCCAGCACGCGGTCCTGGGCCGAGGGGCCTTTGAGCAAACGGATGAGTGCGCAGCCCATGGCGAGCGCGAGCATGAACAGGGCCAAAGGCAAGGCCCAGCTGAGCACTGGAGTCATTCAAAAATCTCCATCAAAGGGGCTTCGTAGCGCTGCTTCACACCCGCGACGACAGCCGCCGGGTCGTCCAGCTCCAGCACGTGCAGCATGAGCATGCTGCGGTCGAGCGACAGCTCGGCCCATGCTGTGCCCGGTGTGATGCAGACGATCATTGCCAGCACGGCGAGCGCATTGGGGTCGCGGACATCGAGTGGAATGTGCACAAAGCCCGAGGGGTGCCGCCGCCGGCCCGGGGCCAACAGCAGTCGCGCCACGGACAGGTTGGACCTTGTGGTGTCGGCCATCACCGTCAGTGCCAGTCGCAGCACCGCGCCGGGCTTGCGAATGCGCACCGGCAAAGGGCGCAGGCCGGCAGTGAGCAAGGGAATGGCCAGCGCTAGCACGGTACCCAGCACGAAGTGTCCCGCGCTCAGGCTGCGGTTGAGCAGCAGCCACAGGCCCAGCAGCGCGAGGGACAGCAGCGGCGCGGGTACCAAGCGTTTGAGCGGCCGTGGGGCCATTCGCGACGGCTTCATGGCGTGCTGCCTCCCGGTGTTGCAGCAGGCTTGGGCGGATTGGGTACCGGCTCCGCCGTCATCACGCCCCGCACATAGCCGGCCGGCGCATGCAGCGCATCGGCAGTGGCCTGCGTGTAGCGCATCACGGCGCCTGCCTGCCACACCAGTACCCCGCAGGCGGCAAGCAGCAGGGCAATGGGCAGGCCCTCGAGCACCAGCAACTTGGGGGCGCTGCGGTCGTGCGCAGCCCAGAAATGGCGGATGCCGGCGCGGGTCAGGGCCAGCAGCGCGAGCAGCCCGGAGCCGATGAGCAGCGCCATCAGGCCCCAGCCCGCAGCACCTGGCTGAAGGCCCTGCGACGAGCCCAGGCCCAGCGGGTTGAGCAGGGCATGGACCATGGCGAATTTGCCGATGAAGCCGGGCAGGGGCGGCAAGCCTGCAATGACCAGTGTGCAGGCCATGAAGGCGAGGCCCAGAAAAGCCACGGCGGCCGGAATCACCTGACCGATGAGCGCCTCCTCGCGGTCGTCGAGGTTGATGCCTTCAGTGGGCACCAAGTCTGCCGAGAGAAACGGTGCGTCGTCCGTCTGTTCGTAGCCGGCAAGGTTGGAGCCATCGTTGCGCCAACGGTCGATCAAATCGGTGAGCAAAAACAGTGCGCTGACTGCCAGCGTGGAACTGAGCAGGTAGTACAGCAGCCCCGCCGTCAGCAGGTTCTGCCCAAAGCCCACGGCCGCGAGCAGGGAACCCGAAGAGACGATAGCGGCAAAACCCGCCAGATGCCCCAGCCGCTGCGAGCCCAGCATGCCGATGGCGCCGAACGCCATGGTGAGCATGCCGCCACCCATCAGCCACTGGCTGCCAAACTGGGCCGACTCGCCGGCCTCGGCACCGAAGAGCAGGGTCCACAGCCGCAGCACGCTGTACACGCCCACCTTGGTCATCAGTGCAAACAATGCGCCCACCGGCGCAGTGGCCGCGCTGTAGGCGGGCACCAGCCAGAAGTTGAGCGGCCACACGGCGGCCTTGATGAGAAAGGCCACGGCCAGAACGGCCGCTGCCGCATGCAGCAGGCCGCGGTCGGACGCAGCCACGCCCCGAATGCTCTGTGCCAGATCGGCCATGTTGAGCGTGCCGGTGATGCCATACAGCATGGACACGCCGATGAGAAACAACGACGAGGCTGCAAGGTTGATCGCGATGTAATGCAGCCCCGCCGACACGCGCGGACGGCCCGAGCCGTGCAGCAGCAG
>SDXZ01000313.1 GCA_004210805.1 Acidovorax sp.
GCGGCGGCGTGCCGACCTTTGTGCGGGCGGTGGAAGAACGCCATGCGAAGGGCGACTTTTCATCTGACATTTGACTCCCCCCTGAAATAGAGAAGCCCCCTGAGGCGCTGCGCGCCTTCTTCCGAGGGGGACGCCTCCGGTGGCCCGGCGGAGCCGGTTCCACGGTGGCACTCGCGTTTGCCGCGCCAGTTTTCGCGGATTGTGGGAACGTGGCGCGGAGTTATTGCGTCGGCATCTTTGAACTGGAGCCACACCGTTCGGGCTGAGCTTGTCGAAGCCCTGCGCAGCGCTTCGACAAGCCTGTCCTGAGCCTGTCGAAGGGCTCAGCGTGAACGATTCCAGTGGATGGATGACGAATCAATAGTACCGATAACAACAGGCTGCACGGGTGTTACGCCCATGGCCCAGAAAGTTCGATATGGATATCTTGATGGTGGGTGGCGTGTTGCTGCTGCTCATGCTGGTGCTGCTGTCCGGCGGCGTGTGGATTGCGATGACGCTGGCGATCTGCGGGTGGGTAGGGCAGGCGTTCTTCACGTCCACGCAGCCGGCCAAGAATTTGTTCTCGGCGTTCTGGGAGAGCAATGCGAGCTGGGAGCTGGCGGCGCTGCCGTTGTTCATCTGGATGGGCGAAATCCTGTTTCGCACCAAGCTCAGCGAAGAGATGTTCGAAGGCCTGCGCCCCTGGCTCAACCGCGTGCCGGGGCGGCTGATGCACACCACCATTCTGGGCTGCGGCATCTTCGGGTCGGTGTCGGGCTCGTCGGCCGCAACGTGCGCCACCATCAGCAAGGTGGCCCTGCCCGAGCTGATGAAGCGCGGCTACGACGAGAAGCTGGCGCTCGGTTCGCTGGCCACGGCCGGCACGCTGGGCATCCTGATCCCGCCGTCGATCACCATGGTGGTGTATGCGGTGGCAGCCGATGCGTCCATCATCCGCATCTTTCTCGCGGGCTTCCTGCCGGGCATTTTGCTGATGCTGCTGTTCTCGGGCTACATCGGCTGGTGGAGCCTGCGCAACCCCGACAAGGTGCCTGCGGCCGATCCGCCCTCCACGCTGCGCGAGAAGATCCGCACGTCCGGCAACCTGATCCCAGTGGGCGTGCTCATCGTCTTCATCGTCACCGTCCTCATCACCGGCTACGCCACCGCGACTGAATGCGCGGCCTATGGCGTGGTGGGATCGCTGGGCCTTGCACTGTGGAGCCGGTCGCTCACCTGGCAGAACTTCAAGGACGGGCTGATGGGCACCACGCGCACCAGCTGCATGATCATGTTCATCCTGGCGGGCGCGGCCTTTTTGACCAAGACCATGGCCTTTACCGGCATCCCGCGCGAGCTGGCCGAGTGGGTCAACGCGATGCAGCTGTCGCCGTTTGCGCTGATCAGTGTGCTGGTGGTGGTGTACCTGGTGTTGGGCACTGCGCTCGACGGCATCAGCATGATCGTGCTGACCAGCGCCGTGGTGCTGCCGATGATTCAGCAAGCCGGGTTCGATTTGATCTGGTTCGGCATCTTCATCGTGCTGCTCGTTGAAATTGCCGAGGTCACGCCACCGGTGGGCTTCAACCTCTTCGTGTTGCAGAACATGACGGGCAAGGACAGCAACACCATTGCGCGGGCCGCGATTCCGTTCTTCCTGTGCCTGGTGGTGTGCATCGCGATCATCACCGTGTTTCCGCAGGTCGTGACCATCCTGCCGGACCTGGTGATGGGTAAAGAGAAGTAGTCGCCTCACGGGGCTCGCTTTCACATCGTCAGCGCCACCTCCAGGACCTTCCAAGCTAGGCCTGTCGAAGCCTCGCGCGGCGCTTCGACGAGCTCAGCGTGATCGGTTGTTTGTTTTTGAATGGGCGTTGATGGGATTACCAGCCCTGGTGTTCCACCAAGCGCCCCAGCGCTGCAGAGTGACCCGCAAGAATGAACACGGAACATGGGACCGGCTGGCCTCAATGAGTGGGCCCCGCAGCGTGCAGCAATCCGCGCGATCTCATCGGCCACAATACTGCCCATCGTTTTTCTGGAGTAGCCACCCATGCTCGCAGTCGTAGGAATTTGCCTCGGTGCCAGCCTTGGCGCTCTGGCGCGTTGGCGGCTGGGTGTGTGGCTGAGCACAGCGGGCGCGCTGATGCCCTGGGGCACCCTGGCCGCGAACCTCATCGGGGGTTATTTGGTAGGAGTGTGCGTGGCCGTGTTCCAGGCCCTGCCCCAGCTGGACCCGGTGTGGCGCCTGGCACTGGTCACCGGTTTTCTAGGCGGCCTCACCACGTTCTCCAGCTTCTCGGCCGAGGTGGTCGGCATGCTGCAACAGCAGCGCTACTTGCTTGCGCTCGGCACCACGGCAGTGCACTTGCTCGGGTCGCTCGCGCTCACCGTGCTGGGCATGCACACCGCTACACTTTTGCTAGCAGCACGCGCTTGATCCTGCGCGATAATCAAGCGCAAAGCCAGCCATTCACCCGTTCAACCTTACGGCCGACTTGGTCCCTTGCGACTAGCCGACCGCGTTTTCCTGCTCTGCCATGGACGCCAACACCCAACTCAATGAACGCCGCCTGGCCGATGCCTGGGCCGAGCTGCAAAGCCACGCCGCCAACGGCAATCCGCTGCACGCCGATGCCTACCGCCTCGCGTTCGCCGACCCCGAATTTTTGTTCCGCCGCGAAACACGCGGCATCCGCTTTCAGCTCGAGATGCTCAAGCCCGATCTGGGCCAGATGGAGCAAGGCATCGAGAACACCATCGTGGTGTATGGCAGCGCCCGCTTCATTGCACCCGACGAGGCCGATGCGCAGTTGCTCGAAGCCGAAGCCAGCGGCGACGAGGTGCGCCTGCAACGCGCGCGCCTAGCCGTGCGCAACGCCAAGTACTACGACCTGGCGCGCCAGTTCGCACGCGTGGTGGCAGAGCACAGCGAACGCCAGCAGCCCGCGGACCGCATCTACATCTGCACCGGCGGCGGCCCCGGCGTTATGGAAGCCGCCAACCGCGGCGCCCACGATGTAGGCGCGCTCAACGTGGGCCTGAACATCGCCCTGCCCCACGAGCAAAGCGGCAACCGCTTCATCTCGCCCACGCTGAGCTTCAAGTTCCACTACTTCGCGCTGCGCAAGATGCATTTCATGATGCGCGC
>SDXZ01000314.1 GCA_004210805.1 Acidovorax sp.
GTGACGCTGGAGAGCGTGCCCAGCATCGCCGTGGCCTGCGGCTATGCGGACCCGGCGGCCTTTCGCCGCATCTTTGCGCGCTACACCGGCATGGCGCCGGCCGAGTACCGCAAGCGCCACACCCTGCGCGCGCCAAGGCGGCGCTGGCGGGTGGAAATGCCGCTGCGCTGAGCCACGGTATGAGCACGGGCAGAGGCTACGGGCTACGGCTTCCGCACCAGCGCATTGCCCGATGGCAGGCGGAACGCCTCGACCAGCTCGGCCAGCTGTTGCGCTTGCACCCGCAGGCCTTGCGCGGCGGCGGACGATTCTTCGACCAGCGCGGCGTTCTGCTGCGTCATCTGGTCGAGCTGCGACACGGCCTCGCCCACCTGGCTCAGGCCCGTGGTCTGCTCGCGCGCAGCGGTGCTGATCTCGCCAATGATGGTGGCTACCTGCTGCACCGATTCGACAATCTCGCCCATGGTGCTGCCGGCCGCGTTCACCAGCTTGGCGCCCTCGTCCACCTGGCGCACGCTGTCGGTGATGAGCCCGCCGATTTCCTTGGCGGCGGTGGCCGAGCGCTGGGCCAGGCTGCGCACCTCGCCCGCCACCACGGCAAAGCCCCGGCCCTGCTCTCCCGCGCGTGCGGCCTCCACCGCGGCGTTGAGCGCAAGGATGTTGGTCTGGAACGCGATGCCATCGATCACGCTGGTGATGTCGGCAATGCGGCGCGAGGACAGCGCAATGCCGTCCATGGTGCCGACCACGCGGTCCACCGCCTCGCGGCCCCGGCGCGCCACGTCGCTCGCGCCCGTGGCCAGGCTGCTGGCCTGCGCAGCGGCATCGGCGCTGTGGCGCACGGTGGCCAGCAGTTCTTCCATGCTGGCGGCGATCTCTTCGAGGTTGGACGCCGTGTGTTCGGTACGGGCCGACAGGTCGGCATTGCCTGCGGCGATTTCGCTGCTGGCCCCGGCCACCGACGTGCTGGCCTGGCGCATGCCCACCACCAGGCTGGCCAAACGCGCCTGCATGCCGGCCAGGCGCGCAAGCAGTGCCTGCAGTTCGTCGCGGTTGCCGGCGCCAGCGACAGGCACGGCCGAGGTCAGGTCGCCTTCGGCAATGCGGTCGGTGACGTCCGAAGCCTGCGCCAGCGGCTGCAGGATAGAGCGCGAGAGCAACCAGGCGCAGGCCAGGCTCAGCAGCAGGCCCACGAGCGAGCCGGCAGCCAGCAGCGTGATGCCCTGGCGCTCGCTGCGGGCGGCGGCCTCGCGCGCCTGGACCACGCGCTGGCGCTGGAAGTCGGCTAACTGGTTTACCGATGCAGCATACGCATCGGCCGCGGGGCGCAGGCGCGTGGCAATGGCATCGGGCGGCAGGGCTTCGCCGTCCTTGCGGCGCTTGACGAGCTCATCGCGCACGGTGCGAAACGCGGTGCCGGTCTTGTCGATGGCGTCAAACAGCGCCTGCGACGGCGGGTCGGCCGCCAGTTCATCGAGGCGCTTGCGCACCTCGGCAGACCGGGCGGAGGTGACCTTGCGGTCCGCGTCGATGCGAGCCGCGTAAGCGGCGTTGTCGATCTCGAGCAAGGTCTCGGCGCGCACCGAGCTGAGCACCACGATGGCGTGCAGTTCACGCGCCAGCAGCGCGCGCTCGGCGGAGGCGCCACCCAGGTCGTCGGCAATGTCCTGCAGCCCCGCCAGGCGCCAGATGCCCACCGCGGCCGACAAAGACATCACAAGGCACACCACGCCAAAGGCCAGGGCCAGGCGCACCGCAACACGTGCGTGGGAAAAAGACATAAGAGAGATTTCCGGGAGGCAAGAAAGAACGAAAGCGGAGCCGCGGCACGCGCGCTGAGCGCCGGGGCGACACGAGCTTATCGACACAAAGTGACAACCACTTGAGCCGGCGAAGGCTATGGCCAGAGGCTGAGCAGGGGCGCCATTCTGACTGCAGCACTGCCGTGCCTGCAGTGAAGGACCATAAAAAAACCGCCGCAAGGTGCAAACCCTGCGGCGGTCGTTCTGCCGTTGGTTGCGGGCCGGTGGCCCGCCGTGCATCAGCCTTACTTCTGCGCGTTCTGCAGCGCGGCAATGCGCTCTTCGATGGGCGGGTGGGTGCTGAACAGCTTGCCGATGCCGCCGGCAATGCCGAAGGCAGCGACGCTCTTGGGCAGCTCGCCGGGGTGCATGCCGCCCAGGCGGGCCAGGGCGTTGATCATCGGCTGGCGGCGGCCCATGAGCTGGGCGGCACCCGCGTCCGCGCGGAACTCGCGCTGGCGGCTGAACCAGGCCACGATCATCGCGGCCACGAAGCCCAGGACGATGTCGAGCACGATGGTGGTCACGTAGTAGCCGATGCCGGGGCCCGAGCTGTTCTCATCGTTCTTGCGCAAAAAGCTGTCCACCGCGTAGCCGATGACCCGCGACAGGAACACCACAAAAGTGTTCATCACGCCCTGGATCAGCGTCATGGTGACCATGTCGCCGTTGGCGATGTGCGCCACCTCGTGGCCGATCACGGCCTCGACCTCTTCGCGCGTCATGCCCTGCAGCAAGCCGGTGGACACCGCCACCAGCGCCGAGTTCTTGAACGCACCCGTGGCAAACGCATTCGGGTCGCCTTCGAAGATGCCGACTTCGGGCATGCCGATCTTGGCTTCGGTGGCGAACTTGCGCACCGTCTCGACGATCCAGCGCTCATCCGGCGAGCCGGACCCGTCGATCACGCGCACGCCCGAAGTCCACTTGGCCATGGGCTTGCTGATCAGCAGCGAAATGATCGCGCCGCCAAAGCCCATGATGAGCGCGAAGCCCAGCAGCGCGCCCAGGTTCAGCCCGTTGGCCGTGAGGTAGCGGTTGACGCCCAGCAGGCTGGCAACCACCCCCAACACGACCACGACGGCCAGGTTGGTCATCACAAATAAAAGGATCCGCTTCATGGAATGAATCTCCGTGGGGTCAACAACAACAAGGTTCGCAGCTCCAGATGGGGGCCGGGCCGTGCGCTTCAAGCAGCAGGCTTGCTGCGGCGGGCCGGCGCAGTCCCCCGAGTCCCTATCCCTCTGGCCGCGATTTCATCGCGCAATGGTAGGTGCAAATCGGCGCCGGGGCGCTATCACACAAGCGCCGTTGGGACTTACAGCGGGGTGAACGGCTTGGAGGCCCACAGCAAGGGCTGCACGTCCTGCGCAAGCCAGGCGTCCAGCTCTGCTATTGATTCGATAGCTGCAGGCGCTTGATAGACATGCGCCACCATGGGTTTTCGCGGCAAAACCAGCTTTTCCATCAACGCATGGCCGAAGAGCACCAGCCGCGCATCGCGCCACAGCGGGCGCAGAGGGCCGAACAGGCGCTCCCAGTGCCGCGCCCTGAGTGCCTCCCACAGCGCATCGGGCGCCTGCAGCAGCGCACCGTTTTCATCGAACACCGTGAGCGCATCGCGCAGCGGCCCACGCACGGCCTGCACGCCATTGGCAGCGATGGCCTCGGCCTGCAGCTGGTTCAGGCGGCGCTTGGTGTGCGGGAACTGCAACCACACCAGGCCATTGAAAAAATCGTGCAGGTTGTCGCGCGTGGGCACGCGGCGGGTGTCCCCAATGTGTTGCTCGTAGGCCGTGCCCTCGGGCAGATCGGTCTGCGGGACAAAGCGTATCCCCGTTGCAGCTTGCTCCGCCGAATCGTTTAGTGCATCTGGCAATGCAAAACCCTGCAGCCAGCGTTGCTCCACTCGCGCGCCCACATCGACATATGGCTGGAGCCAAGCAGGCCGTGCGGCGAAAACACTGCCTCCCACGATTTAGTGTAAGGGCGGGATGTACCGCACCTTGTTCGGCTGCCGGGCGGGAGACAGTTCGATGGGGGAATTTCTTGAAGAGTTTGGTGGAGGCCGCGTTCTTTCCCAGTAGTTTGGCGTCATGCAGGAGCTTGGCGATTTCTCCGAGTGGCTGCACAGCACCACTCTTCAACGGGGGAGCGTGCTTCAGAATCTCCGCCACCGTGACCGGCTTTGGATTTTCTGCATCACCCTTGTTCGAGGTGGATTTCTTCGCAACCGCGGCAGCCTTTTTTGCAGGTGCCTTTTTAGCGACCGCCGTCGAACCGCTGACCTTTGCGGCACTCGTCACTTTTTTGGTCGCTACTTTTTTTGCTGAAACTTTTTTCTCAGCAGCTGCGGGCCTCGCTACCACGGCTTCCTCATCATGCGCAGCGACGGCCAGCCCAGGCTGGGGAGCGACGGCATCTCCCTCTCCCACAAAAATCACCTTGTCATAGGCACAAACGGCCTCTGGAGCCATCTTGCCCTTGTGCGAGGTGCAGAGAACCTGAAAGCCTCGTTCACGCAGCCGAAGCACAAGCGGCACAAAGTCTGCGTCGCCCGACCCGATCGCGATGGCGGTGGGGCGAGGCGTCGCGTACGACGCTTCCATGGCATCGATCGCCAATGCCACGTCGGTTGTGTTCTTCGACAGCGACAGGTTCACATAGGGCCGGATCAGCCGCGTCCGGAGAACCTCCGCGAGGCCCTTCAACTTCTCTGCACTGCCGTAAGCCCTGCGCAGCGAAACGTGACCTTCCGCGTCCAGCAACCGGCAGGCTTCATCGACCCAGGTGGATGAGCACAGGTTGTCTGCATCGATAAAAAATGCGATCACTGACTTGCCCTCTCATTTCTCTATTTGTCGTGGTCCACCCCTACGCAGAGGGCACTGCGCTACTAATCGGTCAGGACACCACCCGCCACGGCAGCGCTTCACCGGAGCGCAGGGGCTTGAGGTTGGCCTCGCCGAAGACAAAACTTTCGGGCGGGGTCCACGACTCGCGGCGCAGGGTGAGGGTGCCGGTGTTGCGCGGCAGGCTGTAGAAGTCGGGGCCGTGGAAGCTGGCAAAGCCTTCGAGCTTGTCGAGCGCGCCGGCGTTGTCGAACGCCTCGGCGTACATCTCCATAGCGGCGTGCGCGGTGTAGCAGCCGGCGCAGCCGCTGGCGTGCTCCTTGAGGTGCGCAGGGTGCGGCGCGCTGTCGGTGCCCAGGAAGAACTTGGCGGAGCCGCTGGTGGCGGCCTCTACCAGCGCCACGCGGTGCGTCTCGCGCTTGAGCACGGGCAGGCAGTAGTAGTGCGGGCGCACGCCGCCGACGAAGATGGCGTTGCGGTTGTACAGCAGGTGGTGCGCAGTGATGGTAGCGGCCGTGAAGCGGTCGGAGGCCTGCACGTAGTCGGCCGCATCCTTGGTGGTGATGTGCTCGAAGACGATCTTGAGTTCGGGGAAGTCGCGGCGCAGCGGGATGAGCTGCTGTTCGATGAACACGGCCTCGCGGTCGAACAGGTCGATATCGCTGCTGGTGACTTCGCCGTGCACCAGCAGCAGCATGCCGGCCTTCTGCATGGCTTCGAGCGTCTTATAGGTCTTGCGCAGGTCGGTCACGCCAGCGTCGCTGTTGGTGGTGGCGCCAGCGGGGTAGAGCTTGCAGGCCACCACGCCCGCGTCCTTGGCGCGCGCGATCTCGTCGGCGGGCAGGTTGTCGGTGAGGTACAGCGTCATCAGTGGCTCGAACTGCACGCCGGCCGGAACAGCGGCCAGGATGCGCTGCTTGTAGTCAAGCGCCTGCTGTGCCGTGGTCACGGGCGGGCGCAGGTTGGGCATGATGATCGCGCGGCCAAACTGGGCGGCCGTGTGCGGCACGACGGTCTGCAGCGGCTCGCCGTCGCGCACATGCAGGTGCCAGTCGTCGGGGCGGGTGATGGTGAGGGTGTCGATG
>SDXZ01000098.1 GCA_004210805.1 Acidovorax sp.
CCTGCGGACCCGGCCCACCACGGCACAGGCCGCGGCGTTGCGCCCCCCCGTGCCCCGGGCCCTGGCCTATGGCGTGGCGCTGGCCTGGTGCGGATTGCCACTTTCCGTGCTGGCCCAGGCGGGGGGCGCTCCGGCACCCAGTGCCTGGGACGCGCCGCCCGCCCTGCGCAGCTCGCCCCTGCTGCAGGAAAAGATCCCGGACGCCGTGCGCCCCCAGCTGCCGGTTTTCGTGAAGGGCGACCACATCAGCGGGCAGACCGACCTCAACGCGGTCATCGAAGGCAATGCCGAACTGCGCCGGGGCGACACCGTCATCCGCGCAGACCGGCTTGACTACGACGTGCCCGAGGACCTGGCCAAGGCCAAGGGCCAGGTGCGCATCAACCGCGCCGGCAATGTGTATGAGGGCACGGCGCTGGAATTGCGCGTGGATGCGTTCGAGGGTTTTTTCAGCGACGCCCGCTACCGCTTTCTGGCCACGCAGGCCCACGGCGAATCCACACGGCTCGACTTCATCGACAAGGACCGGGCCGTGGTGCACAACGCCACCTACACGACCTGCGAGCGCGGCAATGAGGCGAGCTGGCAGCCCGACTGGGTGCTGCGCGCCGGCACCATCCGCATCGACAACGAAGAGTCCGTCGGCACGGCCGAAGACGCGGTGCTGGAGTTCAAGGGCATCTCGGTACTGCCCATTCCGTACATCACTTTTCCGCTGTCGGACAAGCGCAAGTCGGGCTTGCTGCCGCCCACCATTGCCCTGGACAGCCGCGACGGCGTGGCCTATTCGCAGCCCTACTACTGGAACATCGCCCCCAACCGCGATGCCACGTTGCGGGCCGCGCTGATGACCAAACGCGGCGCGAACCTGGGCGGCGAGTTCCGCTACCTGGAGCCGACCTACAGCGGCGAGATCAGCGGCGATGTGATGCCCGCCGACCGCCTGCGCGACCGCATGCGCTGGGGCTATTCGGGCAAGCACCAGGGCAGCTTCAACACGGGCATTGGCGCCCTGGGGCTCAACATCAATATCAACCGCGTGAGCGACGACAACTACTGGCGCGACTTCGGCCGCGCGTCGGAGCCGCTGCGCCAGCGCCTGTTGCCCGGCGATGCCACGCTGTCGTGGGGCGCCAACGACATGACCGCCGTGGTGCGCACCCTCAAATGGCAGACGCTGCAGGACGTCACCTCGCCCATCGTGCCGCCGTACGACCGCATGCCGCAGCTGCAGTGGCGCTACACGCCCTCCCAGCTGGGTGGCGGGTTTGATGCCAGTGTGGAGCTCGACACCACACGCTTTCAGGCAGCGCGCGCACTCACCGGCCAGCCCAACGCCGACCGCAGCTACGCCATGGCGCAGATCAGCCGGCCGTTTCTGGCGCCCGGTGGCTTTGTCACGCCGCGGGTGCAGTTGCATGCGACCACGTACCAGTTTGATACCGCGCTGTCCAACGGCGCGCGCTCGGCCAGCCGCACCTTGCCGACCTTCAGCCTGGACAGCGGCCTGGTCTTCGAGCGCGACGCTGCGTACTTCGGCCGGTCTTTTCTGCAAACGCTGGAGCCGCGTGCGTTCTACACCTACACGCCCTACCGCGACCAAAGTCGCCTGCCGGTGTACGACACGGCGGCCAACGACTTCAACTTCGCCACGATCTATACCGAAAACGCGTTCGGTGGCAACGACCGGATTGCCGACAACAACCTGCTCACGCTGGGCGTGACCACCCGTTTGCTGGACCCGAACAGCGGCGCCGAGGCCGCGCGCTTTGGCATCGCCCAGCGCGTGCGCTTTTCGGACCAGCAAGTGACGCTGCCCGGCGGGACACCCGTGAGCGAGCGGCTGTCGGACCTGTTGCTGGGCGCTGGCATCAGCTGGACGCCGCAGTGGGGCTTTGACTCCACCGTGCAGTACAACCCCAAGACCGGCCGCTCCATCCGCTCGACCATCGGCGCGCGCTACAGCCCCGGCAACTACCGCACCGTGAACGCGGCGTTTCGCCTGCAGCGCGGCACCAGCGAGCAGATCGACATCGGCTGGCAATGGCCGCTCAACGACCTGTGGGGCGACAAGGGCAAGGACCTGGGACCCGGCCGCGGCCAGGGCGGCGGGCGCTGGTACACCGTGGGCCGCCTGAACTACAGCTTGCAGGACCGCAAGCTCGTGGACACCGTGGTGGGCTTTGAGTACGACAGCTGCTGCTGGATCGGCCGCGTCGTGCTCGAGCGCCTGCAAAGCGGCGTGGCCACGGCCAACACCCGCCTGCTCTTTCAGATCGAATTCGTGGGCTTCTCCCGCCTCAGCCTCGGCTCCAGCCCGCTGGAAACCTTGCAGCAGCACGTGCCGCGCTACCAGAACCTTCGGGGCCAGGTCGCTACGCCGAGCCGTTTCAGCAACTACGACTAACGCATACCGCCATGAATCACCGTGTCATCGCACTGGCCATCGCCGCCCTGGCTTCCCTGATGTCCGAGGGCGCTCTGGCCCAGGGCCTGCGTCCCTCGGGCGCGCCCGCCGGCAAAGGGCTGACCGCACGCCCGCCGGCGACCCCGTCGATCACGCTGCCGGCCCCGGATGCAGCGGGCAGCACCAGCGCCGGCTCGGCCACGCGGCAAGCCGATTTCATCGTGGCCGTGGTCAATTCGGAGCCTGTGACCAACAACGAAGTCCGCTCGCGCCTGGCCCGCGCCGAGGCCCAGATGGCGCAGCAGGGCGGTGCCGTGCCGCCGCGGGATGTGCTGGCGCGCGAAGTGCTCGAGCGCATCATCCTTGAGCGTGTGCAGCTGCAGCAGGCCAAGGAGTCCGGCGTCAAAGTCGACGATTTCGCCGTGTCGCAGGCCGAACAGGGCGTGGCCCGACAGAACAACATGACGACCGAAGACCTGTACCGGCGCCTGGGTCGTGACGGCATGGGCCGCGATCGCTTCCGCGAGGAGTTGCGCACCCAGCTGCTGCTGCAGCGCCTGCGCGAGCGTGAGGTCGAGGCGCGTGTGAAGGTCACCGACCTGGACCTCGACCAGTACCTGCGCGAACAGCAAAAGGGCACCGATGTCGCTTCCATGGAAATCAACCTGGGCCACGTGCTGGTGGTGGTGCCCGAGAACGCCAGCCCCGTGCAGGTTGCCGAGCGCCAGGCCCGTGCCCAGCGCGCGGCCGACCGCGTGCGCGCCGGCGAGGACTTTGCCGCAGTGGCGCGCGAGCTGTCCGACGCACCCGAAGGCCAGCGCAACAACGGCCTGCTGGGCCTGCGCCCGGCCGACCGCTACCCCGAGCTTTTCGTGAACTCCACCCTGGGCCTGCCCGTGGGCAGCTTCGTAGGCCCCGTGCGCTCGCCCGCCGGTTTCCACGTGCTGAAGGTCGTTGAACGCGTCACCGCCGGCGTGCCCACCAACGTGGTGCAAAGCCATGCGCGCCACATCCTGCTGCGCACCGGGCCCCAGCTGTCCGAGTCTGCAGCCGCTGCCCGCCTGGCCGATTACCGCCGCCGCGTGCTGGCGGGCCAGGCCGACTTTGCCGCACTGGCGCGCGAACATTCGCAGGACGGCAGTTCCAAGGAAGGCGGCGATCTGGGCTGGGCCAGCCCCGGCCGCTATGTGCCCGAGTTCGAGCAGGCGATGAATGCACTCAAGCCCGGCGACATCAGCGAGCCCCTGGTGTCGCGTTTCGGCGTGCACCTGATCCAGCTGCTGGAGCGCCGCGAGGCCAAGCTCACGCAGCGCGAGCAGCGGGAGATGGCGCGCGACACCGTGCGCGAGAAGAAGCTCGACGAAGCCTATGCCACCTGGGCGCAGGAGCTGCGCGGCCGCGCTTACGTCGAGTACCGCGATCCGCCGCAATGAGGATGGAGTACATCCCTCTGAGGCGCTGCGCGGCGGGTCGGCCCTTGCGCGGCGGCCGCGGGTCTGGATGGCGCCCCTTGCAGAGCTCGCATGCCGTCGTTCGGCACATCGAAAACACCAGCGAGCCAACGGCATGAAACACATCCCCCGCAAGCGCTTCGGGCAGCATTTCCTGTCCGACAAGGGCATCATCGAAGACATCGTGCAGGCCATTGCGCCCCAGCCGGGCCAGCCCATGGTCGAGATCGGGCCGGGTCTTGCAGCGCTGACCCAGCCCCTGGTGGAGCGCCTGGGCCGCTTGACGGTGATCGAGCTCGACCGCGACCTGGCGCTGCGCCTGCGCCTGCACGGCCAGCTCGACGTGATCGAATCCGATGTGCTCAAGGTCGACTTCACGCAATTGGCGCAAGAGTTCCGAACCCGCACCGGACTGCCGGATTTGCGGCTGCGTGTGGTGGGCAACCTGCCCTACAACATCTCCACGCCCATCCTGTTCCATCTGCTGGACCATGTGCAGGTCATCGAAGACCAGCACTTCATGCTGCAAAAGGAAGTGATCGACCGCATGGTGGCCAAGCCCGCCACCAGCGATTACGGCCGCCTGTCGGTGATGCTGCAGTGGCGCTACGCCATGGAAAACGTGCTGTTCGTGCCGCCCGAGAGCTTCGATCCGCCGCCGCGTGTGGACAGCGCCGTGGTGCGCATGGTGCCGCACGCGGAGCCCGCGCCTTTGTCGATGCCCTTGCTGGAAGAACTGGTGCAGGTCGCCTTCAGCCAGCGCCGCAAGCTGCTGCGCCACACGCTGGGCCGCTGGCTCGAAACACGCCAGTTTGCCGGCACGTTCGATACCCAGCGCCGCGCTGAGGAAGTGCCTGTGGCCGAATTTGTGGCCCTGGCACAGGCGTGCTCATAAATCAATAGCTGCCAGCGCTTGATGGGTAAGCGCTAGACACCAATCAGGTCTCTAATCTTAAAAACTGGCGCGACCCATGCGAGAACCGCCGCGCAAGGGCCGCCCCGCCGCGCTGGCGGTGTCCCCTTTCCCGAATTGCGCAGCAATTCGAGAGAAGGGGGAAGGCGCGCAGCGCCTCAGGGGGATGGTCCGAATTCAAGCAGCAGAAAGCCAGTAACCCGAGTTGAAGGGGCTGCTCATGCGCAGCGCCATGGGCGATACGTCCACGAGCTTGTCCGTCGGCATCTTTTCTGCGGTGGGATCAGCGCTGCTGATCTCAATGCCTTCGACACCTTGGGTGCCGGTAGCCTCGTTAGCCCGTTCTGCTTGGCTGGTGGATGCAGAACGGGCTACAGAAAAGAATAGAAACACCGGAAGGGGATTTTCCGGTCCCCCCAGTAGTCTGCGGCGTCGCGGAAGATGTCGAGCAGCTGCTCGCGGGCTTCCTTGTCGAACTTGCCGGTGGCGGGGATCTGCTCAAGCACCACGATGAAGCCGGGCTGCGGGCCCGATTTGTGCAACGGGTCTGTCATGCAGTCGTACAGGGCATCAAAGTTCTTGCCGAAGTGCGACGGGAAGGTGAATTGCCCGGCAATCAGATCCAGCACATCCTGCTTGGACTGTGCGTGGGCCAGGTTGGCGTACAAGAAATGGTGGCCCATGGAGGTCGCGGCATCCTGCAAGTCCTGCACACGGAACGCGCGAATGGACTGCACGATGTTCGTGCGCACGCCACGAAGTGGCGTCTCTGGGTGTTTAAGAAGTGGCGTCTGCATCTCCGCTACTCTTTCTTTTTAAAGTCCACAAACTTCTGGCATTTCGCAAGGCAGCACCAAAGCCGCCTGCGGGTGGGGAATTCAATGGGATACGGAACACATCGCCAAGTTCATGGCGGGGTGCACCGAAGCGGGGTCACTCAACGATTTCGCGAAAACTGGCGTAGTGGTCGCTGGTGTAGTAGCAGGCGTCCGGAATACGGGGCTTGCCGCCGCACACGATGCGCCGGGCTCCCCGGTCGCGCGATCCTGGCGTTCTGACGGTGTATTCACGGTAGTAGCCCCGCTGGTGGGCGGGCAACAGCCGCTCGCGATTGCCGAAAACCGAGCCGTCCTTGTCGTACGGAAATGGCCCACCCTCATGGATCAGCGCATAGGTTGCGCGCCCCTCTCGGGGCAGCTCGGCCAATGCGATGGGAGTGAGAGAACCGCCGGGTGACGGGGATTTCCGGGCGTGCCCCGCAACCGGGGACAACACGAACGCAACACCCAAAACACACAAAAACCCTGCTTTGCGCGCCTGGGTGGCTACAGCCTTCAGCATCAACGAAACCTTTCACACGACTTATGCAATCCCGGGACAAGCTGATCGCCTATCCCTGAAGACGCACTTCATGCACCCTTATTTGCATAAGTCCAGACTCCAGAAACCTACGGGTTAACCCGAAATTTCGACCCGCTAGTGTGACTCAATGGCCCCCAAAAAGCAAGCGTCTGCACAAAGATTGGGCAGACGCTGAACGGGGATGAAGGCCTTTTAAGTTAGCGCTTGCTATCTATCCATGGCTCACCGAGACACGTTGGCATCGGCCACCGTGAGGGCTGTCATGTTCACGATGCGGCGTACCGTGGCGCTTGGCGTCAGGATATGCACCGGCTTGGCGGCGCCCAGCAGCACCGGCCCGATGGCGATGCCCCCGCCGGCGGCGGTCTTGAGCAGGTTGTAGGCGATGTTGGCAGCGTCGATGTTGGGGAACACCAGCAGGTTGGCGTCGCCCGTGAGTTCGCTGCTGGGCATCACGGCCGCGCGGGCCTTGCCGTCCAGCGCCACGTCGCCGTGCATTTCGCCGTCGACTTCGAGCCATGGTGCCTGCTGGCGCAGCAGCTCCAGCGTCTGGCGCATCTTGATGGCGCTGGGGCTGTTGCTGGTACCGAAATTGGAATGCGACAGCAGCGCGGCCTTGGGCTTGACGCCAAAGCGCAACATCTCTTCGGCGGCCAGCACGGTGATCTCGGCCAGCTCCGCGGGCGCGGGATCGTAGTTGACATGCGTGTCGACCAGAAACACCTGGCGGCCGGGCAGCATCAAGCCGTTCATGCAGGCGTACACCGGCACGTCCTGCGCCGTGCTGTCGGCGCCGCCAGCGTGTTTGCCGATGACCTGGTCGATGTACAGCAGGTGGTTGTGCGTGGTGCCCCAGGTGCCGCAGATCAGGCCGTCGACCTCGCCCTTGTGCAACATCATGGCGCCGATGAGCGTGAGGCGCCGGCGCATCTCGATCTTGGCAACCTGCTGGGTGATGCCCTTGCGTTCCGTCATGCGGTGGTAGGTCTGCCAGAAGTCGCGGTAGCGGTGGTCGAAGTCGGTGTTGACCACGTCGTAGTCGACACCTTCCTTCAGGCGCAGGCCGAATTTTTCGATGCGCTGGGCGATGATGGCCGGGCGGCCGATCAGCGTGGGGCGCGCCACTTTTTCGTCCACCACGATCTGTGCGGCGCGCAGCACGCGCTCTTCTTCGCCTTCGGCGTAGGCCACGCGCTTCTTGGCGGCAGTGCGGGCGGCGTCAAAGATCGGCTTCATCGTCGTGCCCGACGCGTAGACGAAGGTCTGCAGGCGGTCGCGGTACGCGTCCATGTCGGCGATGGGGCGCTGTGCCACGCCGCTGTCGGCGGCGGCCTGGGCCACCGCCGGCGCGATCTTCATCATCAGGCGCGGATCGAACGGCTTGGGGATCAGGTACTCGGGGCCGAAGGACAGCTTTTCGCCCACGTAGGCTGCGGCCACGACTTCGCTCTGCTCGGCCTGGGCCAGTTCGGCAATCGCGTGGACCGCGGCGATCTCCATCTCATCGGTGATGGTGGTGGCGCCGCAGTCGAGGGCGCCGCGGAAGATGTACGGGAAACACAGGACGTTGTTGACCTGGTTCGGATAGTCCGAACGCCCCGTGGCCATGATGATGTCGCTGCGCACGCTGTGGGCCAGCTCGGGCAGGATCTCGGGGTTGGGGTTGGCCAGCGCGAAGATCACCGGGCGCTCGGCCATCGAGGCGACCATTTCGGGCTTGAGCACATTGCCGGCCGACAGGCCCAGGAACACGTCCGCGCCCACCATCACCTCGGCCAGCTTGCGCGCGGCGGTCGGTTGCATGAACTGGCGCTTGTCGTCGTCCATCAGCTCCTCGCGGCCTTCGTAGACGACGCCGGCCAAGTCCGTGACAAACACGTTCTTGCGCTGGATGCCGACCTTGAGCAGCAAGTTCAGGCAAGCCAGGGCCGCTGCGCCAGCGCCGCTGGTCACGAGCTTCACGTCCTCGATCTTCTTGTCCGCCACCTTCAGCGCATTCACGATGGCCGCGGCCACCGTGATCGCCGTGCCGTGCTGGTCGTCATGGAAGACCGGGATCTTCATGCGTTTGCGCAGCTCGCGCTCTACATAAAAACAATCAGGCGCCTTGATGTCTTCAAGGTTGATGGCGCCGAAGGTCGGCTCCAGCGCGGCAATCACTTCCACCAGCTTTTGCGGGTCCTTCTCGTCGATCTCGATGTCGAACACGTCCACGCCGGCGAACTTCTTGAACAGGACGGCCTTGCCTTCCATCACCGGCTTGGAGGCCAGCGCACCGATGTCGCCCAGGCCCAGCACGGCGGTGCCGTTGGTGATGACGGCCACCAGGTTGCCGCGCGAGGTGTAGCGGAACGCATTGGCGGGGTCTTTGACGATTTCTTCGCAGGGAGCTGCCACGCCGGGCGAATAGGCCAGCGCCAGGTCATGCTGGTTCACCATCTGCTTGGTGGCGGCAATGGCGATCTTGCCGGGCTTGGGAAACTCGTGGTACTCGAGAGCGGCACGGCGCAACTGGGCGCGCTTGTCGGATTCGTTGTTGTTGTTGTTCTGGGCCGTGGTGTTCTCGGGCATTCAGTGTCTCCAACTCATGGGGTGGTGCAAAAACCGTGCTGCAGCGGGTCCGCGCGGGCTGTCAGCTTTGTAAGGGTCCGCGATTGTAGGACGAGGCCGGTAAAAACCCTAGTAAGCAAATCTGCTTAGATGGGTGCGTTGGCGCTGGCACAAACCACCGCCATCTTTCCGGCCCCGCCAACAAAAACGCCCCGCATCCGAAGACTGCGGGGCGTAGCGCGGCAAACCTGCGCGTGGTCAGCGGCTGCTCGGGAAGGCGAACACCGCACCTTCGCGCACACCGGCCGACGGCCAGCGCTGGGTGATCGTCTTGCGCTTGGTATAGAAGCGCACGGCGTCCGGGCCGTAGGCGTGGAGGTCGCCAAACAGGCTGCGCTTCCAGCCGCCGAACGAGTGGTACGCCACCGGCACGGGCAGGGGCACGTTCACGCCCACCATGCCGACCTGGATGTGGTCGGTGAAGTAGCGTGCCGCCTCGCCGTCGCGCGTGAAGATGCAGGTGCCGTTGCCGTATTCGTGGTCGTTGATGAGCTGCATGGCCTCCTGCAGCGTCTTCACGCGCACCACGCCGAGCACGGGGCCGAAGATTTCTTCCTGGTAGATCTTCATGCCGGGTTTCACGTTGTCGAACAGGCAGGCGCCCAGGAAGTAACCGGCTTCATGGCCCGCCACCTGCACGCCGCGTCCGTCCACCACCAGCGTGGCGCCTTCGGCCACGCCTTGGTCTACATAACCCTTGACCTTTTCAAAGTGCTGCTTCGTGACCAGCGGGCCCATGTCGTTGCCGTTGTCCGTGCCGGGGCCGACCTTCATCTTGGCGATTTCGGTCTTGAGGCCCGCAATCACGGCGTCTCCCACTGCGTCGCCCACGGCCACCAGCAGCGGGATGGCCATGCAGCGCTCGCCGCACGATCCGTACGCCGCGCCCATCAACGCGCTCACGGCGTTGCCCACGTCCGCGTCGGGCATCAGCACGGCATGGTTCTTGGCGCCGCCCAGGGCCTGCACGCGCTTGCCGTGCTTGCAGCCTTCGGCGTAGATGTACTCGGCAATCGGGGTGGAGCCGACAAAGCTCACGGCCTTGACGCGCGGGTCCTGCAGCAGCGTGTCCACGGCCGTCTTGTCGCCGTTGACCACATTGAGCACGCCCGGCGGCAGGCCGGCTTCCAGGGCCAACTGGGCGATGAACAGCGTGGAAGAAGGATCACGCTCGGAGGGCTTGAGCACAAAGGTGTTGCCGCAGGCCACGGCCATGGGCCACATCCACAGCGGCACCATGGCCGGGAAGTTGAAGGGCGTGATGCCCGCCGCCACGCCCAGCGGCTGGAACTCGCTCCACGAGTCGATGGACGGGCCGACGTTGCGGCTGTGTTCGCCCTTGAGCAGCTCGGGCGCATAGCTCGCGTATTCCACGTTTTCGATGCCGCGCTGCAGCTCGCCGTGCGCGTCGCTCAGCACCTTGCCGTGTTCGGCGGTGATCATGGCGGCGATCTTGTCGGCGTTGTCTTCGAGCAGGACCTTGAGCTTGCTCATCACGCGGGCGCGCTTCAAAGGCGGCGTGTTGCGCCAGGCCGGAAAGGCGGCCTCGGCCGATGCAATGGCGGCCTCGACCGTGGCCTTGCTCGCCAGCGCCACGCTGGTGGTGGACTGGCCGGTGGCGGGGTTGAACACCGGCTGCGTGCGTTCGGTGTCGGCAACGATCTTGCCGTCGATCAGGTGGCCGACGGTGGTGGTGACGTTCTTGTCGTTCAACATAGTGATAATTTCAAGCAAAAAGTGCCGCCAGCGCTTGATGGTAAAGCGCTAACAGCTATAAAAATAGGAGCATCAGGCAGTTTCGGTCAACGCGTCGCCGAGCGCACTCACCAGGCGATCGATCTCGGCCTCTGTGCTGATGAACGGGGGTGCCAGCTGAATCGTGTCGCCGCCGTAGCGCACGTAAAAGCCTTTTTCCCAGCATTTCATCGCGATGTCGTACGGGCGGCGGGCGGGCTCGCCGGGCAGCGCGCTGATGGTGATACCTGCCGCGAGGCCGTAGTTGCGGATGTCCGCCACATGCTTGGCGCCCTTGAGTCCGTGCACTGCGTTCTCAAAGTACGGCGCCAGGGCTTTCACGCGGCCGGGCATGTCTTCCTTTTGCAGGATGTCCAGCACTGCATTGCCTGCAGCGCAGGCCACGGGGTGGGCCGAGTAGGTGTAGCCGTGCGGGAACTCGAGCATGTACTCGGGACCGCCCTGGTTGATAAAGGTGTCGTAGATCTCCTTGGTGGCGATCACGCCGCCCAGCGGCTGCGCGCCGTTGGTGACCTGCTTGGCAAAGTTCAGGATGTCGGGCGTCACGCCAAAAGCTTCGGCCCCCGTCCAGGTGCCGCAGCGGCCAAAGCCGGTGATCACTTCATCAAAGATCAGCAAGATGTTGTTCTGCGCGCAGATTTCGCGGATGCGCTCCAGATAACCCCGGGGCGGGATCACCACGCCGGCCGAGCCCGAAAACGGCTCCACGATCAGCGCGGCAATGTTGGATGCGTCGTGCAGCGCGATCACGTCCAGCAGCTTGTCGGCCAGCGCACGGCCGCCGTCCTCGGCCATGCCCTTCTGAAAGGTGCCGGCCGGTGGCTGGGTGTGGGGAATGTGGTCCGCCTCGATGCCCTGTCCGAAGGTCTTGCGGTTGCCCACGATGCCGCCCACCGAGATGCCGCCGTAGTTCACGCCGTGGTAGCCCTTCTCGCGGCCGATCAGGCGGGTCTTGCTCGCCTGGCCTTTGGCACGCCAGTACGCGCGGGCCATCTTGAGCGAGGTATCGGCCGACTCGGAGCCCGAGCCGGTGAAGAACACGTAATCCAGGCCCGCGGGCGTCAGCTCCTTGAGCTTGTTGGCCAGTGCGAACGACGCCGGGTGGCCGAACTGGAAAGCTGGCGAATAGTCGAGCGTGGCAGCGGCGCGGCCGATGGCCTCGGCCACCTCCTTGCGGCCGTGGCCGAGGCCCGAGCACCACAGGCCCGAGAGGCCGTCAAAGATCTTGCGGCCTTCGGAGTCGGTGTAGTAGGCGCCCTGGCCACTGACGATCATGCGCGGCTTGGCCTTGAAGTTGCGGTTGCCGGTGAACGGCATCCAGTGGGCTTCGAGCCAGGCAGCGTCGGTGCGCACGGCGGCTGCGGGGTTGGGATCGATGACGGCAAAGGACATGGCGATTTCCGTGAGAGGGAGAAAACG
The DNA here is from genome assembly GCA_004210805.1 of Acidovorax sp. GTDB lineage: Bacteria > Pseudomonadota > Gammaproteobacteria > Burkholderiales > Burkholderiaceae_C > Acidovorax. The sequence goes on from SDXZ01000098.1 coordinate 11,918, forward strand.
CCATTGTTGGTTTGCTGGTTAATTTCTCAAAGCATCTAATATCCATGTTTACTTGCCTGTTTATGCAAGTAACAGCGCGGCGTTTGCGGATGCCTCCAAATCCGTTCGAGAGTCGATCTACCCCGTGGGGCGGTTGTGCTTGTTTGTGCTTCAGCGGCCTTGGGCATGTGCGTCGCGCAGCGTCATCACCGTGCTCGCCATGCTGGCCACGGGTTTGCCGTCTTCGCGCTCGATATCGCAGCGGTAGTGGCTGATCGTGCGCCCGCGGTGCTCTGCCCAGGCCCGGGCACACAGCCGCGACTGCCAGACCGGCCGCAAAAACGTGGCCCGAAGATCGATGCTGGTGAAGCTCTCGCCCGGTTGCATCAACGTGGAATGGGCCGTGCCGATGGCGGCGTCGGCCAGCTCGCACAGCAAACCGCCGTGCACGGTGCCCTGCTGGTTGCCATGCAGGGCGGCGTCGGCCTGCAACTCGATGCTGGCGGTGGCCTCGCCGATGGCCACGATGCGAAACGCCAGCAACGCGGAGATCGCCGTGGGATAGCGCATGTGGGTGGCGTCGCCGGGGGCCAGCGTGCCCGCCAGCTGGCGCTGCAGGTAGTCCAGCACGGAAAGCTGGCGAAGGGCGGGAGTCATGCGGAGTCCTTTCAGGGGGCTGGTAACGACCTCGATTAAAGGCAGGGGCGGCCTGTGCTTCAATCGATCTTTTCTCCTCTTCGCATGCACCATGAGAATGCGACTTCCCCTCCCGCTGGTTCAACTGCCCTCGCTCGACCTGGTGCGTGGCTTCGTCGCGGTGGGGCGCCGCATGAGCATCACGCAGGCGGCGCAGGACCTGTGCCTCACCCAGTCGGCGGTCAGCCGGCAGGTTGCGGCGCTGGAAGCGCAGCTGGGTGTGCGGCTGCTGGTGCGTGGCCACCGCAGCATCGCCTTCACCCCCGAGGGCGAGCGGCTTTTTCGCAGCGCCGACGGTGCCCTCCAGCAGCTGCAGGATGTGCTGGGCAGCATCAGCACGCGGGGCGTGCTCCGCCCTGTGACGCTGAGCGCCTCCATCGGCGTGACCGGCCTGTGGCTGTTGCCACGCCTGAGCCGGCTCCAGCAGCTCCATCCCGGGGTGGATTTGCGGGTGTCCGCCAACAACCGCGTGGCGGACCTGCGCAGCGACGGCATCGATCTGGCCATCCGCTACGCGACCGCTGATGCCGTGCCTGAGGGCGCGCGCCGGCTGTTTGGCGAGACCGTGGCGCCCGTGGCGTCGGCATCGCTGGCCGGTCGGCCCATCGGCGCGGCCGAGGATCTGCAGGCGCTGAACCTGCTGGAGTTTGATGCGCCTGAACACCCCTGGCTGCAGTGGCAGGGCTGGGCGTCTGCCATGGGCTGGCCCTCTGTCCGGCACAGTGGCGTTCTGCGCTTCAACCAGTACGACCAAGTCATCCAGGCCGCGCTGGCCGGGCAAGGTGTTGCGTTGGGGCGGCTCGAACTGATCCGTCCGCTGCTCGACGAAGGCCGGCTGGTGCTGGCCGGGCAGGCCCAATGCACGGTGCAGACGGCGCATGCCTACTGGCTCCTGCAGGCGCAACCCCATCCGCCCAAGGACGTGCGCGGCGTCGCCCAGTGGATCGAAGCCGAGGCGGGGGCCGAGCGCACCGGGCCGCTTTCATAATCGGCCTACCGCCCTCGACGGCCCTCCACCGCTCCTTCATGCAGACCCGCCCCGTGCC
>SDXZ01000099.1 GCA_004210805.1 Acidovorax sp.
ATGCGGACATGCTGCGCCTGCTGTCATTGCGGCTGAACGGAGCCGGCTACGAAGTGATCGCCGTGGGCTCGGCCGAAGCCGCGTTGGCCCAGCTCGACATGGCCCGCCCCCAACTCGTGCTGAGCGACGTGCGGTTGCCGGGCCGCGACGGACTGGCGCTTTTTGACGAGGTGCGCGCCCGGCATCCCTCGCTGCCGGTGATCTTGCTGACCGCGCACGGCACGATCCCCGACGCCGTCGAAGCCACATCGCGCGGCGTTTTCACCTACCTCACCAAACCCTACGACGGCAAGGACCTGCTGGAGAAGATCGGCCAGGCGCTGGCATTAAGCGCCCCGGTAGTCACCCACGCCCATGCCAACGAGGCGTGGCGGGCCGAGATTGTGAGCCGATCCAACCGCATGACGGACCTGCTGGCCGAGGCCTACATGGTGGCGCAGTCCGATGCCAGCGTGCTGCTGCTGGGCGACAGCGGCGCGGGCAAGGAACTGCTGGCCCAGGCCATCCACCGCGCGAGCCCGCGGGCAGCCAAACCCTTCGTGGCGGTCAACTGCGGGGCGATTCCCGAGGCCTTGCTGGAATCCGAACTCTTCGGTCACATGAAGGGCGCTTTCACAGATGCGGTGAGCAATCACAAAGGGCTGTTCCAGGCCGCGGAGGGCGGCACATTGCTGCTCGATGAAATCGGCGACATGCCGCCGGCCCTGCAGGTCAAGCTGCTGCGGGTGCTGCAGGAGCGCGCCGTGCGGCCGGTGGGCGCCAGCCAGTCCACGCCGATTGACGTGCGCATCATCTCGGCCACCCACCGCGACCTGGAAGCCGCGATGGCCACGGCCCAGTTCCGTGAAGACCTGTACTACCGCCTGAACGTGGTGACCCTGGTGCTGCCCACCCTGGCCGACCGGCGCGAAGACATATCGCTGCTGGCCAACCATTTCCTCGACAAGCTGGCGCGCAAGTACGACAAGCGCCTGTCGGGATTCGCCCCTGAGGCCCTGAAGGCCCTGACCCTGGCCGCCTGGCCTGGCAATGTGCGGCAACTCTACAACGTGGTGGAACAGGTGTGCGCGCTCTCCACCACACCACTCGTGCCCCTCACCCTGGTGCAGCGTGCGCTGCGCACGCCATCGACCCAGGTGCTGAGCTTTACCGAGGCGCGCCAGCGCTTTGAACGCGAGTACCTGGTGGGCCTGCTCAAGATGACCGACGGCAACGTGGCCGATGCCGCGCGGCTGGCCCAGCGCAACCGCACAGAGTTTTATCGTCTGCTGCAAAAGCACGCCCTCACCCCGGGCCACTTCAAGAACGATGCGCCCGGCGCCGAGGATGTCGCCGAAGAGCGACAGGACTAAGTCGTTGATTTTCAACAACTTCTGAACCGGAACCCTTGGCCGTGTCGCCGTGAAGCGACAGAAACAGCATTTTTGGGGCATCTTCGGTGCGCCGCACAACCGCTTACATTCGAATCACCACTTAAGTTATTGATGTAGAACAGTTTTTTGAAGCTGGCACAGGGTTTGCCCTAGTCATCAGCATGCAAGCTGTTTTCATCCATTCTTTGCCCGTTGCACGGTGCGCCCAGTGGGCCGTGGGCCTGCTGGCGGGGGTGCTCCTGGCGGGTGCAGCGCAGGCACAAGGCTTTGATTTTGAAAGCGTGACGCGGCTGGCCCGCGAACGCTCCGAAAAGCCGTATCGCACGCAGAGCGACAAGCTGCCAGCGGACTTGGCCAAGCTCAACTATGACCAGGTGCGCGACATCCGCTGGCGCCCAGACCGCGCGCTCTGGCGCGCCGAGAAGCTGCCATTCGAGGCGATGTTCTTCCACCTCGGCCTGTACCAGACCGAGCCCGTGCTCATCAATGAGGTCACGCCCCAGGGGCCGCGGCACATCAGCTACAGCCGTGCCGATTTCGACTACGGCAAGAACCAGGTGCAGCCCCAGGCCTGGGGTGACCTCGGTTTCGCAGGCTTTCGGCTGCACAACCATTTGAATTCGAGCGCCTACAAGGACGAACTCGCGGTCTTCCAGGGTGCGAGCTATTTCCGTGCACTGGGCAAGGGCCAGCAGTACGGCCTGTCGGCACGGGGGCTAGCGATTGACACAGTGGGCGCCGCACCTGGCCAGGCTGAAGAATTTCCGCGCTTCACGGAGTTCTGGCTCGTCAAGCCCGACCCGCTGACGGCGCAGGTCACGGTCCTTGCGCTGATGGATTCACCCCGCGCCACCGGGGCCTTCCGCTTTGACATTCAGCCGGGTGTGCAGACCACCACCACGGTGCGCAGCCGGATCTTCGTGCGGCCCGGTGGGGGCAAGCCCATCGCGACGCTGGGCATTGCACCGCTGACGAGCATGTTCTTCTTCGGCGAGAACCAGCCCCGCAAAGAGGATTTCCGCCCCGAAGTGCATGACTCTGATGGTCTGATGATTGCCACTGGCGAAGGCGAGTGGCTCTGGCGCCCGCTGCAGAACCCCAAGCAGACGCTGGTGACCTCGTTCGCCACCAAGAACCCCAAGGGTTTTGGCCTGATGCAGCGCGACCGCCAATGGGCTAATTACGAGGATGTGGAAGCCCGCTATGAGCGCCGTCCGAGCGCCTGGGTGCGGCCCCTCCATGACTGGGGCCCGGGCCGTGTCGAGCTGGTGCAGCTCAATACCCCGGACGAGACACACGACAACATCGTGGCGTATTGGGTGCCCGCCCAGATGCCGGCACCTGGCCAGCCCCTGGAGTTTTCCTACGAAGTGAGCTGGCAAGGCGATGAGCAACAACGCCCGCCGGGCGCGTGGGTTACCCAATCGCGCCGCGGCATGGGCTACACCAAAGAGACTGCCGCAGCCCTGCGCCAGCAGGCCCAGTACGTCGTCGACTTCGACGGCCCCGCCCTCAAGGCCCTGCCGGCCAATGCCGCCGTCAAGGCGGTGGTGACCGCCGATGCCAACGGCAAGGTGCTTGAAAACATCGTTTACCGAAATCCCGCCACCGACCAGTGGCGCATGACCGTTCGCGTACAGCGCCAAAAGGCCGATCGCCCGATCGAGCTGCGCGCCTTTCTTCAACACGACAACCACGCTGTGAGTGAAACATGGACGCACATCATTCTTCCCGAGTAAGCCCCCTTAAGGGCGGCACGACTCCCACCAGCGCAGCACCTGCCGCGCTGAGGACCGAGGGCGTTTCCTATCTGCGCCCGGTTCCCTCCAGCCGCAGCCCTCTGCGCGAGCAGCGCCACCCCAACGCCGTCACCGCGCCGCCGCTTCACCGCGGCTCGATGACGCCGGTGCCCTGGCGCGGTTTCTGGAACAGCATGGGCACCGCCGTGCTGCTGCGCCTCACCGGCCGAAGCCGCAACGGCAACCGCAGCAGTGGCCCTGTCGAGCCAGCTGGCGGCCAGACGCAAGCCTGGCAACGCGCTGCACAGCAGCGCCGCTTTACTTTTCTGGTGCTCACAATTTTGGCGACGGCCATGGCCAGCCTGCTGTTCGCCGGCGTGCAGCCTACGTACGACAACCCCTGGTTGGGCTACGGGCAGATCGCGCTGTTCGCATTGCTGTCGGCCTGGGTCGTCACCGGTTTTCTCACCGGGCTGATGGGTTTTTGGGTGATGGTGCGCGGCGACAAACACGCGCTGTCGGTGCGCAGCGTCGCCGGGCACGAACTGGCACCGGACGCGCGCACGGCGATCATCATGCCGATCTGCAACGAAGACGTGGCCACGGTGTTTGCCGGGCTGCGGGCAACGTGCGAGTCGGTCGCATCGACCGGCCACGGGGCCACTTTTGATGTGTTCGTGCTGTCTGACAGCTACGACCCCGCCATTGCCGCCGCGGAGCGCGCCGCCTGGGAAGAGCTGCGCAGTGCCCTGGCGCAGCACGGCCAGCAACCTCAGGTGCAGGTGTACTACCGCCTGCGCGCCCGCCGCACGCACCGCAAGGCCGGCAACGTGGCCGACTTCTGCCGCCGCTGGGGCAAGGACTACCGCTACATGGTGGTGCTGGATGCCGACAGCGTGATGAGCGGCGACTGCATCGTTTCGATGGCCAAGCTGATGGAAGCCAACCCCTCTGCCGGCATCATCCAGACCGCCACACAAGCCATCGGCCACGTCACGCTGCACGCCCGCGCGCAGCAGTTCGCATCGCGCGTCACCGGCCGCCTGTTCACGCTGGGCATGCAGTACTGGCAGCTGGGCGAGTCGCACTACTGGGGCCACAACGCGATCATCCGCGTGGCGCCTTTCATGGAGCATTGCGCGCTGGCCCCCATCAAGGGCAAGGGCGGTCTGGCCGGCGGCATCATGTCGCACGACTTCGTCGAAGCCGCGCTGATGCGCCGCGCCGGCTTCCACGTGTGGCTGGTGGCCGACCTGATCGGCAGCTACGAACAGCAGCCGCCCGACCTCTTGGCCGAACTGCAGCGTGACCGCCGCTGGTGCCAGGGCAATCTGCAGAACGCGCGCTTGATGGCCGAACCGGGCATCCACCCCGTGCACCGTTCGATGTTCGTCACCGGCGCCATGGCGTACCTGTCGGCACCGCTGTGGCTCGCGTTCCTGACGCTGGGCACGGCCCTGTGGCTGTCGGGCGCCAAGCTGGTGGCTGATTGGCACATCCTGCCCGCCGAGCTGCTGGCCTTGTGGGCCTGGACGCTGTGCCTGCTGTTCCTGCCCCGCATCCTGGGCGTGGCGGCAGTCTTTATGCGGCGCGAGCAAGCGCAGTATGGCGGTGCTTTCAGCCTGCTCAAGAGCGCTGTGCTGGAAAGCGTGCTGGCCATCCTGCAAGCCCCCATCCGCATGCTGGCGCACTCGCTGTTCGTAGTGATCGCGCTGACCGGCTTGAAGCTGGAATGGAAGTCGCCCCCGCGCGAAGCCCACGCCGTGCCCTGGCGCCATGCCATGCGCCAGCTGGCCCCCATGAGCGTGGTGATCGCTGTGCTGGCCCTGGGCGTCGCGTTCATCGACAGCAGCGCACTCCTGTGGCTCATGCCCGTGGGCCTGCCCCTGGCACTGGCGATTCCGCTGGCGGTGCTGACCAGCCAGATCGCTTTGGGCAAGGCGCTGCGCGCGCAGCAGCTGCTGCTGATCCCCGAGGAATCGTGGTCGCCCCCGGTGCTGCGCCGCGCCTGGCTGCACGCCAGCCGCCTGGCGGCGCCCGTGCTGAAGGCTGCGTAACCGCGCGGCCCCCTCGGTCCACCCGCAAAAAAGCCGGCATCGCGCCGGCTTTTTGTTTTGCTACTGTTTTTATAGCTATAAGCGCTTATAGACCAAGCGCTGGAGGCCAAAAAGGCTTCAAATCAGAACGGCATCTTGGGCATACCGCCGCCGCCCAGGCCCTTCATGCCGCCCATCTTCTTCATCATCTTCATGAGGCCGCCGCCCTTCATCTTCTTCATCATCCCCTGCATCTGCTCAAACTCCTTGAGCAGGCGGTTGACCTCTTGCACGTGCACGCCGGCGCCACCTGCGATGCGCTTCTTGCGCGTGGCCTTGATGAGCTCGGGTTTGCGGCGTTCCAGCGGCGTCATGCTCTGGATGATGCCCTCCTTGCGCTTGATGTCCTTCTCGGCCTTGTCCATGTCCAGGGCCCCCGCCTTGGCCGTGAGCTGGGACGGCAGCTTGTCCATCAGGCTTGACAGTCCGCCCATCTGCTTCATCTGCTGAATCTGCGACAGGAAATCGTTGAGGTCAAAGCCATCGCCGCTTTTGACCTTGGCGGCCAGCTTCTGCGCGGCCTCCATGTCCACACCGGCCGTCACCTGCTCCACCAGCGCCACGATGTCGCCCATGCCCAGGATGCGGCCCGCGTGGCGTTCGGCGTCAAACACCTCCAGCCCGTCGATCTTCTCGGAGACACCCGCAAACTTGATGGGCGCACCGGTGATCTGGCGCACCGACAGCGCCGCACCGCCGCGCGAATCGCCGTCGAGCTTGGTCAGCACGATGCCAGTGATCGGCAGGGCTTCCTTGAAGGCCTTGGCGGTGTTGATCGCGTCCTGGCCCTGCATCGCATCGACGACGAAGAGCGTCTCGACCGGGTTCAGGGCGGCATGCAGGTCCTTGATTTCCTTCATCAAGGCTTCATCGATGGCCAGGCGGCCGGCCGTGTCGACCAGCAGAACATCGAAGTAGTGCTTCTTGGCGTAGTCGAGTGCGGCGCGCGCAATATCCAGCGGCTTCTGGTCCGGCGTGCTCGGGAACCACTCGGCGCCCGCTTGTTTGGTGACGGTCTTGAGCTGCTCGATGGCCGCGGGGCGGTACACGTCGCCCGACACCGTCAGCACTTTCTTCTTGCGCTTTTCAATCAGGTGCTTAGCCAGCTTGGCCGTGGTCGTGGTCTTGCCGGCGCCCTGGAGGCCCGCCATCAGGATGATGGCCGGCGGCTGGGCGGCCAGATTGATGTCGGACACACCCTGGCCCATGGTGGCGGCCAGTTCGCGGTTGACGATGGACACCAGCGTCTGCCCGGGCTTGAGCGAACCAAGCACTTCCTGGCCGAGCGCCTTCTCCTTGACCCGGGCAATGAAGTCGCGCACCACCGGCAGCGCCACGTCGGCCTCCAGCAGTGCCATGCGCACCTCGCGCAGCATGTCCTGCACGTTGGATTCGGTGATGCGGGCCTGGCCACGCATCTCCTTGACGAGGCGCGAGAGTTTGTCGGTAAGGGCGGAGGCCATAGAAGATGTTCCGGTGTTGCCTGCACGCGATCCACACGGTGGTGGCAGCAGGCAGGCCCGCCAGGGCATTGGCGGTGGGGCAAAAGGCTAAACTGTGACCCATGATTTTAGCGAGTAGCTCCCCCATCAGCTGGCTGCTGGCCCTGGCCGCCGCGGTGGCATATGGCGTACCGGCCGTTGCCGGGCCGCGACTGGGCGCCACGGCAGCCCGCAACGCGCTGCTGGTGGCGTGGGTGCTGCATGGCGCAGTGCTGGTCTGGGGCCTGTGGGGCGACGCGCCCCGCTTTGGCTTTGCGCCGGCGCTGTCGATGACAGCGTGGCTGGTGCTCACGGTGTATGCGGTCGAGCGGCAACTGTTCCCGCAGATGCAGTCCCGCTGGGTACTGGCAGCACTCGGCGCAGTCGCAGTGCTGCTGGCCGTGGTCTTTCCTGGTCAGCCACTGCATGTCGCAGCCTCTGCCTGGCTGCCGCTGCACCTGGCGCTGGGCATCGCTTGCTACGGACTCTTCGGCGCGGCGGTCGTCCACGCCTGGCTCATGACCCGCGCCGAGCGCCATATCCGGCAGGCCGAGGATCCGCACAGCGGCATCCCGCTGCTCACGCTGGAACGCCTGACCTTTCGTTTTGTGACCGCAGGGTTTGTGCTGCTCACCGCCACGTTGCTGGCGGGCTGGCTCTTTGGCGACACGCTGTACGGCCGCGCCTGGCGTTGGGACCACAAGGCGGTCTTCTCGCTGCTGTCGTGGCTCACCTTCGCCACATTGCTCCTGGGCCGTGCGCGCTTTGGCTGGCGCGGCCGCAACGCGGTGCGCGTGTTGTATGCCGGCGCCACCTTGCTGCTGCTGGCCTATGTCGGTTCGCGCTTTGTGCTTGAAGTGGTGCTGGGGCGCAGCGCATGAAATACGTCGTCCTGCTCATCATCCTGGTGGTGGTCATCGGCATCTGGCGCAGCCGGCGCGACAGCGAGACCGCATCCCGCACCCCGTCGTCTCCACCTGCTGCCCCGCCCGGCGGACCGCAGGACATCCTGGCCTGCGCGCATTGCGGCGTGCACATTCCGCAAGCCGAAGCATTGATGCTCGGCAGCCAGGCCTACTGCTGCCCGGAGCACCGCCAACAAGGGCCGGCCTGACGCCATGCAGATGCCGCCTGCTGGCATGTTTGCGCCCACCGCCGTCGACACGCCTTTCGTGCGCCTGTGGCGCGGGTTCCTGACCGGCCGCGTCATGGTGGCACTGGCGTTGCTGGTGCTGCAGGGCGTGGGGCAGATCGTGAACCAGACGCCGGAGCCCGCCGTGCTCACGGTGTGCGTGATCTATTTTGTGGCCACCGTCGTTTTGCGGGTGCTTGCCCAGCACACGGCGCCGTCCCCCCGGGCGGGCCCCCAATGGCTTCCGTCCATCGGGGCGGACCTGGCGGTCGTCGCTGCCCTGCAGCTGCTGCACGCAGGCGCGATGAACTACACGCCCCTGTTCGGCCTGCCGATCCTGATGGCGGCGGTGCTGGGAACCCTGACCCTGGCTCTGGGCACCACGGCTGCGGTCACCCTGCTGCTGCTGGGCTGGGCCTGGTGGCTGGGCTCGGGCACGGCCGGGGACGACGCCCCGCGCTATCTGCAAAGCGCGTTGACCGGGACCGGCTACTTTGTGGTGAGCTACCTGGTGCACCAGCTGGCCTCCCGGCTGGCGCGGGAACAGGAGCTGGCCCACCAAAGCCAGGTCACGGCACGGGTGCAGACCCAGGTCAGCGCCCTGGTGATCCAGAACCTGACCGATGGCGTGCTGGTGGTGGACGACAACGACACCGTGCGCCTTGCCAACCCTGCCGGCCTGTTGTTACTGGGGGGGAGCGCGGCGTCAGAACTGCCCTTTGCGCTGGGCGCCGAGCAGCCCTGGAACCCCCTGGTCATCCTGGCGCGGCACACCTTTCGTCAGGAACAGCCCCAGACTGCCGCCGTGGATTTGCTGCACCCGGGCCAGAGCCCAACCGGCCTGCATGTGCGTACCTGGCTCACGTCCACCCGCGAAGCCGCGCGGCAGACCCAAACCGAGCGCCTGTGCGTGATGTTTTTGCACGATTTGCGCGAGATGGAAGCGCGGTTGCGCACCGAGAAACTTGCGGCCATGGGGCGCATGTCGGCCGCTGTGGCCCATGAAATCCGCAATCCGCTGGCGGCCATCGTGCAAGCCAACGCTTTGCTCGAAGAAGACCTGCACGACCCGGGCCAGAAACGGCTGGCTCGCATGGTGCAGCAAAACGCCGATCGCCTAGCGCGCATTGCCGAGGAGGTGCTGGACATCGCCCGCGTGCAGCACCAGATCAGCCACGCTCCCGCCTCCACGGTGCCGCTGGACGAAACGGTGGCGCTGATATGGAATGACTGGCAGGCCCAGGACCCCGCGCGTCGCCGGGCCGTGGTCTCGCTCGATGCCGACGCCACCCAGGTCGAGTTTGATCCAGAGCATTTGCGCCGGGTGCTTGTGAACCTGCTGGACAACGCATTGCGCTACATGGGCCAGGAGCCTGACTCGTTGCTGCTGAGCACGCGGGCGCAGCCGTCAGGCCAGGTCAGCCTGCAGGTATGGAGCGACGGCGCACCGATGGACAAGTCGGTGGAGCGTCACCTGTTCGAACCCTTCTTTTCGTCGGAGAGCCGCTCCAGCGGCCTGGGCCTCTATATATGTCGCGAGCTGTGCCAGCGCCATGGGGCGTCCATCAGCTACCAGAGAATCACCCACACCACCACATCGCGCGGGGACACCGGAGGCAATGCATTCACTGTGGGTTTCCGCCGTACCACCCGTCCCACGGAAGCCGCTACGCTGTTTGACACCATCGTGGTCTGATCCCCACTGCCATGAACGCCACCCCCGCTTCTATCCTCGTCGTAGACGATGAACCCGACCTGCGCACTTTGTACGAACTCACGCTGCTGCGCGAGGGCTACCGCGTCGAGACTGCGTCCAGCGTGCAGGAGGCGCGCGACCAGCTCAAGGCCCAGCGTTTTGACGCCGTGATCACCGACATGCGCTTGCCCGATGGTTTTGGCATGGAGCTGCTGCAGGACCTGCGGGAGCAGCAGCGCAAGGAACGCTGCGTCGTGATGACGGCCTATGGCTCGGCGGAGAACGCTGTCGAGGCCTTGCGCTCCGGGGCTTTCGACTATCTGACCAAACCGGTGGACCTCAAGCAGTTCCGCTCGGTCGTGGCATCTGCCGTGCAGGGCACGGGCGGCGTGCCCGCGCCCCGCGCAGCGCGCACGGGGGGCACCCAAAGCAAGGCTGCGGGCACGGCGCAGATCGAATCGCTGGGAGCCGGGGCGGCACTGGACCGGATGGTCGGGGAGTCGGTGGCCATCCGCACTGTCAAGCAGCGGGTCGCCAAGGTGGCCCGCGGCATGGCCCCGGTGCTGGTCCATGGCGAATCGGGCACTGGCAAGGAGCTCGTGGCGCAAGCGCTGCACGCCAGCAGCCAGCGCGCCGATGGGCCGCTGGTTGCCGTCAACTGCGGCGCGATCCCCGAAAACCTGTTGGAAGCCGAATTCTTTGGCGCCCGCAAGGGCTCGTATACCGGCGCCTCGGCGGACCGCGATGGCTACTTCCAGGCGGCGCGCGGTGGCACCTTATTTCTGGATGAAATTGGCGATCTTCCGTTGGCCATGCAGTCGAAGCTGCTGCGCGCCATTCAGGAACGCAGCGTGCGGCCCCTGGGTTCGACCCAGGAAGAAACGGTGGACGTGCGCATCGTCAGCGCCACCCACCGCGACCTGGCCGCGGACGTCCAGTCAGGCCGGTTCCGGCAAGACCTGTATTACCGGTTGAACGTGATCGAGATCGTGATTCCGCCGCTGCGCGAACGACGCGAAGATCTCCCTGCGTTGTGCGCGGCCTTGCTGTCCCGCATTGCGCAGGAGTCGGGCATGCCGGTGCCCAGGCTCACAGAACAGGCACTTGCCGCCATCGCTGCGCATCCGCTCACGGGGAACGTCCGCGAGTTGGAGAATCTGCTGCACCGCGCGGTAGCGCTCAGTGACGGCGATGAACTGCATGTGGAAGGGCCTACGGTGTTTGCGGAACCCGCAGCCCCGCGAGCGGCCTCTTCCCCGGCCGCGCCGCGTTCAGACGCTTCGCCATTCACCGCCCACACCTCCAGCGACTCGATCCTGCCATCCACACAAGCGTCCTCGGCGGTCAACAACCCCGGCAGCAGCGTGCCCCTGCCCAGTGACCTGCAGGCCTGGCTGGACCAGCAAGAGCGCGACATCCTCATCAGAGCGCTGCGTGACACCGGCTTCAACCGGACCGCGACCGCCGCACGGCTGGGCATCAGCCTGCGCCAGATCCGTTACCGCATTGCCCGCCTGAACATCGCCGCGCCGAACGATCTGGACCCCAATGAAGATATTGGCTGATGCCGCCGGTGATGCAGGCTCGCCGTGGAACGGCGGCTGGCTCCGTGCCGCGCAACAGCTCGCGTCCCCGAACTTTAGTGAGCGCCCCGCCGAGGCGCGATCTGCCATCGACCTCATCGTGGTGCACTCGATCAGCCTGCCTCCGGGCGAATATGGCACTGGCGCGGTGCAACAGCTGTTCACCAATGCACTCGACTGGGACGCCCATCCCTACTTCCAGAGCATCCGCGGCCTGGCGGTCTCTTCCCACTTCTTTATCGAGCGTACAGGCAGGCTCTGGCAGTTCGTGGACTGCGACCAGCGCGCGTGGCACGCCGGCCAATCAGCCTACCGAGGCCGCACGCAGTGCAACGATGACTCCATTGGCATCGAACTCGAAGGTCTGGAGGGGCAAACATTTGAGGCCCCTCAATACCAGACGCTGACCCAGCTCTGCCGGGACATCGCACAGCGCTATCCCATTGCACACATTGCCGGGCACGAGCACATCGCCCCAGGGCGCAAGCAGGACCCGGGTCCTGGTTTCGACTGGCCGCACTTGCACGAGGGACTGACCTGGCCGCTGGAGCGGTTTCCTGCAGGCACCCTGGCAACGGCCGCGAACGCGCGCTGAGGCTGGAGCCTCGGCACAACATTTTTCATTTTTTGTTTGTGCGTTTGCACATGCTGGGATGCTTCAAGCGCGACCCAAGCGCCATGCGGTTTTCCCGGCAGAAACGGTTCGCAGCGCCTGTCGCCATGCGGGTCTTGGGGCGACATCCACGCAGATCAACAGCTTGCGCCGGGGTGTCGCATCAGCACCTTGCAGGCCTAACACAGGCTGGTTCGTCCTCAGCGCATTTTTACGACGATACACTACCGGTAGTGTCTTGAATGCCTGTGACACACCATATATAGTGTGCGCCAGACTCAACCTCGCGCACCACTCACACTGCGCGGCGGCACTCCAGCCGAGCATCACACCCCGGACAGCCATAGAAGAGGACGCCCATGCAAGCTGCTTTGAATACGCCTTCCATCGCCCACGCCACACCCCAAGATGCACCCGCATCCGAGGCCGCGTCGGCAACCGCCGCCAATTCGCTCACGCACTACCAGATCATCCGCCGCAACGGCGCCGTGGTGCCCTTTGAGCCCCAGAAAATCGCGGTGGCGATGATGAAGGCCTTTCTTGCAGTGCATGGAACCCAGGGCGCCGCCTCTGCCAGCGTGCGCGAAGTGGTGGACACGCTGACGCAGAACGTCGTGCGCGCGCTGATGCGTTCACGCCCCGCCGGTGGCACCTTCCATATAGAAGACGTGCAAGACCAGGTGGAACTTGGCCTCATGCGCGGCGGTCATCATGAAATCGCCCGGGCCTACGTGCTCTACCGCGAGCGCCGCACGCAGGAGCGTGCACGCCAGACCGAACAACAGGCCGCCGTGCCATCTGCACCGCTGCTGCATGTCATCGATGGGAACAAGCGCGTGGCGCTGGACCTGAACCGCCTGCAATCCCTGATCGAATCTGCCTGCGTGAACCTGGGCGCGGACATCAGCGCCGATCCCATCGTCGCGGAAACCATGCGCAACCTGTATGACGGCGTGCCCATGGACGAGGTCTACAAAGCATCCATCCTGGCCGCGCGCACGCTGATCGAGAAGGATCCGGACTACACCTACGCCACGGCCCGCCTGCTGCTGCACACCATCGTGCGCGAGGTGCTGGACAAGGAAGTGACCCAGGATGCCATGGGCCAAGCCTATCTTGAGTACTTCCCCCAGTTCATCCAGAAGGGTGTGGACAACGAGCTGCTGGACGAGCGCCTGCTGACGTTCGACCTGGCCCGACTGGGTGCCGCCCTGAAGGCCGACCGCGACCTGCAGTTCGACTACCTCGGCTTGCAGACCCTGTACGACCGCTACTTCCTGCACGTGCGCAAGACGCGCATCGAGCTGCCCCAGTGCTTCTTCATGCGCGTGGCCATGGGCCTGTCGCTCAACGAAGCCGACCGCGAAGCCCGCGCCATCGAGTTTTACGAAGTGTTGTCGTCCTTTGACTTCATGTCGAGCACGCCCACGCTGTTCAACAGCGGCACGCTGCGCTCGCAGCTGTCCTCGTGCTACCTGACCACGGTGCCCGATCACCTGGAAGGCATCTACGACTCCATCAAGGAAAACGCACTGCTCTCCAAGTTTGCCGGCGGCCTGGGCAACGACTGGACCCGCGTGCGTGCTCTGGGCTCGCATATCAAGGGCACGAACGGCGAATCGCAGGGCGTAGTGCCGTTCCTCAAGGTGGTCAACGACACCGCCGTGGCGGTGAACCAGGGCGGCAAGCGCAAGGGCGCCGTCTGCACCTACCTGGAAACCTGGCATCTGGACATTGAGGAGTTTCTGGAGCTGCGCAAGAACACCGGCGACGACCGCCGCCGCACGCACGACATGAACACGGCCAACTGGATCCCCGACCTGTTCATGCGCCGCGTGATGGAAAAGGGCACCTGGACCCTGTT
>SDXZ01000100.1 GCA_004210805.1 Acidovorax sp.
AGGCCACCGCCCAGCGCTGCGCGGTGTTCCACACACGTTCAGGCAGGGACAGACCAGGTAAGCGCGCGATCATGGCCGGGTTGGGGTCACGCGGATTTTGCAGGCTGCGGCGCAGCAGGTCAGTAGTAGTTGCCCATGAGCGAGGCCACCTCGATCAGGAGCAGCACGGCAAACATCCGCGCCAGGCCGCCCAATTCGGAGTCGGGCTGAGTACGTTCGCCCGTGTCATACAGGCCCGCCGCCATGGGGATGAGCGCCACAGCCAGCGCAAAGAAAACCGTCTTGAGCGCAAACACCATCGTCACGCTGGGGCTGAACACCTGGCCAAACATGCGCGTGTAGCTCTGCAGCCCCGCCAGGTTGAACCCATACACGCCCAGGTAGGCCAGCACCAGCGCCACCACACAGCTGAGTGCGGCGAGCGTGATGCAGGCAAAAACGCCGGCAATCACGCGTGGCAGCAGCTCAATGCGCACCGGGTCGGAGCCCTGCTCACGCAGCGCAGCGAAGCGCCCGGTTTGCTGGAGGCGGCTGATCTGCGTACCGTTGGGGATGGTGCAGCGCATGGCCACAAACAGCGCCGCCGTGAGCGGAATCAGCTCCAACACCAGCACGCGGATCACCATCTCAAGCGCATAGCGCGACAGCCCGTAGCTCAGCGCGGTGACGACCACGATGCGGGTCAACACCAAGCTGATGAGCGCGGCCAGCACGGTAAAGCCCAGCAGCACCGGCGCCGTGTCGAGGTAGAGGTGGCGCGCCAGCGCGCGGCGCGTGCCCCTGCCATAGCTGGACGGCGACAGCACAAGCACCAGCACGACCGCCCCGAGATAAAGGATGCGCCACCAGGCCACCGCCCAGCGCTGCGCGGTGTTCCACACACGTTCAGGCAGGGACAGACCAGGTAAGCGCGCGATCATGGCCGGATCATAGCGGCGCACCTCTAAGCAGCCGGGCCCGGCACGACGGGCGGTTTTTTGATACTTTTTGGCCCCTATCGCATATTCCATAAGCACTTTTAGCTATCAATATAGGAGCAACCCTCTCTGGAGCAGAAAACAGCTGCTCACACCCTCGCGCCGGCAGATGCGCTGAATGCCAGCTGCCGTCGGCGCTACACATGCCGCTTGCCCACACCGGTGGAAGTGACCGAGGCAAGGGGCTGGGCGTCGGCCCTTTCGTGCAGCGCTTCAATGATGTGGCAGTGCGCGTGGGAGCCGTCACACCGGCTGCGCAGCGCCTGCAGATCGGCCTCCAGCGCCTGCAGCTCGGCGAGGCGGCTGCGTACATGCTGCAGATGGTCGTCGAGCGTGTCGCGCGCAGCTTCGCAATCGGCCTTGCGGCTCCAGTCCAGGGCGAGCAAGGTGCGGACTTCATCCAGCGACATGTCCATCGCGCGGCACAGGCGGATGAACCGCAGGCGGTGCACGTCGTCGCCGTTGTAGACGCGATAGCTGTTGTCCTCACGCGCACCGGCCACCAGCAAGCCCTCTTTCTCGTAGTAGCGAATGTTGGCAGCGGAAACGCCCGACTGCCGGGCCACCTCGCCGATACGGTATTGAGGAGATTGCGCAAGGGTCGGTGCCATGGCTTGACTCTCAAGTGACTTTAAGGTTTCCAATCATGCCATTGCTCCCCAAAACACTTTAGAAAGAACACACGCCATGTCTGCTAACTGCCAACACCATGACCCCCACAACGGTCACAGCCACGACCACGGCGCCGCCGCCAGTGCCGACCCGCGCTATCGACGCATCCTCTGGGTCGCGGTCCTCGTCAACGCCGCAATGTTCCTGGTCGAAATCGGGGCTGGGTTGCAGTCCGGGTCGGCGTCCCTGCTGGCGGACGCCATCGACTTCCTGGGAGATGCGGGCAACTACGCGCTCTCGCTGTGGGTGCTGGCCATGGCTTTGGCGTGGCGTGCCCGGGCGGCTCTGGTCAAGGGGGTCAGCATGCTCGCCTTTGGCGGGCTGGTGGTAGCCCGTGTGGCCTGGGGCGCGTGGCAGGGCATCCCGCCCGAGCCGCTGACCATGGGCACTGTGGGCGTGCTGGCACTGATCGCCAACCTGGGCGTAGCTGCGCTGCTCTACGCCTACCGCGAGGGCGACGCCAACATGCGCGGCGTGTGGCTGTGCACCCGCAATGACGCGCTGGGCAACGTCGCCGTGATGATCGCGGCCCTGGGCGTGTTTGGTACTGGCACCGCCTGGCCCGACCTGGCAGTGGCGGCCGCCATGGCGGGGCTTGCCATCACCGGCGGCTGGAGCGTGATCCGCCAGGCGCGCCAGGAGCTGGCCAGCACCGCGAGCCCTGCCGGGGAGGGCCACTGACATGCGCGTGCGTCTTTCCACGCCACTGGCCGCGCCACCCGAGTGGGTCGCCGCCCAGCTGCAAAGCACCGCCGTCTTCCGCCACATCACGGCCCCACTGATGCACTTCAAGCCTGCAAAAGGCACACCCTGGCCCACCACGTGGTCCCCGGGCGAACTCTCGCTGCACATGCGGCTGCTGGGGGTGCTGCCCATGGGACCGCAGACGGTGCGCATTTCCATCGAGCCTGCACTGCACGAGGGCGCCTGGCCCACGCTGCGCGACAACGGGGAAGGCGCACTCATGCGCGTGTGGGACCACCGCATCACGCTGCATCCGCTGCCCGGTGGCCGGACCCTGTACACCGACGACATCGAAGTGGTAGCGCGCCACCTGCCGTGGCTGATGACACCGCTGAGCGCGGCATTTGCGCAGGTGTTTTATCGGCACCGACAGCGCCGTTGGCGAGCCTTGGTCGAGCGGTATGTAAAGGAGCGCGAGCAGACGAATCAAGAGATAGAGGCTACGAATACGCCCTCCCCGCTCCACCAGAGCCGCGCTTTCGAGCACCTGCTGCGCGGCTTTGCGCAACAGCCGCAAGCCACGCACGCAGAGCGCTGGCATTGGCTGGAGGCCGCGCACGTGCTGGGCCAGACCTCTGCGCGGCTGCACTGGCGCTCGCACTGGGCGATGCTGGGCTATGCGCATCAGGTGCGTGATTGGCGCGAGGTGGCGGGTCAGTTGGGGAGGCTCGCCCTGGTGCCGCTAGGCCATCTCTTGGCCCGGCTGCCGAAAGGCAACACCGGGCGTGCGCATGTCAGTGCATTTCAACCCATGGTGCCGACCGCTGAAATCACGGCGCTGATCGACCGGGCACTCAAAAAAGCCAAAGCCGGGTGATACGACCCCAAACCCGAAACCCGGGCTGGCGCTGGATTAACGGGTCATAGAGGCGACGGCGCCGGCGCCTGCGGCACCGACCCGGCGCGGCAAACTGCTGCAGCATTCGAAAAATGCGTCGAGTTCAGTGGACTTGTCGAACACCTCGTCGGCGCCCAGCTCTTTGCAGCGGCGGCGCATGTCGGCTGTGGCGTAGTTGGACAGCACGTACACATGCTGCTCCGACGCTTCGTCGTTCGCTCCATGCGTGGCCCGCGATCGGCCGCTGCGCTGCAGAGCCTGCAACACTTCGATACCCGACCCTTCCTTAAGGAAAAGGTCCACGATCATCAGCTGCCAGTCCTCGCGCCATTGCGCCAGGGCCTGCGTAGCGCCACTCGCCGTCGCAGCAATGGCGACGACACGCGCGTCCGCCAGTTCCTCCAATGCGGGGACCAAGGTTTCCTGGATGGTTTTGCTGTCTTCGACAAGAATGGTATTGAGTGGCATCGGACGACCTGTGTTTTCTGTTTGTAGTGATGCTGCCTACAATGTCACCTCCCCCGCTCTCCCGGCCTGTAGGCGATTGCGCCGCGTCCCCCATGGAAGAAGCCGATTCTTCATACACAGCGAGATTGACTTATGCCTAGCGCAACCGACAAGACCCAGGACGCCGAAATGGCGCAGATCCTGAGTGACAACCAGGAATCGGCCGAACAAATCCGCGCAGCGGCCAACGAACTGGATGTGGTTCATGCGGTGCTTGCCACCCAGATCCCGACCAGCGCCCTGAAGGCCGACCTGCAAGCGGCCGTGGAACGCACGGACCAGCTGGAGCAGCAACTGAGCGAAACCGCCGAGGCGCTCAATCAGTCTAACGAACGGCTGCAGCGCCACATTGCTGACCAGGAAAGCAGTAAGTAGTCCTTGCCCACGCCGGGGCTGACCAGATCAGCCCCCAACCCTGTGCCCCCCAATAGCGCAGGATGTCAGCCCGTCAATCTTCAGGTTTTCGCGCGGCCAGCCCGTGCTGCTTTGGGTGGGGTGCCCAGGTTTTTGGGGCGCGCGTTCGCCTGCTCCAGCCACAGTAGCGAGCCCATCGCAGACAAAAAGCGCCGCAGGTAGTCCGGCGACACGTCCCGCATCAGGCTGATCGAACGCAGCATCAGCTTGTGCGGGTTGAGTGGCCCCGCGTTTTCCGGCCCGCGGTCCAGCGCCTTCACCACCTGCTGCTCTGCAGAAATGCGTGCCCACACCTCGCTGAACTCACGCACGCTCTTCATGGCCGACGCGCTGGCGCCGCCTTCCATGCGCACCTGATCTGCATCGGCCTGGGCGCGGGCGTCGAGCTCACGGTTGAGTTCGGCCAGGGGCGAAGGACCCTTCACACCGACCCCGCCAGTATCGGCCCCGCCCACCGCGCGGGCACGTTCTGCATAGGCCGTGACCGCCTGCTGCAGCCGCTGCGCCAGCACCTGCTGCACGGCCGCAGGCTGGTCTGGCAGACGTGCGGCCAGTACCTCAAGATAGCGGTAGCGCACAGGGTCGTGGCGGTCCGCCCCTTCGGCGCGCAGCGATGCGAGCGTGGGCTCACCCATGCGGGACGGCCTTGGTGCTGGACGCCTTCGGCACTGGCGCCATCTCCACACGGCGGTTTTGCGCGCGGCCCTTTTCGTCGGCGTTCGACGCCACCGGCTGCTCCGCGCCAAAGGCTGCAGCAAACACTTGCGATGACGGCATGCCTTCTTCGATGAGAGCGCGCGCAACAGTCAATGCCCGCTGCGCTGACAGCTCCAGGTTGTCGGCGAACCGCTGGTGGTTGCCACGCAGCAGCGTCGTGTTGTCGGTAAAACCGCTGACCATCAGCATCTCGTCGCGCTCGCGCAGGTACACCTGCAGCGGCTGCACCAGGCTCTTCAAAAGCTGCCGGCCTTCTGGCCGCAGTTCGTCAGAGCCGGCCCCAAACAATACGCTGCCGCTGATGCCGATGCGGCCGTCGTTCACCGTCACGCGGCCGCTGGCCAGGGGGATAGCCAACGCCTTTTCCAGGGCCATGCGGCGCTGTTCTTCTTGTTGGCGTTTTTGTACCTCCTGCTGAAGGCTGGCGACCAGATCGACCTGCACCACCAGCACGCCCACCAGAACCAGAACAAACGCGCCCAGCAAACCCGCCATGAGATCACCGAACACAGCCCACACAGGCGCAGTCTGCTCGCCACCCTCATCCATGGCGTTGTCGATGACGTCGTCCATGCCCATCACCCGGCCACCTCGTGGGCGACTGTGGACTTCACATTAAGACGGCGCAGGTCTTCCACGATGCCCTGTTGCGACGCAATGCTCAGGTCGATCACTTCGCGCGCTTGCGCCACGTAATACGCCAGTTGCTCGTCGCTGCGACTCAGGGACTGGCCAATCGCGCCCTCGATGCGCTGCAGGCCACCCATCAGCTTCTCATTGCTCGCAGTGAACAACCCCACGCCATGGCTGAATGCTTCGCCCAGGCTTGACAGCTCCACCGCGCTGGCGGCGACGTGCGTGGCCACCTCGTTGGCCTTTCCGGCCTGGGTTTGCAGCGCCTCTGCAAATTTGTCAGCCGCCTGCTCCAGCACCGACGCCGCGGTGCCCACCAACGACTCGACGGCGCCGCGCTGCTGGACCGCCGCCTCATTGACAGACTGCAGCAAGGTGCCGAGTTGCTCCATCATGGCCGTGCGCTCGGCCAGGGCGACGTTGTCGCGTTCGCTCAACTGCGTCATTTCCTTGCGCAACTGTGCAATGACCTCGGCGGCCGCTTGCGGCACATCCGACGCGGTCTGCAAAAGGCACGTGAGCGGCGCTTCGAGCGCGGAACCCAACGTGGCCAAGTGCTGCGCCACAGCGGCTTGTAGCGCCTCCAGGCGGTCGACCGCCGCACGGCCGCGCTCGGCTTCGGCGTCCCGCAGTGCCGCCAGTTCAGTGCGCCAGACGCCGGCCAGGGCATCCATGCGTTCGCCCTGCGCCTGCAGCCAGTGCATTTCAGCCTCGGTGCGGGTGCGCATCAGTGCATCCGACTGGTCCATCCACCGCGTCGTGCCCTCCAGGGTATGTGCCACCTGCTCGCTCACGCGGCCAGTCAGGCCTGTGATCGCGGTCTCCAGCGACTCGCACACGCCCTGCTGCCGCGCCAACGTCTCGGCACTCACGCGCTGCCATTCGGCAGTCAACGATGTGGCGACACCCGCCATGGATTCGTGCCATCCGGCCAATCGCGCCTGGTCGGCTGCTATCTGAGCCGCATGAGACTGCGCGACCGTGTCCTGCAGCGATGCCAGCATGGCGCCAGAACGTTGTTCCAGCGCTTGCGCTGTCGCGTCCAGCGCCGTGCCCAGGCGTGCGGTGGTTCCTTCGAGCACGCGGCACACTTCGTAGTGCTGCTGTGCGGTTTTGGTGCCCGCGTCTTCCCACCGCGCCGCCAGCGCCTGCGCCATGTCTTCCATGGACGCGCGCCAGCCGGCCAGGCGCTCCTCGTCAGCGGCCTTTTGTGCCGCGTGCGACTGCACCACCGTGTCCTGCAAGGCAGAGTGCAACGCGCCGGAGCGCTGCTCGAACAACTGGGTGACGGACTTCAGCGCGCCGTCCAGATCGGCCACCAGCCGGCCTTGCGTATGGGCCTGGTCTTCCAAAGCCGACGTCCAAGTCTCGGAGACCCGGCGCGCCGTACCCTCCCACTGCCCTGCCAATGCCTGCATCTGCGCCGCCGTGGACTCGGTGAGCCGCTGATGCGCGCGCTGCGACTCCTGCGCAAGCTCGGCCATGGCCTGCTCCACCACGGGCCGCAGCGTTTCGCCGGCTACCCGGGCGCTGGCACCCAGGATGTCCTGCAGGGACGACCCGACAGCACCAGCCAGCTGGGTATAAGC
Organism: Acidovorax sp.; assembly: GCA_004210805.1. Classification (GTDB taxonomy): domain Bacteria; phylum Pseudomonadota; class Gammaproteobacteria; order Burkholderiales; family Burkholderiaceae_C; genus Acidovorax. Next base: position 7,092 of record SDXZ01000100.1, read on the forward strand.
CAACGAAGCTTCACTGTGGAAATTCTTCTGCTGCCCCAACAACTGCTCGGCCACTTCTCCGTGGCGGCGTTCAAGCCCCTCCACCAAGCCTTGCAGGCGCTCGGCAATCAGGGGCAAGGCATGCGCCTGCGCCTGGAGTGCCTGAAAGGTTTCGTCGCGGCGGTGGCTTGCAGAAAAGGGCCGAAATACCGTCGGGATACGCGCGTCGAGCAGCCGTACAGTGGCCAGGCGTTCCCGGCGGGTCATCGCGGACAAAAGGCCCAACATGGCCGACGCAGCAACGCCCGCCACCGAAGTGCCGAACGACAAGCCAAGCCCCTTGATGGGCTCTGCCAGCGCCGTACGGATAGCCTCCAGGTTCGAGGACGTTTCCAGCGCAAACACCGCGCCCTTGAACGTCATCACCATCCCGAGGAAGGTGCCCAGCATTCCCAGCATGACCAACAAGCCCACCAGATAGGGCGCAAGGGTCGGGCCCGGCAAGGCCATGCGCTCGCCCTCGATGCGTTGGCGCACGGGGTGGCGCAGCGACGGGTGCAGGCGCTCGAGCCAGGGGCCGAGCTCGGATGGCGGCTGCTGCGCATCGCCCAGCGCAGACGCCAGCGAAGTGGTGGCCCTGCGAAACTGCATCAGCTCCAGGGCGCCCAGCACATACACCGCACCGATCAGCAGCGTCAACACCAGCGCCAGAGGACTGGTCCCGACAAATCCCCAACCCACCCAACCCACGGCCGCAAGGCCCAGGGCGAATACGGCGGTCATCACACTCTTGTTCATTCCTGTCGTTCCATGTTCTCGTTGCGGGCTGCTTCCAGCAAGCCCATGATCGGTTGCAGACGCACGTGCATCTCGGCCAGCAGCAGCGCCTGCAGATCCCGCTCGAAAGCGTGGAGCCACCCACCGGGCTGCCGCCAGCGGTGGGGCTCATCGTCGAGCCCCAAAGATTCAAGCCGAAGCTGGTGATCCCGGCGCAACTGGGCCATGCGCCGGTCCAGGTAGGCCGGCAAGGACGCCCAAAGGCGCTGCACCCGGACCGAAATCAGCTGCTCCATGACGGAGTCCAGCGCGGCCAGCTGCCGCAACGCGCGGGAGCCCTGCGACACCCCGTGCCGTATCTGCGCACGCAGCGCCAGCAACTTGGCGTCCATTTGTTTTTGCAGCCCGAGATAGCGCGGCGCGTGAAACCCGAACTCGGCTTCGGCTGCGGGATCGGGCGCATCTGCGCGCGTGTTGTCGGCCCGCTCGCGTGCGGGTTTGGCGGGCACTGGCTTGGCCGATATCGCTGCCGTCAGCTCTGCCTTCCCACGCAAAAACAAGTCTTCCAGCGCATGCAAGTCCAGTTCCTGCGATCCCTCCACCCCTTGCACCAGGTCGTCCGGAAACGACTCGATGGCGTGCAGCGACCGGCTCAGCGTGACCGCGTCGACCGTGCTCAGCCACGGCGCCAATTGCTCCGCCACATCGCTGCGCCCCGCTGGACCCGCACCCAAGCCGGCCTGCGTCCATTGCTGGAGCAGTACAACGAGGCCTGAGTTGTTGAGTCTGTGGTGCGGATACATCCCTGGAAAACCAATCACTGCGCTTGCCCCCTCCGCGGGACGGGGCAACAGGGAACGGGTCCCCCTTGGGCAAAACCGCGTATTTTCGCAGGAACGGGCAGCGCTTCGGCCAGGAGGCTGCAGGGTTGCAGGTGTTACATCTTCATGGCGCGGGTTGTGGCCCCAGGGGTGGCCCAGGATTTAGGGGCCATGCTGCGGCGTTAGCGGCCATAGGGTGCAAGCGCTCGTTTGATGCGCCACAAATCCGGCATGGCGCTTGCGTGGTCCAATCCGTCCCGTTTCGCCCCTACGGCTCACCTGCCGCGCACTATGCAGCGTTCTCTCGCCACCCCCTCTAAACCGCATGAATTGGCGACCGCCACGGCCCCCACGGCGGTACCGCACTCGCTGGCGGAAGATGCGATGGCAGTCTTTACCGGCGTGCTCCTCATTTCGGTGGGAGTCGCGTTTTTCACCAGCGCCGGGCTTCTGACGGGCGGCACCGCCGGACTGGCGTTCTTGCTGCATTACGCCACCGGCATCGGCTTTGGCAAGATTTTCTTTGTGCTTAACCTGCCGTTTTATTGGCTGGCCTTGCGCAAGCTGGGGCGTGCATTCACGGTGAAGACGTTCATCGCGGTGCTGCTGCTGTCGCTGCTCACCGAACTGCAGTCCCAGTTGTTGCAATTCGCGCAGCTGCAGCCGCTGTACGCCGCCATTGCGGGCGGGTTGATCACCGGCACTGGCTTTCTGGTGCTGTTCAGGCACCGCTGCAGCCTGGGCGGGGTAGGCATTGCTGCGCTGTATTTGCAAGACCGCTACGGCTGGCGGGCGGGCAAGGTGCAGATGGCGGTGGACTGCTGCATCCTGCTGCTGGCCCTGTGGACGGTCGAGCCCCTGCGCGCGGCCGTGTCGGTGGCGGGCGCCGTGGCGCTCAACATGGTGCTGGCGGTCAACCACCGGCCCGGCCGCTACATGGCCACCTGAATAGCGCGCGCGGCGCTCGCAATGGGCAACCCGGTGCGTGCGGGCCGCATAGACGCTATGCCTGCGGTGCGCGTGCCCGCAAAAATCGCTCCAGCTCATCGATGGGCACGGGCCGGCTGAACAAATAGCCCTGCCACAGGCTGCAGCCGTGTTTTTCCAGAAAAGCGCGCTGCTGCTCCGTCTCCACGCCCTCGGCGATCACGTCGATGCCCAGGCTCTGCGCCATGCCGATGATGGTCTGCACGATGAGTGCATCCGTGTGCTGGATGCCGATGTTGCGCACAAAGCTCTGGTCGATCTTGAGCTGGTCGAGCGGCAGGCGCGTGAGGTAGGACAGCGACGACTGCCCGGTGCCAAAGTCATCCAGTGAAAAGCCCAGGCCCAGCGCGCGCAGCGCGTTCATCTTGGCAATCGTGTCGTCTACGTTGTCGAGCGCCAGGCTTTCGGTCAGCTCCAGCTTGAGGCGTTCGGGCCGCGCGCCCGTGTGCAACAGCACTGTGCGGATCTGCTCCATGAAGTCGGGCTGCCGGAACTGGCGCGCGCTCACGTTGACCGACAATTCCAGGGGCTCGGTGGCCGGGTGGTCCGCCCACTGGCGCAACTGCGCGCAGGCGGTCTGCAGCACCCACAGGCCGATCGGCAGGATGAGGCCGGTTTCCTCGGCCAGCGGTATGAAATCGGACGGCGCGACCATGCCACGCACGGGATGGGCCCAACGTATCAAGGCTTCTGCGCCCACGGTGCGTGCGCCGCATGCCACCTGCACTTGGTAGTGCAACAAGAACTGCCCCGCCGCCAGCGCTGTGCGCAGATCGTTCTCCAGCGCGGCGCGGGCCGTCACGGCGGCCTGCATCATCGGATCGAAGAAGCGAATCGCGTTGCGCCCTGCCGTCTTTGCCGCGTACATGGCCAGATCCGCATGTTTGACGAGGTCTTCCACCGTCTGGCTCTGAGCATTGAACAGCACGGCGCCCACGCTGGTGGTGCTGTGCACGTGGTGGGATGCGAGCTGGTACGGCTGATTGAGCGCCGCGAGGATTTTTTCGGACACGTCCTGCGCCTGCTCGGCCGCTTCAGTCGGCAGCGCGGCCAAGTCTTCGAGCAGCACCAGAAACTCGTCGCCACCCAGCCGGGCGACGGTGTCGCCCTCACGCACACAGTCCACCAGGCGCTGCCCCACCTGCTGCAGCAGCACATCGCCCATGTCGTGGCCCAGCGTGTCGTTGAGTGTCTTGAAGTGGTCAAGATCCAGGCACAGCAACGCGCCGTGCAGGCCCGAGCGCGCGCTGGTCGCGAAGGCCTGCTGCAGCCGGTCCAGCACCAGGCGGCGGTTGGGCAGATGGGTCAGCGGGTCGTAGAAGGCCAAGTGCTCGATCTCGCGCGCGGCCTGCGCGCGCTGGGTGATGTCGCTCAGCGTGCCGACATAGTGCGTGACCTCGCCGCTGCCGTCGGTCACGGCCGTAATGCCGACGAAATGCAGGTTCACCTCGCCGCTGGCGCAGCGGTTCCAAATCTCGCCCTTCCACTCCCCCGTGTCTGCAAGGCTGGCCCATACGGCATCAAAAAACGCTTTGTCGTGGTGCCCCGAAGACAAGAGACCGGCGCGCTTGCCCACCACCTCGTCGGTGCCATACCCGGTGATCTTGCTGAAGGCCCGGTTGGCGCGCAGGATCACGGTGTCGCGGTCCGTGACGACCATGCCCTCTTGCGATTCAAACGCAATCGCCGCAATGCGCAGTTCGTTCTCGTCGCGCTTGCGCGCGGTGATGTCCTTGCCCACCCCGCGGTAGCCGCGAAACGTGCCGTCGTCGTCAAAGATGGGGGTGCCGCTGATCGACACCCAGCGGGGCCGGCCTGACAGGTCATTGCGCTGGAACTCGAAATCGCGGAACTCCTCGTGGCGCTCCAGCGCATCCCGGTGGGCCTTCCACCGCGCGGGGGTTGTCCCCGGGCCGGGCAACTCCCACCGCGTCTTGCCGATGTGCGCGGCAGCTTCTTGTATCAGGCGTTCGCTGGCCCGTCCGTCCACGTGGACCAGGCGGAACTGCGCGTCCTGTTCCCAGTACCAGTCGGACGAAAGCCCGGTCAGGGTGCGAAAACGCGCCTCGTTGTACTCCAGTTGCTTGCGCACCTGGTAAGACTCCGACACATCGCTGAACACCAGCACCACGCCCACGATATCGCCCTGCGCATTGCGAATGGGCGCGGCGCTGTCCGCGATCTGGTACTCGGCGCCGCCCCGGGCCAGCAACGTGGTGTGGTTGCTCAGGCCCACCACCTCGCCCTTGGTCACCACCATCTGCACCGGGTCCACCACCGGCTCCCGCGTGGTGGCGTTGACGATGCGGAAAACCTCCGTGAGTTCTTTGCCCAGCGCTTCGGGCAGGGGCCAGCCTGTCAGTCGCTCTGCCACCGCATTCATGCGCGTGACGCGCCCTGTTGCATCGGTGGCCACCACGCCGTCGCCGATGGAGTGCAGCGTGATCGACAGGTTCTCTTCACTCTCGCGCAGCTGCGCCTCGGCGTTCTGCCGGGTCAGCGCCATGCGGTCAAACCGCTGGCCCAGCTCGGTGAGCTCTGCGAGGCCCGTGGTAGGGGCCTCGGGTGCATAGCGGCCCCGCGCGAGGTCGTCGGTGGCTTTCAGCAAGCGCTGCAGCGGTTTTGCCACGCCCCGCCGCACGCCCTCGTGCGCCAGCAAAAACGACAGCGCCAGGCCCGCCAGCAACACCGCGACCTCGGCCCACATGGTGCGGTTGGCGGCGGCATACAGCTGGTCCAGCGGCACCGTGAGGCTCATGGTGGCGACGGCCTTGCCACCCGCTTCGATCAGGGGCTGGAACACCATCAACTGGTGCGATCCAGCGGCGGTGCTGCGCTGAAGCGCGCCCTGCCCCGAGCGCTCCATGGCGGCGCTGAAGTCGGCGTCAGCCAGCTGCGTCCCAAGCTCGGTGGCCTCGGGCGGAAAGCGGGCCACCACGCGCCCGTCGGCGTCCGTCACGCGCGCCACGGCGCCTGGTGGCAAGCTCAGGTCGGCCAGGCGCCGGCTCCACCACTCCAGCGACACCACCGCCACCGCGGCGCCCACCACCTGCTGGCTGTCGGGCGGCACCACCGGCACCGCAAAGTTCACGCTGGCGACCTGCGCCGCGCGATCGATCTGAAACGCCCCGACTGAAAACTCGCGCTGGTTGACCGCGTTCTGGAAATACGGGCGGTTGGATACGTTGACCGGGGCCTTGAGCGGCCGCGCGTTGCACAGCAGGTCTCCGTTGGCCTGCGGCACGCCGATGTTGACGTAGCTCGCATTGAGCGACAGCACCTCGGCCAGATAAGCCCCGCACTGCGGGTCTGCCGGCCGGTGCACCTGGGGCATGGTGGCCAGCTTGAGCAAAAACTCCCGGGTGTTCTGAATCAGGCGCTGCTGGCTGGCTGCCACGGCACGCAAGGTGTGCTGAGCCTGGTTTTCGGCGGCGGCGACGCGGCACTCAACATATCGTTACATCGTACGCCGGAGATGCGAAAAACCATGCCTTTTTAATCCCGGATGGCGGAAAACCCGTACGGCGGGTCCGCACGCCTAGAAAAGGTGTCCAGGAACCATGAGGGCCCCGTCGGTATCATTCCTCGATGCGTCGCGGCTTCTACCTTGTGCTGATGGTGGTGCTGGTCCTCCGGGGCCTCACCGGCACGGCCATGGCCGCTGGTGTGCTGGCGCCGCTGCACCCGGGTGTCGCTCCGTCCTTGGCGGTACAAAGCCATGCCGGCCACGGAGCCGGGCCGGCGGAGGTCCGGGCCGATGCAGGACACCACACCGCGCATTCGTTCGCAGACGGCCAAGTCCCACACGGCATCCCCGCCGCAGATGCGGCCCCCGACCCTTCCACGCATGCGGTAGCGGCGGAAATCGCAGTGACGCCCCCCGGTGATGGCGACCTTGCGGGGTGCGCCGGAGACGACCACCATGCCACTGCGTGTTCGGCTTGTGACATCTGCCATGCAGCCATGCTGGAAGCGTTGATTGCAACCACGCCCGCCCACCGCGCCCTGGGCGGCGCCCTGCCCACGGCTTCCGCGGCGTTCCACAGTGCGTCCGCAGCACTGGCCATCAAACCACCCATCGGCTGACCTCTGACGCCCAAAGTGCGTCTGCCAACCCGAAAGCCGCTGAAATCGGCTCGCCGGGGCGCAGCGCACTGCTGTGTCGTTCGCTGCCGGGGAATGCTTGGTACGCCCCGCTGCCCCGCTCACCCGCTGCTTGTCAGCGCCGATAGCGAGCCCTGTAGAAGAACCTCCGGCACGCGCGGCTTTTGGCAGACCCGGCCTTCCCGACACCTCCCACATCGCAAAACACATGTTTTTTATGAATACTATTAAATTGATAGCTATAAGTGCTTTATGGATAAGCGCTGGAGCCTCTTTTGGCCATGAAAACACCGCCCACGCGCCTGCGCGAGCCACCGTCGCCAAGGCGCAAAAGGCTTGGGGCATCGCGGGCGACCCCTCGGCCGCACGCCGCACCATCACGCTGCGCATGACGGACGACATGCGCTTCACCCCCCGCCACATCGAAGTGCGCCAGGGCGAAACGGTTCGGCTGCGCGCGGAGAACAAAGGCAAGGTGCTGCACGAGATCGTGCTCGGCACCAAAGCCGATTTGGACCGGCACGCTGAGATGATGGTGAAGCACCCGGGCATGGAGCACGACGAGCCCTCCATGGCGCACGTCAAGCCCGGCCAGCACGGCGACATCGTGTGGAACTTCAACCGCCCCGGCACCTTTGACTTTGCCTGCCTGATCGCCGGCCACTACCAAGCGGGCATGACCGGCACCATTACCGTCGTGCCGAAATAAAGCGCTGCTCAATTGCTTAGCGCCCTTCCCGCTCGTTGCAAACGGGAGCACCCTGCGCGGCGAACTGGTCCTCACCAGCTCGCTGGCGCGCGCCAGCCAGCCAGCGCAGAGGCTGGGCTGGCTCGGGCTGAACAAGACCAGACAACTGAGATTGAAATGAAAGGCATTCCTATGACGCACCCATCAGTGACCCCACACACCACCCGCCGCGCCTGGATGGCTACCGCCATGGCGCTGCTGACCGCCAGTACAGTCCCCGCCGCAGCGAAAGCGGCGGCCCCAACGGCCGTTGAAGTCTGGAAAGACCCGGACTGCGGCTGTTGCAAAGACTGGGTGGATCACCTACAGGCCAATGGCTTTCAGGTGAAAGTGCACGAAAGCGGCAACAACGCGGTGCGTGCCCGCCTGGGTCTGCCGCAAAAACTGGGCTCGTGCCACACCGCGCTGGTCGGCGGCTACCTGATCGAGGGCCATGTGCCCGCCAGCGATGTGCGCGCCCTGCTGTTGCAAAAACCTGATGCCCTGGGCCTGGCCGTGCCCGGCATGCCCATCGGCTCGCCCGGCATGGACGGCCCCGCCTACGGCGGCCGCAAGGATGCTTACGCCGTGCTCCTCGTGGCGCGCGACGGCAGCACCCGCGTTTTCAAGAACTACCCAGGCCACCCGAAAGCATCGGCATGAGGGCCCGCCACCGAGGCCGCATCGCCCCCGGCTTGCGCACCGCCTGGGTTGCTGCGGCCTTTCTCAGCGCAGCCAATGCTTTCGCGGGGGATGACCATGACCACGGGGAGGACCACGGCGGCCCAGCAGCGCCGGTCGCGGTGCAGGCCGCAGTGCCCACCGACGGCGCGCCTCCAGCCGCCGCGGTGGAGTTCAGCGAAGGCGAGATCGTGCGCCTGGACGCCCAGGCGCTCAAGGTGACGCTGCGGCATGGCGAGCTCAAGAACCTGAACATGCCCCCCATGACCATGGTCTTCAGCTGGCCAGCCGCAAACTCGGCCCGGGGGCTGAAGGCCGGTGACAAGGTGCGGTTTCGCGCCGAGCAGGTCGAGGGCGGGTACCACGTGACGCACATCGAGAAGGCGCCCTGACGCGACCGACCGCGCTATTGGACACACCCATAATCAGCAGCCATGAGCGCCCCCCACCTCGCCGGCGACCCCGGCAGCATTACCCGCGTAGCCGGCATTGAAGTCGGCCATTTCACCGAGACCCGCCGCCCCACCGGCTGCACCGTCATCATGACGCGCGAGGGCGCCGTGGCCGGCGTGGATGTGCGCGGCGCCGCGCCCGGCACGCGCGAGACGGATCTGCTGCACCCCTCCAACTTGGTGGACAAGGTGCACGCCATCGTGCTGGCCGGTGGCAGCGCGTGGGGGCTCGATGCGGCCACCGGCGCTGTGCGCTGGCTTGAGGAACGCGGCATCGGATTCGACGTGGCCGTGGGCCGCCTGCCCATCGTGCCCGCGGCCGTGCTGTTTGACCTGCTGGTGGGCGATATGCGCATCCGCCCTGACGCCGCCGCCGGCTATGCGGCGTGTGATGCGGCCACCACTGCCGACCCGGCCGAAGGCAATGTGGGCGCCGGCACTGGCGCAGCGCTGGGCAAAATCTTTGGCATCCAGCGCGCGATGAAGGGGGGGATCGGTACCGCCTCCGTTACGGTCGACGGTGTCACCGTCGGCGCCTTGATCGCCTGCAACGCGCTGGGCGACGTGATCGACCCGGACACGACCCAGGTGATCGCCGGCGCCCGCACCGATGACGGCCTCGCGCTGCGCGACACCCGGCGCGCCCTGCTGCGCGGGGATCCGCCCCAGCCGCTGCTCGCGGGCACCAACACCACCATCGGCGTGGTCGCGACCGACGCGGTTATCACCAAGGTGCAGGCCCACCGGCTGGCAGTCTCTGCCCACGATGGCCTGGCGCGCAGCATCAACCCCGTGCACACGATGTCGGACGGGGATACGCTCTTCAGCCTGGGCACTGGCCGCGCGGGCAAGAGCCTGGGCATGATGGTCCTGGCCACCATGGCCGCAGAGGCCACTGCCATTGCCACGGCACGTGCCGCGCGCGCTGCACGGTCGATCACGACGACCGAGGGTTTGTACTTGCCTTGTGCTGGCGACTTGCTTGTGCGCTGACCGGCCTCGCGGTGCGGCACGCGGCCTGAACTGCTGACTGGCCGAAGGCGCTGGCTCCGCCCGACCCCTGCGTTCAGGCCTTGGTGGCGTGCTGGTAGGCCACCTTCAAATAGTCAGGCACGTGCCGGGTTTGGAGGTCTTCCAAAACAACCAGTTTGATGTGCCGCCGCAGCTTGCCGTTGCCCTCCAGCACGCCGTGCGGGTCGGGCAGCGCAGCCCCGTCGCCAAACTCGAGCGACACATGTTTGGTGTAGGCAAAAACACCGCAGAAAGCCTTGCCTGCGGAGAACAGCAACCCGCCGTACTTCACTTCTTCGGTCACCGAGGGGTCGAGCCCCAGAACCTTGTCACGTACGGCAAGCACCAGCGCGTAGCGGCTGGCGTCCAGGGCGCGAAGGTCTTCAAGGAGTTTCTTGACGCGGGCATCGGACATGGGTTGGGGCTTCCCGGAAGGTCGGTTGCTGGGCACGAGGGTTGGGCTGCTGATCCCGTGGCTGACAAGAATCTGCGATCTGGCATGACGGCGGGCCAGGGTGGCGAGGCCAAGGGCGACCCCGTCGCTGGGGAGTTTGCCACGGCCTGCGACAAATGATGCCGGCCGGGCGCGCCCTCACCCACCGATGGTATGAAGGCTTCGGGGCCCTGCGGCTGGCGTGGTCGTGGCCGTGGATCGCGTGCATTGATAATCTGCAGCCTGGTCGCTGGGTGTTCACCCGAGCAGCCGTGCCCCAACACCTTCCCGACCGCGGCCGCGCTGACCCGCGCGCACTTTGCGCCTCGCAAATATCCCTTCACGCTCCATTCATGTCCCAGGCTTTCCGCAACACCCTGCTTTCGCTGCGCGACCTGATCGTGTCAGCCGGCCCCTTGGCGTTTCTGGCGGTCGGACTGCTGATGCTGGCGTACTGGTGGCTCAACCCGAATCCACCCAAGACCGTGACCCTGGCCACCGGTCCCGCGCAAAGTGCGTATGAGGAGTTCGGCAAGCGCTACCAGAAAGCCCTGGCGGTCGACGGCATCGAGGTGGTGCTGCTGCCCAGCGATGGGTCTTCGCACAACCTGCAACTGCTGCGCGAGGGAAAGGCCGACGTCGCGTTTGTTCAAGGTGGCACCGCCGACTTGCAGCCCGAGGATGCAGATGCCCTTGTCTCGCTAGGCAGCCTGTTTGTCGAGCCTGTATGGTTGTTCTACCGGGCCGACTCTGCCGAGCGCGCCTACAAATCGCCCAAGCTCGACAGCCTGCGCCAGCTGCGCGGCTGGCGCGTGAACGTAGGCTCGGACGGGAGTGGTGTGCCCAAGCTGATGGAGCGGCTGCTGGAGGCCAACAAGGTGGAGCCCGGTTCCGTGCAGATGTCGCGGCTGGAGCAGACGCCAGCGACTGTGGCGTTTCTGGCAGGCAAGCTTGATGCGCTGGTGTTCGCATCGGCCCCTGAATCGCTGATGGTGCAGATGCTGCTGCAAACCCCGGGCGTGCAGTTGCTCGACTTTGCCCAGCACGAGGCCTATGCACGGCGCTTTCCCTTTTTGACACCGGTCACGTTGCCGCGCGGGGTGGTGGACTTGGCGTCCAACGTGCCGGGGCGGGATGTGCGGCTGGTGGCATCCACCACCTCACTGCTGGCGCGCGACGCGACGCACCCGGCGCTGCTCACCCTGTTTGCGCAAAACGCACAGAAGCTGCATGGCGGTTCGGGCTGGTTCAACCGAGCGCGGGAGTTTCCGAACTCCCGCAATAGCGAACTGCCCATTGCCAAGGAAGGCGACCGGGCGATGAACGAGCCGGTGCCGGTGCTGCAGCGCTACCTGCCCTTCTGGATGGCAAACCTGATTGAGCGCATGTGGCTGGTGCTGGGCATTTTGCTGGCCATCATGCTGCCGCTGTCGCGCATCGTGCCGCCGCTGTACCAGTTCAGGGTGCGCTCGCGCGTGTTTCGCTGGTACGGCCGCCTGCGCGAGATCGAGAACGACATGGAGGCGGGCAAGGCAGATTCGGCCGAGTTGCTCAAGGCCCTGAACGCGCTCGAAGCGCAGGCTGAAAAGGTGAGCGTGCCACTGTCGTATGCGGACGAGCTGTACGCGCTGCGCAACCATATTCACCTGGTGCGCAAGAAGCTTCTGCGGGCTTGAGGTGAGCCGCAGCGAGGAGCGGGTATGGCATGAGGCGCATCGCCGCACAGTGATGCCCATACACAGGAACCCGGACAGGCTAGGGCAGAAAGCGCACTGAATGGAGCTGGCGACAGCCCGGCAGCGGGTTCAGCGTGTCTTGGTGGATGACCGGGAGCCCGATCCAGACCCTGAGGACGGGCCGCCCGCGGATTTGCGGGGCGACCCGGCAGCCACGGCGTCTAGCGCCCGTGCGGTGGTTGGCTGGCTTGGCACCACGCGCAGCGAGCCCTCGGCAGCCAGCTTGTCACGCATGCGCCGTGTCATGGACTGCGTGCTTGCATCGGGGGCGGTGAACAGGAACAACGTGCCATGCGGGCTGGCCCAGGTGAGCTGGGTACGCACCAAACGCCCGTTGGTGATGAGCTCGACCCAGGCACCAATCACAAAATCGGCATACGGGTCTGGGGCGGCCTCCACCGGTGCTTGAGCGCTGTCTTCCGCCGCACTGCCGGCGGAGGGCGTCTCAGCGGCTTGCAAGGCAGACGGTTGTGCTTCGGCTGAAGGCTCCTGCACGGCTTCAGGTTCGGGAGCCGGCGCCACAGGGGCCGGCGCGGGCTTTTCAAAGGCCGATTGGTGCAAGCCCACCAGCCGCTGCAAAAACGCACTGGTCTGCACCGCCGGATGGTTGATGGTCTTGAGCCCCTTGCGCAGCTTGGCCAGCAGGCTGGGAATCGCCTCGTTCAGGCGATCGGGCTCTTTGCGCGTGAGGTCGGGCTGGGAACTCCAGAGCAGCACGGGCACCAGCGCTAAGTAGCCGCCCGGGTCTTCGTCGGTGTTGTCCTCCGCCTTGAGCACCTGCGCCAGCGCGATCACGTCGGCCCAGGGGCCCGCGGCGAAGTCGAGCACGTCAGCCGGCACATTCTCCAGATCGGGCAACTTGCGGATATCGGCCGCGATCTTCTCGGCCAGCATTTCGCGCTGCTCGGCGTGCAGCAGGGCTTTTTGCTGGGCCTCCTGATGGGCCTTGATCTTCTGCTCCTGCGCATCCCATGCGGAATGCAGCGCCTTGAGCACCGTGTCGAACGGTCCAGCGTCTTTGATCTCGTTGGCGGTCAGATGGTCCACGGCGCCCTGCAGCAGGCGCATGAAGCGGCTGAAGCCTGGCGTGGACTCTGCCGTGAAGGCCAGGCTGCGCTGCGTGAGCTCGTCGAGCAGGCGGCGCGCAGGGTGAGACCCGTCGGTAAAGAACCGCCCGTCGTGCTGCACCAGTTGCTTGAGCGCGGGCTCCAGGCTCTTCACGGCCTGCTGTACCGGCCGCAGCAGGCGGGTGTCCTGCGAAATGTTCTCCATCATGCGGCTGACCACCTCGATGGCCACGGCCGGCGACTGCGTGGCGGCCTCCATCGGCATGGCCGCATATACCACCGGCGCGACACCCGGCCCACGCCAGCCCGACAAAGGCGCAGGCAGCGAGGCTGACTGACTGCCGCCAGCAAGCCGCCCCACCAGGCGCTCGAGCTGAGCCATGTCTTCAATCGCCTCGGCTGCGGCCCCGGCAGGCATATAGCCACCGTGCGCCACCGCCGGCACGGGCACGCCCACACCGGCCGGAGCCACCCACACAGGCTGCAGCGCGACCGGCTGCGAAGGCACGGCACCGTAGGCCCGCGGATCAAATGGGTCGCCGCCCGCCAACATCTGGCGCAGGATGCCCACCGTCAGCAGCGCCTCTTCAGCCGCTGCCCCAGGCCCCATCTGCGATTGCATGGAGTCGCCGCTCCACCCGGTCGAGGGGCCGTTGCCCCGGCCATAGCCCGTGTTGCCGTAGTCCCCCACGGGCGTTGCCATGGAGTTGCCGTAGCCGGAATACCCGCCGCCGTAACCCGTGCCCATACCGGTGTTCGCGCTGCCGGCTCCGTACCCACCGCCCCGGCCTGAATTGCCGGAAGGGGTCCCCAGCACGGCGTAACCCACGGGTTGCACCCCGTGTTCGCGCAGGCTCGCAGCGGTTTTTTTGTATTCGTCCACCAGGAGCTTGCCCAGCAGGTCGCGCATGTGCTGCATCCAAAGCTGGCGGACTTCGGCAAAAACGCCTGTGTCACCCACCACCTGCTGAAGGGCGCGGATGTAGCTTTCAGGACGCAGGGGGTTGCGTTCGGGCTGGACGCTGCGCAGGCCTTGTGCGGAGCTCACCAGCGTGTTGAGTTCTGCCAGCACCGCGTCAGTGGCGTGCAGCGCAGACTGCTGGGCCTTGGACAGCTCCACCTGGGCCTGCATCTCGTTCTCATCCATGAGCGAGAGTTCGCCGAAGTCCATCCCGGTGTCTTCGGCAGAACTGCGGCCCTTGCCGATGGACGGGCCTTCGGCAAAGATTTCCAGGAGCGCCATCGGGTAGCCCTTGACCATCGCGGCCTCGTGCTGGTTCAGCAAGCGCAGGCTGTCACTGACCAGATTGCGCTGCTGAATATTGCGTACCGCCGTCTCCTCCCCCGTCAACGCCCCCTGGGTGACCTTGATCAACTGCTGCATCAACGCCTCGCCCCCGCGCACGGCGTTGACGACGCAGGCACGGAAAACAGTTCTCGACGGAGAAGCAGGCTGGGTCATGGTGGGGAGGGGCGGACGAGAGGTTTCCAGATGCAATCGTACTTGACCTGAGGCGTTAATTCAGGCCTTCAAACCACCTACGGACGGCTTATTTCAGAGCTTTGTAGCGCATGCGCTTGGGTTTAGCACCCTCTTCACCCAGCCGCTTCTTCTTGTCCGCTTCGTACTCTTGGTAATTGCCGTCAAAGAAGGTCCATTGGCTGTCGCCTTCGGCTGCGAGGATGTGCGTGGCGATACGGTCGAGAAACCAGCGATCGTGGCTGATTACCAACATCGTCCCGGCAAACTCCAGCAGCGCGTCTTCCAGGGCACGCAAAGTTTCGACGTCCAAGTCATTGGAGGGCTCATCGAGCATGAGCACATTTCCGCCCGCAATCAGGGTCTTGGCCAGATGCAGGCGCCCGCGTTCCCCACCGGAGAGCATGCCCACCTTCTTTTGCTGGTCACCGCCATTGAAGTTGAACCGCCCGCAGTAGGCGCGGCTGGCCATCTGGAACTTGCCAACGTTGAGGATGTCCAGTCCGCCGGAAACGTCTTCCCACACCGTCTTGTCGTTGGCCAGGTCATCCCGGTGCTGGTCCACAAAGGCCATCTTGACGGTGGAGCCAATGACGACCTCGCCCGAATCCGGCTTTTCCTTGCCAGCGATCAGCTTGAACAGCGTGGACTTGCCCGCGCCGTTGGGGCCGATGATGCCGACGATGGCGCCCGCGGGAATGTTGAAGCTGAGGTTGTCGATCAGCACCCGGTCGCCAAACGATTTGGTCACGCCCTTGAACTCGATCACCTGGCTGCCCAGACGGTCCGCCACAGGGATGAAGATTTCGTTGGTTTCGTTGCGCTTTTGGTATTCGAAGTCGCTCAGTTCTTCAAAGCGGGCTAGGCGGGCCTTGCTCTTGGCTTGGCGGGCCTTGGGGTTCTGGCGCGACCATTCCAGTTCCTTCTTCAGGGCCTTGGCGCGGGCTTCTTCACCCTTTTGTTCAGCTTCCAGACGGGCACCCTTTTGGGTCAGCCAGTCGGAGTAGTTGCCCTTGTACGGGATGCCGGAGCCACGGTCCAGCTCCAGAATCCACTCGGCGGCGTTGTCCAGGAAGTAGCGATCGTGGGTGATGGCCACCACGGTGCCCGAGTAGCGCTGCAGGAACTGCTCCAGCCAGTCCACCGATTCGGCATCCAAGTGGTTGGTCGGCTCGTCGAGCAGCAGCATGTCGGGCTTGGACAGCAGCAGTCGGCACAAGGCCACGCGGCGCTTTTCACCGCCCGAGAGCACGCCGATGTTGGCGTCCCACGGGGGCAGGCGCAGTGCGTCGGCGGCAATTTCAAGCTGGTGTTCCGAGTCGGTACCGGCGGTGGCAATGATGGCTTCCAGCTCGGCCTGTTCGGCGGCCAGCGCGTCAAAGTCGGCGTCTTCGGCGCCGTAGGCGGTGTAGACCTCTTCCAGGCGGGCCTTGGCGGCAAATAGCTTGCCCATGCCCGCTTCCACACTCTCGCGCACGGTTTGCGTGGGGTCGAGCTGGGGTTCCTGGGGGAGGTAGCCGATGTTCAGGCCCGCCATGGGGATGGCTTCGCCTTCGATTTCCTTGTCGAGGCCGGCCATGATCTTCAGGAGGGTGGACTTGCCCGAACCGTTGGTCCCCAACACGCCAATCTTGGCACCTGGGAAAAAGCTCAGGGAAATATCTTTCAAGATCTGCCGCTTAGGGGGCACGATCTTGCCGACGCGATTCATGGAAAAAACGTATTGGGCCATTGAGTGTCTAACCTGCAAAAGTGAGCAGAAATTCTGCGTGCAAACCGAGATTATCGGGCCATGCGACAATACCCACCGTAGCGGGCTCCAGTTGCCTGCGACATCAGCACACTGCTGGGGACGAAGGAAGCATCAGCTTCCAGGCTCCCACCCTTGAACCTCGTCGGCTTGAGACTGGCTCGGCAACCCCCCGGTTGTACGACAGGCCGATACCCAGCGCCCCGGATGGGCGCATTCAACGACATGACATTTGACGAACTGAACCTGGCTCCTGCCATCCTGAAGGCCGTGCACGAAACGGGCTACGAAACCCCAACGCCCATTCAGGCCCAGGCCATTCCCGCCGTCCTTGCAGGCCATGACCTGCTGGCCGGCGCGCAGACTGGCACCGGCAAGACCGCCGCGTTCACCCTGCCCCTGCTGCATCGCCTTTCGCAAAGCGCTGCTCCCAAGAACAAGTTCGGCGGAAAGGGCATCCGTGCCCTGGTGCTGACGCCTACCCGTGAGCTCGCCGCCCAGGTGGAAGAGTCCGTGCGCGAATACGGCAAGTACCTCGATATCAACTCCACCGTTGTCTTCGGCGGAGTGGGCATGAACCCGCAGATCGACCGCATCAAGCGCGGCGTCGACATCCTGGTGGCCACTCCCGGCCGCCTGCTCGATCTGCAGCAACAGGGCTTCCTGGACCTGTCGACCGTGCAGGTGCTAGTGCTCGACGAAGCCGACCGCATGCTGGACATGGGCTTCATCCACGACGTGAAGAAGGTGCTGGCCCTGGTGCCCCGCGAAAAGCAGAGCCTGCTGTTCTCGGCCACCTTCAGCGACGAAATCCGCGACCTGGCCAACACCCTGCTCAAGAACCCCCAGAGCATCCAGGTCACGCCCAGCAACACCACGGTGCAGCGCATCACCCAGGTGATCCACCCCGTGGGCCGCGGCAAGAAAAAGCAAGTGCTGCTGCACATCATCCAGCAGCACAACTGGAGCCAGGTGCTGGTGTTCACCCGCACCAAGTTCGGCGCCAACAATGTGGCCGAGTTCCTGACCAAGAACGGCGTGAACGCCATGGCCCTGCACGGCAACAAGAGCCAGAGCGCCCGTACACAGGCCCTGGCCGGCTTCAAGAGCGGTGACATTCGCGCGCTGGTGGCCACCGACATCGCGGCCCGCGGCATCGACATCGACGAGCTGCCGCATGTCGTGAACTACGAAATCCCGAACGTCTCGGAAGACTACGTCCACCGCATCGGCCGCACCGGCCGCGCCGGCAACAGTGGCGAAGCCGTGAGCCTGGTCTGCATGGATGAAGAAGGTTTCATGATGGACATCGAGCGCTTCACCAAGCAGCAGATTCCTGTTCAGATCATCGAGGGCTTCGGCCCCGACGCCGGCGAGAAAGCCGAGCCCATTGCCATGGGCCGCCAGACCATCTGGGGCGGCGCAGGCAAGCCCCCGAGCCGTGACGTGATGCAGGCCGCAGCCAAGGCAGCCCGCAGCGAAATGATGGACCGCATCCGCACCAACAAGGCTGGCCAAGGCGCTGGCGGCGGTGGTGGCGAACGCGGCCCCCGCCCTGCCGGTGGCGGCAATGGTGGCGGCAATGGTGGTGGCCGTGGCGGCCGCGCTGGCGGTGGCGCAGCAGCGGGTGGTGGTGGCGGCAATGGCCCGCGTGGCGGCCGTGCCGGCGGTGGTGGCCAGGGCGGCGCACGCGCCGGCGGCCAGGCACCTGCACGCAGTCGCTCCGGCGGCGGCGGCGGTGGTGGCGGCTACGAAAGCGGCGGTGGCGGCAACCGCTACGACGACTCCCAACCTCCCCGCGCCAATGCCCACCTGGGCACACACATGGGACACGCCAATCCTGGCCACCGCAGTTCCGGCCACGCCGGCGGCGCTGCAGGCGGCCAGCCTGATCCAATGCGCACGAGCGTAGACAGCATGGGCGGCGGTCGCCGCGGTGGCGGCGGCTATCGTGGTGGCAACGGCGGCAACGGTGGAGGTGGCGGCTATGGCGGAGGCACGGGTGGTTCTGGTGGCCGGGGCAACGGGCCTCGTGGGCCAGGCGGTCCTCGCGGCTCTTTTAACCGCTGAGCAATCCCTGGTCGGCGACGCAGCCATGGCACCCGCTGCGGTGCATGTGCTGCACGCCCGCGGCCGGCGCGCACCCGCGCTGAGCGACCCACGGCTGCACCTGCACGCGGTGGACTTCACTGCGCAGCCGCTTTTACCCAGTGGCTTGGCCGCTGTGAACGATGTGTACATCACCCTGGGCACGACGATGGCCGCTGCAGGCAGCCAGCGTGCCTTTCGCGCTGTGGACTACGACGCCGTGCTGGCCACAGCGCATGCGGCGCGGGCCGCGGGTGCAACACGCTGCGGCGTGGTGACCGCCATGGGCGCCAACGCGCACTCACCGATCTTCTACAACCGTGTCAAAGGCGAAGTCGAGCGCGATCTGCAAGCGCTGGGCTTTGAGACATTGGTCATTGCGCGCCCTTCGCTTCTCATGGGCGAACGCCAGGCTCTGCACCAGGCACCACGCCGTGCAGAGACCGTCTCGATCAAGCTCTTCCGCTGGTTCAACCCCGTGATTCCGGCTGACTACCGCGCCCGCCCGGGCGTAGACGTGGCGCGGGCACTGGTGCATGCCGTACAGTCGCGTCCGGCTGGACTGCACGTACTGTCTGGCCACGCGCTGCAACCTGCAGGTTGAGCCGGGCTTCCCGGCGGCCGGGTGTGCGGTCCATTATCTCAACACCGCCCCCTCATGCGCCCCAACGAAACTCCCATTCCCCTGGCCACGCTGATGGTGGCCACCTGCAACGTGCTGAATTTGGCCAACCCGGGGCGCATGTTCTATGCCAACCAGGACCCGTATACCGAGGCCGAATTCGACCGCAAGCTCAACTGGCTGGGTGATCGTTTTCGCATGCTCAATGCCGATGTGCTGGCAGTGCAGGAAGTGTGGGACGACGCCGCCTTCAAGGGTGCCCTGGGCCGTAGCGGGTTGCGCTACGACTTCGTCGCAGTGCCCGGCGCTGAAAACAACGCGACGCACGCGGGTGCACAGGGTACGCCGCGCGTAGGAATCGCCACACGGCTGAAGGTCGATGCCCTGCAATCGTTCGCGGAGTTTCCGCCCGGATTTCAGGTCGAAGTGCCGGGCCTGGGCGTGCACACCCGTTTCGAACGCCCGCCGCTGGTACGTGCTGACCGCGCACCTCAAGTCCAAGCGGCCGAAGTTCTTGCAAGATGCCCAGGGCGGCGCGCTGGAGGATCGGGACGACCCCAAAGTAATGGCACTTGCGTCGCTGCGCTCGCTCATGATGCGCGGCGCTGAAGCCATGGCCCTGCGCTGCCTGGTGATCGACCTGCTGCACCGTACCAGCGTGCCGTTGGTGGTGCTGGGCGATTTCAACGACACGCCGGACAGCGTGACCACACAACTCATCTGCGCCACCAATGAGATTGCCTACGACCGCAGCGCGCGCGATGTGGCGCTGTTCAACGCGTATGAGCTGCAGGGCGATGCGGCGCTCAAGAAGGACGTGGCGTACTCTCACATCCACCAGGGCTCGCCCAGCGTGCTGGACCAGATCCTGGTTTCCGAAGAGTTCTTGTACAACGGCCGCAACAGCATTGGGGATGTGCGCAGAGTCGACTACTTCAACGACCATCTGCACGAAGGCCGCGACCGATCGCGCTCGGACCACGGGTTTGTCAGGGCGCTGCTGCGGGTGAAGATGCACACGGCCTCCCCACCTACCCCGGCGGCTTCTCCCGCCTTGCCAGCTTCCACCCTGCCCGCTGCACCTGTAGGCGAACTGCCGCAGCGTAGTTAACGCGGGATTGCTGGCGCGCCGCCGCCCGTATGGTGGTTTTTCGAGCGATTGCGGGTGTCAACAGGGCCTTTGCAACGGGATGTACGCTGACACGGTAGGGCTGGAGTGCCCAGGTAACATCGCCGTAACAAAGCCGCGCGGCGGCCCCACTGGCAGAACCAACATGACCATGCACTCCTTCTTCCGACGCGCCCCGCGCAACTCGGAGCCATCGCCGCTTTCCTCACCGTTGCCGCAAATGCCATGGAAGGTTTCCGCCTTGCTGGCCGCCGTGTTGCTGGCGGCGTGCTCAAGCACCCCACTGCCACCATGGCCCTCCAACCCGACAGCACGCCCCAACGCGCCCGCACCGCTGCCACCCCGTGCACAGCAGGGCACTGTGGTGCCGACGCCGTTGGGCCAGGCACCGCAGGTGTCGCAGCCTCCCCGCCAGGGCGTGATCACCAGCCCGCTGCCGCCGTCGGCACCGCTCGTGGTGCAAAACGATGGCCCGATGGCACCGCCCTACAGCGCCGCCGTGGCGGCTCGGTTCCCGGACCCTGCCGTGGCTTATGGCACGCCAGGGCTCAACGCAGAGCGCAGGGCTTTCACCACCAACGCCGAACTGAGCCAGTGGATGCACTCGCTGGCAGACCCGGCACCGCGTGGGCCCACCCGCACCAAGCTGCTCAACCTGGGCATGTCGCAACGGGGTGAACCCATCCTGGGACTGCTTGCCACGCGCGCTGCAGGCACCGAGCCCGCCCAACTGGACAACAGCGGTCGCCCCACCGTCGTCCTCATCGGCCAGCAGCACGGCGACGAGCCCGCGGGCAGCGAAGCCTTGCTGGTCATCAGCCGCGAGCTGACGCAAGGCCTGCTCGAGCCGCTGCTGGACCGCATCAACGTGGTGATTGTCCCGCGGGCCAACCCCGACGGTGCTGCCGCTGGTACGCGCGTCACGGCCAATGGTGTGGACATGAACCGCGACCATCTGCTGCTCAACACACCAGAAGCACGTGCGCTGGCGAAGGTGGTCAACGACTACCGCCCCATCCTCGTGGTGGACGCGCATGAATACACGGTGGCGGGTCGCTACCTGCAGAAGTTCAATGCGGTGCAGCGCTATGACGCTCTGCTGCAGTACGCCACCACAGCCAACTATCCGGAGTTCCTTACCAAAGCCTCGCAGGAGTGGTACCACCAACCCATGGTGGCCGCCCTCAAGGCGCAAGGGCTGACCAGCGACTGGTACTACACCACCTCCAACAACCCCGACGACAAACGCATCTCGATGGGTGGCACACAGCCGGACACCGGCCGCAATGTGAACGGCCTCAAGAACACCGTAAGCCTGCTGATCGAAACCCGCGGCGTAGGCATTGGGCGCATGCACATCCAGCGGCGCGTGCATTCGCAGATCACTGCCATCACCAGTGCCCTGCGCAGCACCGCAGAGCGCGCCGGCAACCTGGAGCAAGTGCGCTCTTTTGTGGTCCGTGACATCAGCGCCCAGGCCTGCCGCGACCAAGTGGTGATCGAAGCAGCAGCCACTCCCACCCAGCGCGACCTGGACTTCCTCGACCCCGAGACCGGAGCCGACCGCCAGATCAAGGTTGAATGGAATTCATCGCTGACCTTGCGGCCCACGAAGACCCGCGCACGGCCTTGCGGCTATTGGCTGTCGGCCCAGTCGACCGCCGCGGTGGAGCGCCTGAAGCTCCTGGGTATTCAAGTGATGCGCGTGGCCGAGCCGGGCTCTGTCCTGGCCGACGTCTACCGCGAAACCGCACGGGAATCGGGCGACCGGCAGGACGTGATTGGCACCATTGCCGGTGGCACGGGCATCGTGCGCGTGCAGGTGGCGCCGATGCGCAGCGCCATCGATGTGCCCGCTGGCAGCTTCTACGTACCGCTGAATCAGCCCCGGGCCAACCTGGCCGTGGCAGCGCTGGAGCCCGACACGCAAAACAGTTTTTTCGCCAACCATGTGATCGACGCGCTTGGGAACACGGCACGCATCATGGCGCCGCCAGCGCTGGTATTTGAAGAAACTGATTGAGGTTGTGCGACGGTTTGGGGGGCTGCTTGATCGCCTTCACGGTCCGCCGCTCCTGAGCCCACCTGCATGAGGCTTGCAAGATTCAGCTGCAAGCTCTCCCCATGCTAGAGCGCTGACACGGTGCTTTGACGAAGTGGCCGCCCGCGGCGCGGCTGGCACGGCCTGCATCGGGCCCAGGACTGCGCACCCCTGTGACCGGCGGAACAGTGGAAAGATGCTGCCCATCCAAACGGATGACAGCGTGCGAGTCGGCGCACAAGCCCTGCACACTCTTTGATGGAGTGTGGAAGCGCTTGAACCATTTGCTATAAAATTAATAGCTATAAACGCTTATAAAACAAACGCTAGAAGCCAAAAAAGCCTCAAAAATCCATGCCCGTGTCTCACACCCGCCCATGCAGAGACGCCGGGCCGGTGTGCTGCGCAAGCCGCGCCTCAGTGCGCTCCAGCACGTGGCGCGCCATGGACTGGGCGAGCGCCTCATCGGCAACGAACACGGCGCTGCCGCACTCCTGTGCAATACGCCGGGCCTCGTCCCCACTCGCGCTGCGGACCACGGTTTCGATCTGGGGGTTCAACGTGAGCGCCGTCTGGATGATCTGGCGCACGTTCAAGGTGTCGGGCGTCGCAATGACCAGCATCGCAGCGCGCGCGATGTGGGCCTGGATCAGCACCGCCGGGTCTACCGCATCCCCAAAGACCGCCGCAACGCCCGCTTGGCGCAGCGACTCAACCAACTCGCGGTTTTGCTCTGCAACCACAAAGGGGATGTCATTGGCCGCCAGCGCGTTGGCCACCCGGCGCCCAACCCGGCCGTATCCGACGAGCACCACCTGCCTTGCAAGGTAGCGCGCATCCGTGGTCATAGGCAGCTCCGCCAGAGGATCGTCACGTTGCTCCAGCCGCCGCGCGATTTCGGACCTTGCGAGCAACCACGTTTGCAGCGGTGCAATGGCGTGAAACAGCATCGGATTGAGCGCCATGGAGATCAGCGCGCCTGCTAGCACCAAGCTTGCGCCCTCCGGCGGCAGCAGGCCGAGTGACGAGCCAAGAGCTACCAAGATGAAGGAGAACTCGCCAATCTGCGCCAGGCTGGCTGACACAGTCAGTGCCGTGTTGAGCGGGTAGCGAAACGCCAGCACCAGGGCTGCCGCAGCCAGCGTCTTGCCCAGCATGATGATAGCCACCACCGCCAGGACCTGCACGGGTCGGTCCCACAGCACGGCGGGGTTGAACAGCATACCCACCGACACAAAGAAGAGCACGGCAAACGCATCGCGCAGCGGCAGGGACTCCTGCGCGGCGCGGTGGCTGAACTCCGACTCTCGCATCACCATGCCAGCAAAAAATGCCCCCAGTGCAAACGACACGCCAAAAAGTGCAGCGGATCCAAACGCAATCCCCACCGCTGCCGCCACGACACAGAGCGTGAACAACTCCCGCGAACCGGTACGCGCCACCTGCCACAGTACCCAGGGAAACAGCCGGCGGCCAACGACCAGCATCAGGACGACGAAGCCCCCTACTTGCAGTAGCGTCCAGCCCAAGGTCTGCCACAGCGCCAGACCATCAACGCTGCCAACCCCCGCCGCGCCACCCTCGCCGCCGAGCCAACCGGCCAACGGCGGCAACAACACCAGCACCAGCACCATCGCCAGGTCTTCCACCACCAGCCAGCCCACCGCAATGCGGCCGGTGTGACTGTCGAGGATGCCCAGCGTTTCAAGTGCCCGCAGCAGCACCACCGTGCTGGCTACAGACAACGCCAGACCAAAGACCAGCGCCCCACCAAGGCTCCATCCCCACCAGATCGCCAGCCCCATGCCCATCGCGGTGGCTACGATCATCTGCACGATGGCACCAGGCACGGCAATCTTGCGCACCGCCAGCAGATCGCCGAACGAGAAATGCAGACCCACGCCAAACATCAGCAGCATCACGCCGATTTCTGCAAGTTGGCTGGCCATGGCACCGTCCGCCACAAAACCGGGCGTAAAAGGTCCGATCACCACGCCTGTGAGCAAGTAGCCGACCAGCGCAGGTAGCCGAAGCCGCGTTGCCACGAAGCCCAACGCGAGCGCCAGCCCGAGCGCAGCGGCAATCGTGTGAATGAGCGTGACGCTGTGCGGCATGGAATGGTGGTGTTTGCGGCTGCAAAGTTGAGGGCAGGCCACTTCGTTATAACCGCATCAACCACGAGCACGGCATGGACCGTGCCGTAAAGCGGATATCGCAGGAAGCCGCGTCCGTGCCGGTTATCATTCAAGGCTGTGCAATTGCGCAGTCGAAAAGCGCCCCATACGTTCTTCGACAGCAAGTAGGCCTCACCCGCCGAAAGCCCATCTGCCCGTAGCTCAACTGGATAGAGCAATAGCCTTCTAAGCTATAGGTCGGGGGTTCGAGTCCCTCCGGGCAGGCCAGGTTCCAAAACGCATTCTCGAATCTAAGCAGCCTCTTCAGGCGCATCTGCCAACGCGACTCCGAGGCGGCAACTGCGCCTTTGACTGCTCCACTCCATGCGATCTATTGCACTACCGCCAAATACAACTGCGGTGCTTATCGATTCGGTTGCGGAACCGCTCCATAGTTAATGGCAATGGCCTGGAGCACGGCACCAATCAAGGTCGGATCTCCAGCGTTCTGAGGTACGACTTCCCGCACGATGTCGACCGCGTACTGCAGTTGCTCCTTCGCGAGGGCCGCCGACATGGCGTTGCCGCGTTTTTCACTGGGCGATGCATCGCGGATCACAAGACTCATTAAAAGCTCCATCAGGGTTGATGGTCACAGTATGCGCTGTATGGCCATGGATGCAGCGCAACAGCGTTTTTGACAGCCGGCCGGAGCAAGGCTAAGACCAGTTCGCCTG